>RGHD01000099.1 GCA_010024385.1 Actinomycetota bacterium | reverse complement strand
CTACAGGTGCCACAGCCTCAGGCAACATTACCTTAGTTGCAGATACCACCATTAAGAATTCAGGTAGTGGCACATTAGTTCTCTCAGGTACGATCAATGGTGCTCAAGCCCTCACGATCACTAATACAGGATCTGTGACATTAAGCGGTATCGTTGGAGTTAGCACATCACTCACTTCACTCTCTATCTCAGGTCCTTCCACCTTAGGTGCAAATATTACAACCACAGGCACACAAACATATTCAGGTGCAGTTACTGTGAGTGGTTCAGGTACAAGAACATTGACAGGTACGACAGTGACTAACTCATCGACCTTAAATGGTGGTGCGATAGCACTCACCATTACAGGTAATGCATCTATCGGTGGTGCGATCACGAATGTGACAAACTTAAGCATCTCAGGTACATCCACGATCGGTGCTAACGTCACCACCACTGGTACACAAACTTACTCAGGGGCTGTGACCTTAAGTGCAAGCCCCACACTTACTACTACTGCAAATGGCAATGTAACTCTAAGCGGAACTGTGAATGGTGCCTATACCTTTACAATTAATACGAATGGCACAGGTGATACCACGCTCGGTGATTCGGTTGGAGGCACAACACCTCTCACAGGATTAACTATTAGTACGGATGTGCTTACAACTGCTGCAATTAAATTAAATGGCACACTAGATATAACCAATCGCGGTTCAAGTACCATCAGCGGTATTCTTAGTGATGCAGTTTTAAGTTCGAGTAGGCTAAATCTTGCTAAGTACGGTTCAGGCACCCTAACCCTGACTGGCACAAATACTTATACAGGAAATACAACATTTAATGCGGGAACGGTTAGAGCAGAAAATACAGCCTCATTCAGCACCGGCTTAGTTTCCATAAGCAACACCACCCTTCAATTCGCTTATGATACATCAGCTAACTTTGGAAATAATATTCAACTATTTGGTAGTAGCTCGATTATCACTGACCGTGTAACTTCAGGTGCTGGTGTGACACATACACTCGGTACACTCTCTATCGGTGCTTACACCTTAACCATTGATCGT
>RGHD01000098.1 GCA_010024385.1 Actinomycetota bacterium | reverse complement strand
GCAACTGAAATGTTGATTCGTGGCAGCGATGGAATACCAACGGGAAAGAGAAGTGCTCCAACGCCCCCACCTTGGGATGATGCATTTACTGGCATTAAAGGCACACCTGCAGTTGTTTGGGAGGATGTGGCAAGAATTTCTATTGAGTGCGATGCACCATGGTGGGTCATTTACACAGAAGATAGTGAAGGCGTGTGTTTAGAGCCACAAACAGCGCCGCCTGATGCACAAAACCTAGGTATTAGTGGTGAGAACTACATCGAAGCTTTATTTGTTTTTGAATCACTTGAATAGACTACGAACATGATTAATCGTGATCGTTTAGCTACTTTGCGTGCAAAAGAAGATGCACGCTTTCTTGCACTACATCCAAAATCAGGAGAGATGTTCAAGAACGGTCAAAAGAGCATGCCTGGCGGTGTGCCAATGTCATGGATGGCTAAGTGGCCAGGTGCATACCCAGTCTTTGTAAAGGAAGCTAAAGGAGCGCACTTTAAGGATGTGGATGGCAATACCTATATTGATTTTTGTTTAGGTGACACAGGATCAATGACTGGGCACTCACCAGATGCAACAGTTGCAGCTATTCGTGAGCAAGTAGGCAAAGGCATAACTGCAATGCTTCCAACACAGGATGCGGCCATTGTCTCAGCCGAATTAGCTAAGCGCTTTTCTTTACCGCTCTGGCAGTTCACCGTCTCAGCCACCGATGCTAACCGTCACGTGATTCGCTATAGCCGCATGATTACGCAGCGCTCAAAGATAATCGTTATTGATCGCTGTTATCACGGCTCAGTTGATGAGAGCTTTGCAACGCTAGATGCTGCGGGCAACACAGTTGCCCGTGAGGGAAACATTGGAGCACCAGTTGCACTCGATCAAACAACTCGGGTTGTGGAGTTCAATGACATTGCAGGGATGGAGAAAGCTTTAGCTCATGGCGACGTTGCAGCTATCTTGATGGAGCCTGCAATGACGAATGTGGGAATTGTTTTGCCACAGGCTGGTTACTTAGAGGCTGTGCAAGAGCTAGCTAAGAAATACGGCACCATTTTGATTATCGATGAGACACATACTATTTCTGTGGGCCCTGGTGGCATGAGCGCAGATAGAGGGCTAAAGCCAGATTT
>RGHD01000097.1 GCA_010024385.1 Actinomycetota bacterium | reverse complement strand
ACCGCCGCCGCCAGCCATCAGCATAGCTGATGCGCTTGTAGGTGATGAAACTAAACTTACAATAGTCGCGGCTCCGCCACCACCGCCACCGCCAGATGAGCCACTTGGTCCAGCTTTACCTCCTGCTCCGCCAGATGCAACACCTCTAGAATTTGTTCCACCAGCACCACCTGCAGCACTTCCAGCACTATTAGTTCCTGCACTTCCGCCCGCTCCTGGATACATGTAGATAATATCCCCAGCTGTAACATTAAATGTTGCTGTTAGAGAACCAACAGGTCCAGTAAGGCCTCCAGTATTAGCCGCATCATTGCCACCTTTACCACCAGCCCCTCCAATTGCTGTGATTGTAACGCTCGTCACGCCAACTGGCACAGTATATGTTGAATCAGTCGTATACGTTGTTTTAGCTCCACTTTGAATTGTGACATTGGATGATAAAGTCACATTGCCACTAAAGGTAATATCTCCTGAGGTTGTGACATTCGCACCAAGATCAGAGGTGGTGGATACAGAGAGTGATGAAGCATTTGTAATGGCGGCATTAAGATCAAGCGCACCAGTGATAGCGATAGCACCGAGTGTTCTTGTACCGCCTATGATGCCATTAAATTGTGCAGTCCCTGTACCTAAGTTTAATGTGAGGTCATTTGTTTCACTACCTTCAGAGTTGATAGTTGAACTTGAGCCACTGAAGGTTACAGGATCGTTACTTGTGGTGATAGTGATTGGATCTTTAACAATCGCACCACCTGCTGCAGTGAAGGTTAAATTACCATCAGTGGAGATGTTACTTCCAAGATAAAGGATACCTGTGCCTGTGGTTGTGATATTTGTTGTCGTAGGTCTAGCACTTCCACCGATTGCACCTGTGAGGGTTAAGTTAGCGGCAGATGTGACATCTAAAGTATAAGCACCATTAAGCGTACCTGAGAGGGTTTGATTACCTGCTGCTGAAACAATAGTCGCATTCGCCCCTAAGGTGATATTACCGGAGTAGGTATTATCACCACTCGTGAATCGAAGTGCACCGCCACTTGAAACACCTGTGCCTGAAATTGTGATGGGTTCAGCGACCGTAATACCATTTGAGATACTTAAAGCAGCACCTGAGGCTACAGTGGTTGCACCTGCTGTGGT
>RGHD01000096.1 GCA_010024385.1 Actinomycetota bacterium | reverse complement strand
TTAGTGGGTGTGACTGGTTTATCTTTTAGTGTTGGATCTAATGGTTCAGCATCAATGACTTTTACTGGAACTAAGTCAGCGATCAATACTGCATTAGCAACTTTAACTTATGCACCTACAGCAAATTACAACGGCTCAGATACCTTAACGATTACTACAAGTGACTTAGGCCATACAGGTTCTGGTGGCACACTGACTGACACTGATACTGTGGCAATCACTGTCACGGCTGTTGATGATCCTTCAGTGTTAACGAATGATACGAATACAACGAATGAAGATAACAATGCAACAGGTAATGTACTCACAAACGATTCGGATGTAGATAACACTTTAAGTGTAGCGAGCTTCGTAGTCAGTGGTGATAGCACAACTTATACTGCAGGACAAACAGCCACGATTACTGGCAAAGGTACCATGACTATTGCTAGTGATGGTAGCTACACATTTACACCGGTATCTAATTGGAATGGTACAGTTCCTACCATTACGTATACAACTAATACAGGCTCAACTGCGACATTAATCATCACCATCACTGCCGTCAATGATGCACCTACTTCAACAGACGATAGTGTGACAACGGCAGAGGACACAGCAGTTGTATTAAGTGCAACAGACTTTGGTAGTTACACAGACATAGAAGGTACCGACTTAAATAAAATTAAAATTACATCTTTACCTGCCGCAGGTACACTTCAATATAATAGTTCAGGCTCGACTTGGGATAGTGTGACATTGAATCAAGAAATTACCGCTGCCGATATTGCAGCCGGTAAACTTCGCTTTACACCAACCGCAAATGCGAATGGCTCACCTTACACTACATTACAATTTAAAGTCTCTGATGGAACAGATTACAGCACATCCGCTTATACACTTACGGTCAATGTGACTGCCGTCAATGATGCACCGGTAAATACTGTGCCAAGTTCACAAACCACTAATGAGGATACGTCATTAGTGTTCTCATCAGGTAATAGCAATCAAATTCAAATCAGTGATGTGGATGATGGTGGGTCTACCATGCAAGTCGCGTTATCAGTGAGTCACGGCACATTAACTTTAGTGGGTGTGACTGGTTTATCTTTTAGTGTTGGATCTAATGGTTCAGCATCAATGACTTTTACTGGAACTAAGTCAGCGATCAATACTGCATTAGCA
>RGHD01000095.1 GCA_010024385.1 Actinomycetota bacterium | reverse complement strand
GCACTGGCATGTCCGCTCATGACCGAGGCTGCCAGGTGCACCAGACTATCCCAATGCTTTTCGATCAAAGCGACGTCGACATTGGCTTCGCACACCGCAGCGATTTCTGCGGGCACTTTGGTGCCGCGTGGCACAAAGAGGTGGCGCTGTTTGAGTTCCTTCAACCGCGGGCAAAGATCAAAACCAAGCAAACGGGCATGTGACATGGCAAAGTCGGTGTAGCCATGGGTATCCACAGCAAGCTGGCTGGTCTCCAGCTTTTCTTGGCGGATGACACCTTCAATGGCCACGCCCGCCTGGCGCTCATTGAGCACAAAGGGCTGCGCATGGAAGATGCCCCACCGGTCTTTTACATGGGAGTAGATTCCAATGGAAGGTGTGTTGCGCCGAGGATCAAGCCGGGCTTGCCACACCCGTTTGGTGGTCTCCATGCTCATCATGTCAGAAGATGCCAAATCGGACCGCCCCCAGGTGGCGGCAATCGGGTGTCGCTGCATGAATTCCAGCACAGCCTGGCAGGCCTGGCTCAGACGCCGTTCGTCCCGCGCCCAGCGCATGGCCTGGCGAATGCTGGTGGCAGACAATTGCGGAATCATGCGCGCGCATTCGACCGCAGTCAGACTGGTGCCGTGGGCCATGATGCCGGCATAGACCATCAGCAGCTCGTCGGTAGAGCGCGGCTCACGTCCGAGCATGATCCAGCTAAAGCGCACCTGGGCGTCAACGGCCAGAATCACTTCCGGCAATTGAACCTCACCGATGCGGTGATCCAAAGCCGCGCGCAGCTTGGTCACTTCTGGGTCTTCGTCCTCTGCGGGCAATGGCGACAAATGGAGTTCATCATCCACGCGCAGTACGCCACTGCGGGCTGCAGCGGCCACCGCATCGACACCGGCAGTTACTCTGGCCAGCAAAGGCTTCAAGAAAGTGGCAGCCTTGCTGGGTAACGATAGACGGGCATAGTGTTTCTTGGACTCTGCCTGCCAACGCTCGTCCGTGAAGAACAAGCGCGCACGACCCCGAAAGCTCAGGCTGTGCTCAATCCAGACCGAGCCATTGCGCACCGCGCGGCGCAGGGCAAACAGGGTGGCCACCTCCAACGCCTGAAACGCCCGTTCCCGGTCTGGGCTGGAGATCGAAACCTGCCAGATCATTCCCAGACTTGGTGC
>RGHD01000094.1 GCA_010024385.1 Actinomycetota bacterium | reverse complement strand
ATAGTATTGACGGATTCTATTCTATTTAGTAGAATATATACATGAATAAAAAAATACTAACGGCCTTAATTGCCGTATTAATTGCTATACCAACGAGTTCATTTGCAAATGTAAAGAGCTCTACGCTGAAAAATAGGACAACAACTGTGCCTACATTAGCTATCCTAGATACTGCGATAGATAATACAATTCCTGCAATCAAAGAAAAACTTATTTACGAAGTATGCGTTCTTGAATGGACAACATGTCCAAATGGAAGATCTTTTATGGAAGGCTCAAATTCTGCTACATTGCCACTAAATGCCATTACTAGAAATGGATTTGACCATGGGACAAAAATGGCCTCTGCAGCAATTCAATCTAATCCTAACATGAATATTGTTTTTGTGCGTATTATAGGTCAAAATATTAATTATGACAGGCAGATTGCTACAAGTACGACTATTTCAATGGCATTAGATTGGGTAATACAAAATAAAGAAAAGTTTAATATTCAAGCAGTGGCTATGTCACAGGGCCATCATAACCTTGTTGACAGCTCAGATTATTGTCCAAAGAGTCCTCTAGTAGAGTCTAAAATTAAAACATTAGTGGATTTAAGTGTACCAGTATTCCTTGCTTCTGGTAACTCTTATGACTATAGTAAAATTGATTGGCCTTCATGTATTCCTAATTCAATTGCAGTTGGTGGAGCAACTAAGAATGGAATTGAATTATATAGTAATCATGACTCTAATTTAATTGATTTTACTGCAAATTCACGAGCACAAGTTCAAGTGCCAGGCGGAGCAAAGGTTAACGTTACGGGAACCTCTATCTCAACTCAGATAGCAGCAGCGTCTTGGTTGGCGGTTAAATATGCTAAACCAACATTATCATATACACAAATATATGATTTGATTAAATCTAAATCTAAACCAGTGAAAGGTAAGCAAGGCAACAGTATTCTAATCGATCTTGCTGCAGCGTTAAATGGCTAATCAAGTAACTATTTTAGAAGAAATTATTGGCGATGTTGCAATTGCGTTATATCAGAAATGGTATAACGCAATGCCAGTCGATGAAAGAAGCGAACTGGCCGAAGAAGCATTAAAAAAGAATGCTCAAGAAAGTGCCTTATTTGTTATTCAAATGTTTATGGATAAATTTAATCAGGCTGCTGAAGAATTAAAAAATCAAGACTAGTATTGACTAGCCTTATATTATTTAGTAAAATAGGACTATGCAAAC
>RGHD01000093.1 GCA_010024385.1 Actinomycetota bacterium | reverse complement strand
ACTCACTCTCGAACTCGATCAACAAGATCGAAATATTGTTGTCGCTAACATCGATTACCTCTGGTCAGAAAAGGATCAGAATCAAGGTCAGATGATCGGCCATTACAGCAACCAGATTCTGACCGGTATCTACGAATTCACTTCGGAAGGTGAACGATCACTGCGCGAACTTTTCTTCAAAGGCGACAAAACTGGGTTCATTGCAGGATTCGGTCCAGTAGAAACCGTTGATGGCGTAGAGAAATTCAAACGACCGCTACAAATCAAATGGGACGAAAGCTTCAAATACTTACCTTCCGATAAGTGCGGAAATAAGTAATTACTTACTTTGAATCTGCGCTATCCATGCTTCAACTTCATCTGGATGACGTGGCATAGCGCTACTGAGATTTATACAACCATCTTTGGTAACTAATACATCATCTTCGATTCTCACGCCAATTCCGCGATATTCTGCGGGGAACAATTCATCATCAGGTTGGATGTAGAGACCTGGTTCTACAGTAAGGATCATTCCTTCTTGGAGAATTCCTTCGACATGAACTTCTTTACGCGCCAAGGTGCAATCGTGAACATCCATACCCAACATATGTCCAGTTCCATGTACAGTCCAACGGCGGTGTAAACCAACATCTGGCTTGAGTGATTCTTCAGCTGAAATCGGTAATACACCCATGGCTTCCAGTCCACGGGCCAGAACTTGGTTAGCCGCTACGTGGAAATCACGGAACTTCGCCCCTGGTTTCACCGCTCTTATTCCAGCTTCTTGGGCTTCATAAACCAACATGTAGATCTTGCGCTGGGCTTCGGTGAACTTGCCGTTGATGGGGAAAGTTCTGGTGATATCGGAGGTGTAGAGAGATTCAGTTTCAACGCCAGCATCAATCAAGACCAATTCACCGTTACGGAGTTCGCCATCATTTCGAATCCAATGAAGCACACAGGCATGCGAACCTGCTGCGACGATGCTGTCATATCCAAGATCATTTCCTTCATAACGAGCTCGGGTAAAGAAAGCGCCTTCCACAAGTCGTTCGCCGCGCTTTTTTCCAACTGCGCCAGGAATGGAACGGATCATGTCATCAAAACCGCGATGAGTTGAATCAATTGCTTTTTTCATTTCCTGGATTTCAAAGGAATCTTTAATTAATCGCGCCTCAGATAACCACACATGAAGCGATGGATCATCACCACTCTCTTTAACTCGAGAATCAACATACTCATCTTCGC
>RGHD01000092.1 GCA_010024385.1 Actinomycetota bacterium | reverse complement strand
ATCAGGATCAACGCCAATGCCCTTAGCTCCACCAAAAACTTCACCAGAAAGTTTAAGGAGCACTCGCCGATACGTTCCTCTTGTACCGGGCATGAGTGCTCCTTTAACTTCTAGTTGGAATATCTAAATTCTAAGCGATGTCGCCTTTGAACTTATTGACCCACGCGGAAGCGATTGAACGCCTTAACGGCTGTTCCTGCCTCATCGAGGATCTGCTTCACGGTCTTTTTCGCATCTTTAGCAAAAGATTGCTCAATCAAAGAAACTTCCTTGACGAAGCCTGTTACGCGACCTTCAATAATTTTGATGAGGGAAGCTTCTGGCTTTCCTTCTTCGCGTGCAGTCTCCTCTGCGATACGACGTTCGTTTTCGATGAGTTCAGCAGGAACATCTTCGCGATTTACAAACTGTGGTGCAAAGGCTGCGATGTGCTGAGCAATATCTTTACCGACTTCAGCTGCATCCTTAGTCAATTGAACTAGAACGCCAACTTGTGGTGGCAAATCTGGGCTTGTGCGGTGCAAGTAGATTCCAACTGGAGAATCCTTCAACACTGCAATGCGGCGAACTTCAATCTTCTCACCAAGAGTTGCATTCGCCTCATCAACAGCTGCCTGAACGCTCTTGCCGTTAGACATTGTTGTTGTAAGGAATGCCTCTAGTGAGTCAGATTGTGCATTTTGCAGGTGAGCAAGAAGCTCATCGGCAAGTGCAACAAATCGCTCACCCTTAGCCACGAAATCTGTTTCGCAATTGAGCTCAAGCATCACACCAAGATTTCCTTCAACCTTTGCAACTACTGCACCGTTTGAAGTTAAACGACCTTCACGCTTTGTGACTCCCTTGAGTCCCTTAACGCGAATAATGTCGATAGCCTTGTTGTAATCGCCTTCTGCTTCATCTAATGCCTTCTTGCAATCAAGCATTCCGGCAGCTGTTGCTTCACGAAGATTCTTAACGTCTTGCGCTGTATATGCAGCCATTTAATTAAGCTCCTTCTGTGACAGCTGTTGCTTCTGGTGCTGCTGCCTCAATTGAACCGGCAACTTCTTTTTCCCAGTCAGCTAAAGGTTCTCCGGCTGCAACTGCAGGGGCTTCATCTTTTACATCGGTCTTAGCCTGTGCTGAACGTGCAGCAAGACCTGCAACGATTGCATCAGTTATAACGCGAGTTAGTAAGCCTATTGAACGGATTGCATCGTCGTTACCAGGAATCTTGTAATCAACTTCATCTGGATCGCAATTTGTATCCAAGATTG
>RGHD01000091.1 GCA_010024385.1 Actinomycetota bacterium | reverse complement strand
TCATGATGCCAGCCACGACTGACTGATCGACAGGTGGTCACTTGACCATTGGCCACAGCCGTCAATGCCAACGCTTCTGCCAGACCTGCCTCCTCTGCCATTTCTCGAACACTGCAAAGTTGCAAAGACTCTCCCACAGGCAGGCCACCGGCGGCAATGTTGTCCAACATGCCAGGGTCCGTTGGTTTTGTGAGTGACCGTCGACCGCACCACAGAAACCCGTCTTGTGTAAAACCATTGACGTGCACCGCATGGCTGCGCAATCCAAAGAATCGGTAAGCTGCACGCTCCATTTCAAATGCAGCATGAAGTGCCCCCGTGGGTTCTATGCATTGGCCATTCAGCAAAATTTCTGAATCTGGCCAGTAACTGAATTTTTCATTTCGCCAGCCACCGACATGTCCTAATTCACGCAGTTCAATGGCCAAACTTTCCAATGCCACACTGCGAGACGCATGCGTTTTCTCTGGCGTGTCCCAGACCAAACCATGCGGCACTGTGACCCAGTCTTGCCGCATGGACAAAATCACTTTGGCATGCGCTGGCGTGAGATAGCCCGTAGGTGAATGTGCATCCCCCAAATACCAAGCTGCGCTAGCTTGAAGATCTGAACTTCAAGCCCGTGATATGTGCTCACATCATTAAAACGAGGGAATTCCACAACTAAACGCTCCAGAAGTCCTTCTCCCCCTGCGTATAGTCGCGGAGCACACGAGCGGACAAAATTGTGATAGCTGCCTTCGAACTTTTCAACCAGAACGCGACCTACTTCGTTGAAAATCTCTACTCGTTCATCCAGCATCGGCATTTCAATCGTTCCAGAGAAGACAGAAGCAAGTTGGTCTCGAGTTACATTAGCTAGGTATTCTCCAGAGAAAAATGGAATACCTGAATTTATCGCGCGGTGGAGGCAAGCCAACATCGCTTCGCTATCGCACCATCGCCGTCCAAGATAATCAGTCTCAAACTTGATGCCACTATTGAAATCAGTAAAAGCAAAGTTGGTGGTGTTGACCACCATGGTGAAATCCATCAAATAATCTGGATCATTACCAAAATCAAAAAGTAGCGAGCCGTCTGGCGTTGCAAATTCTTCGTAAGCCATCCAGTTGGCGACATCAATCAATTTCTCATGATTGATTTTTACGAGTTGTGACTGTTCTACAACTCGAGAGACGCTCTCAAGCACAGGGATATCCCATGGGATATTCATTTGAGCTGCTTCCTTGCTACTCAGAACCGCGGCGATAGGGCATGCCT
>RGHD01000010.1 GCA_010024385.1 Actinomycetota bacterium | reverse complement strand
GGAATAAATCCACCACTGAGCTTAACAAACAAAGCTGCAAAAATTGGTTGGAGTGCAACAAGTGCTGTGCCTGCTGCAACTGTTGTCCAGCGCATTGCTAGAAAGAATCCAACGAAGTGAATAGCTAAAATAAATCCAGCCAGAATTGACCACTTAATGCCTTCGCGATCCCTTGGATGTTTGAGAGCAAAGGGAAGTGTTAATAAAGACCCACCAAGGTTTCTCCAAAAAATCAACGTGGGAATTGACATTGCACTCATAGCAATAAGTGGGCCTGAAGTTCCAATGCCCATGATTCCAATACCTAGGCGAATTAAGTCTGGTCTTGCCGGAATAGTTGTGTGACTATCGCGCGAATCTGCTTGCGAACTCAATTGCTCTCCGGAGAAATACCTAGGCGAACACCCACTAGAGATTTGCTTCTCTTAACAAGAATTTCTGCAATTTCAAGTATTGACTGCGCAGATTCAGAATTAGGAGCAGCTTGAACTAGCGGTACTCCATCATCGCCACCGGTTCTAAGTTCTGGATTAAAAGCGATCTTGCCTAGAAGCGGGACGTCGATACCAACAAGTGCCGATAAGCGCCGTGAGGTTTCTTCACCACCACCGGATCCAAAGAGTGCAATCTTCTCACCACATGTTGGACAGCCATATTCAGACATGTTTTCAATGACACCGATAACACGTTGATGAATTTGGTGCGCAATTCGCCCAGCACGTTCGGCAACCTCAGCTGCGGCAATTTGTGGTGTTGTTACTACAACTATCTCTGAGTTTGGAATGAGTTGTCCCAGAGAAATTGCTAAATCACCAGTGCCCGGAGGTAGATCAATAAGCAAAACATCTAGATCACCCCAGTGAGCATCTGAAAGAAGTTGCTCAAGCACCCGATGTAATAGAGGGCCACGATATGCAACTGGATCTGAGCGCTCTGGCTTAAACATCTCCATTGAAACTACTTTTACACCAAAAGACTCCAGCGGGATAAAGAGCTGATCAATGGCAGTTGGTCGCTGACCCATTAAGCCCATTAAACGAGGAATTGAGTGACCATAAACATCTGCATCTAATATTCCAACGCGTAAACCTTTTTTGGCAAATGCAACTCCGAGGTTTGCAGTCACAGATGACTTTCCAACACCACCTTTTCCAGAAGCAATCCCAATAACTCGCGTGAGGGATTCTGGTTGGGCAAAAGTAATTGTCTTTTCACGACCACCACGAACCACTTTTTTAACATAGTCACGTTGCTCTTGTGACATGACTCCAAAAGCTAATTCAACGCTCTTCACTCCTTCGACATTCTTCAGAGCCGTAGTGATATCACCACGCAGTCGATCTTGCATTGGACAACCAGAAATCGTTAGCAATACTTTAATACTCACGTCGCCATTGACCTCAGTAAGCTCTTCAACCATTCCAAGGTCAGTTATTGAACGATGTAGTTCGGGGTCCTGAACCTTTGAGAGTGCTTCATTGAGTGAATCGATAAAGTTCATATGAGGTCTGGGTCAATCTTTGCAGTTGGTCGCTTTGGTTTTGTCGCTGGAGTTTCATCCAACAATTCACCCAACTGTTTTTTTACAAAAGTCTTTGGATGCAGATCTGCTGGCTGAAGATTTTCAAAGCCAGGTCCTAGGTTCTCTCTAAGTTCAGCAGTTGCTGTCTGTGACAAAGTACGAACCTTCTTTACCCACTTTGCAGCCTCTGCTGCAGCCTTTGGAAGTCGCTCTGGACCTAACAAAAGCATTCCCACAATAGCCAGGCCGAGAATTTCACCTGCGCCGAGATCGAAGAACATGGCGAAAGCCTACCTTCTAATTCGCCCTCTAGTTATTGCTAGCTACCAAGGTAACGGTGACTGTGACCTCTTTACCATCTCGGATGTAAGTCAATGTGACCTTATCCCCCACATTCATAGCGCGGATGGCAACAATTAATTGTTCAGGGGATTCAATTGCCTTATTTTCAAATTTGATGATTAAGTCACCCGCACGAATTCCAGCTTTTGCTGCTGGTCCGCCCGGCAAAATAGATGTGCCCGAATTGGCAACAAGTGCACCCACTCCACTGTAATTCATATCCAATGAAACGCCTAAGAACGGATATGTTGCTTTGCCAGATTTAATCAATTGATCGGCAGTTTTTCTGGTTTGATTTATAGGAATTGCAAAACCCAAACCAATTGAACCGGTTTGTGAAGATGAACCTAGAGTCGCTATTGCCGAGTTAACACCAATTACTGCCCCTGTTGCATCCACTAGTGGGCCTCCAGAATTTCCTGGATTAATAGCGGCATCGGTTTGTAGTGCATTAATAAAAGAACTTCCAGAACCAGAATCACCGGCAGTTACAGGTCGATCCTTAGCGCTAATAATTCCAAGTGTCACAGTGCCTGAGAGTCCAAGCGGTGAGCCTATTGCTATCACTGAGTCTCCAACAGCAACTTTGTCACTATCTCCAAACTCAAGTGCTGGCAAATTCGTCGCACTAATTTTTAAAACTGCTAAATCATAAGAAGCATCACGACCAATTATGCTCGCGCTATAGATATCACCATTATTCAAGGTAACTCGTATTGCACCATTTCCATTAGCAACTCCAGCAATAACATGATTATTGGTCAAGATGTAACCATTACTATCAAAAATAAAACCAGAGCCAGTTCCCCCACGACCTGTTGCAGAGCGAGTATTAACAGAAACAACTGAAGGCAAAACTCTGGCAGCTATTCCTGCAACAGAATCTGGCGCACGCTCGATTGTGCTGGAAGAGTTCACAATGTTGGCAGAATTAAAAATAGTTCCACCTGTAGCTGTAACTCCTAAAAAACCACCAAGGCAACTTGCCAGTAACGCGATGATAAATACCTTGCCTCGTGAGGTCTTACTTGGCGCACTTGTTTCCCACCAAGGTCGAACATTGGGGGTAACTTTTTTTCTAGGAAAAATCATGTTTATATCTTCCTACATCTTTGTTGCAATTAACAAACCGTCGCCAGTTGGAATTAAGGTACTCACCCAATGCTCTGTGTCATTCTTAATGATTTTCCCAGCATCACGAAGTGCCACAGTTTTAGGGTCTCTCTGAGCTGGATCGTTGACTTTTGAGCCCCCAAAAAAGCTATCAATAACCAATGCCCCGCCACTTCGTAAAATGCGATGCGCTTCACTGATTACAAAGGCTAAATCTTGAGGATCATGGCGGACTACAACGAGGTCATAGGCTCTGTCAGTTAACTTTGAAATGACATCTAAAACTGAGTTCGTAATTAATCTATAGCGAGTGGGAGAAATCTCTGCATCAGCAAATGCCAACTTTGCGATCTGCGTATGTTCCATTTCATCATCTATGGAAGTCAGTGTGCCGCTAGCCAACATGCCATCTAGTAACCACAGACTTCCAACACCAGAGCCCGTGCCAATCTCAACGACTGATTGTGCCGAGAGCGTAAAAGCCAAATGTTTGAGATAAGCACCTACTCCTGGCGTGACATCGTGTGCACCAATTTCAACACCACGAGCGCGTGCATAGCTTTTAAATGGATCTTCAGTTATAAAGCTTTCAGCATATGAATGCGGATCTATTTTCATTTAAGATTCATTATCCACTGCGTTAACAAGCGAACTCCATATCCAGTTCCGCCCTTTGGATTCTCTCCTGCATCACTCTCACTGCGTGCGGTACCAGCAATATCTAAGTGAACCCAACGGCGGTTGCCTGCAAAGTGTTCAAGAAATAGTGCGGCTGTAACTGATCCGCCAGAATACTTCGCTTTTTTAGCAATATGGTTGAAATCAGCAATGTCACTTTCAAGGGCATCCTTGTAATCGTCAATTAATGGCATATGCCAGACTCGATCACCAGATTCAATTCCTGCAAACTCCAAATCACGTGCCAGTTGCTCATCTCGCGTATACATCGCGGCATGCTGCTTACCGAGTCCAAGAGTTGCTGAACCAGTCAAAGTGGCAATATCTACTAGGTAATCTGGATCCAAGTTTTTATCAGCATATGCCAAGCCATCAGCTAGAACTAGACGTCCCTCTGCATCTGTATCAAGAACTTCAACAGTTGTTCCACCATAATGAGTAATGACATCACTTGGACGCTGGGCGGTACCTGAAAATGCGTTCTCAGCACACATCATCAAGGCTGTTACGCGAATATTTGGTTGCAATTCCTCCAGTGCAGTCAATGTTGCCAAAATTGCAGCAGATCCTGCCATGTCGGTTTTCATAGGAATCATCAAGTCATAAGGGCGCTTGAGAACTATTCCACCAGTGTCATAGGTGATTCCTTTGCCTACTAATACAACGTGTGGAAGGGCATTAATCGCGTTTTTCTTCTTTGAAGGTGCGTAACCAACTTCAATAAAGCGTGGTCCGGGTTTTGGAGATGAATTGCCAACGGCTCGCAAACCACCAAATTCTTTGAGTTCTTTTCCGGCAAGTACCTTTACTGTGAGCCCGGTTCCTTTGGCGAATTCTTGGGCTTTTGTAGCCATCCACGCAGGATTTTTAATATTAGAAGGCGTATGCACCAAATCACGAGCACGCGTAACTGCTTTCGAAATAGTGATTGCAACATCTATAACCTCTTTTTCATCTGTGGCAACCAGGAAATTTGGCTTACCTGCAGGCTCTCCAGTTTTGAGATTCCAAAGGTAGGCACCTAAAGTCAAAGCGATGGCGTGTGCTTTAACGTCTTTACTATTTACTGCACATGCAGAGTAGACGGTGGTGTTTTTGCCACGAACTTTTCTAGCAATTGTTGTGGCGGCAATACGAAGTGATGCAGTTGATGAATCACCTACTCCAACTAAAAAGATACGATCTGTTTGAGCATCTTGTGAACTAACTGGAATTTCAAATAATTCCCCTGATTTGAATGTAGGAGAAAAGAATGACAGCTCATCTAATAGGTTGATTTCAAAAAACTTTTCAATATCCTGAACTAGATTTCCAAGAGCAGAAAAGGAAACAACTCCTTCTGAATCTTTAGCGAAAGCGAGCGCAATTGAATCAGCGCTAGTGGCTATGGAAAGTTGAGGCTTGGCAGCTTTAAGTGTCCAGAACATGCGTTGAAGGCTATCGCCTGTTAGTGATTTACTTCTTAACTAGTGCAACCGCGGCATGAAGTGCGGCGCTGAGATTATTAGCTTCTTCAGAGTTGAGTTCAACGACTAGGCGTCCGCCACCCTCTAGTGGGATTCGCATCACAAGTGAGCGAGCCTCTTTAGTGACCTCCATTGGACCATCACCGGTACGAGGTTTCATGGCTGCCATGTGGGGACTCCTTTAAAGATGGACGAGGAAGGTTCAAGAGGAGAAGTATCTCGCATTTAGAGCACAAGCGCGAAATCGAGAAGGCGTTAAAAGCCTAGAACCGCGCTCAATCTGGCTTTTCCAGCAGAAATGACAGCATCAACTGCGCGCTCTGGCACCTTAAGCATTAGGGCAATCTCAGCCGATGTCATCTGGCGCATGTAATGCAAGGTCAAAATGATCCGCTCTTCTTCCGGCAGCGAGGCCAGCACTTGGGCCAATGTTGGGGACTCGCTCATGGTTATAAGGCTACTGGCTCTTAACGCCTATGCGGGTGAGGATGCTCTCAGCGGAATGTTCGTGCAAAGCGGGATAAAGAGATTCGCACACCAATATAGAGCGCAGGAAGCATCACCAAGAAGAGTACTCGCGGAGCTATTACTTCTTCAGACCAGTCAAAGATTGTTGTATCTGAAGTGATTTCACGTAAATGAAATCTGCCTGTTCCTTTGATTATTTTGCCGGTGTGAAGCACATCGCATGTATGCGGGGGCTGCCATGAAGTAACGGTCATTGAATCCAAAACTCCAATTGAACCAACGCCAGTGAATGCATTAATAGATGTTCCAACACCTTCTGTAATCTCCGAAGTCACCCAGACTTTGGTCTGAAGCATCCACTCGCCTTGTTTTTCCCATTGCACCAGCGAATCCCAAACTTTTTGTATTGGTGCATTAATTTTTAAAGAAATTGCAATGTGGTTACTTGACATTAAGAACAGGCCTTTAGTGCTTGGGTTACATCTGTTGTCCAAGAAATTAATTCACGCATTCCCGGCTTAATAAAGTTCTCAACTTCTAGGTGCTCAACTAGTTCATGTAATGGATTGTAGATTCCAAATGGATCTAGAATTACAACTGGTTTATTATGAAACTTTAAATAACGTCCTACCCAAATCTCAAAGAACTCTTCAAGAGTTCCTGCACCGCCAGGTAAAGTTATAAACGCATCTGCAATATCAGTAATCATTGCCTTGCGCTCACCCATCGTCCCAACAATGTGTAGTTCATCGTTATCGTGATCAGCAAATTCAATATCAACAAGGGCTTGTGGGATAACACCAATAGTTCGTCCGCCGCCCTGACGAGCTCCCCTAGAAACAGCGCCCATCATTGAAATGTGACCGCCTCCAGTGACTAATTCCCATGAGTTAGCTGCAATAGCCCCACCGAGTTCAAAGGCAAGGTCTACATACTTAGGGTCAATCGTTGGTGATGATGAACAAAAGACTGCAATGCGCATGCGGGTAAGGATAGGGGTTAGGCTTAGGACATGACCACCATTGCATCTGGCCACGGCATTGCAACGATGGCTGCCGGAAAAACTCTTGATGTTTGGTTTCCGACCCCACAACTTGCATCCTTGCCAGCGACTGTTCCTAATGAACTAAACGCGTTGGTCGGCAAAGATGATGTTCGAGGTGTGACTCGAGAACTTGTTGCAGTTGAAATTGATATCACTTCAGCACCTGCTGATGCAAAAGATGCATATTTGCGTTTACATTTGTTATCTCATCGCTTAATTAAGCCTCATGGCCTCTCACTCGAAGGTATATTTGGCTTACTCAATAATGTTGTCTGGACAAACTTTGGTCCTTGCGCTGTTGACGGTTTTGAATTAACTCGTGCTCGCCTCAAATCTGCATATGGTCACGTAACTGTACTTTCTGTTGATAAATTCCCACGCATGGTTGATTATGTAATCCCTAGTGGCGTTCGAATTGCTGATGCCGATCGCGTAAGACTTGGAGCTCATTTAGCTTCAGGCACAACAGTTATGCATGAAGGTTTCGTTAATTTCAACGCTGGAACACTTGGAACATCAATGGTTGAAGGTCGAATCTCAGCTGGTGTTGTTGTAGGCGATGGCTCAGATGTGGGTGGCGGTGCATCCATTATGGGAACTCTCAGCGGAGGAGGAAAAGAAGTAATCTCAATTGGAGAGAAATCACTTCTGGGCGCAAACTCTGGATGTGGAATTTCACTTGGTGATAACTGCGTAATTGAAGCTGGAACCTATGTAACAGCTGCTTCAAAGGTCCGTTTACCTGATGGTGAAATAGTTAAGGCTGCAGCACTATCTGGTGGAAACAACTTACTCTTTCGCCGTAACTCACTCGATGGTGCACTTGAAGCAATTAACCGCACTGGTACTTGGGGTGGACTTAATTCAATTCTGCATGCTAACTAAGCTAAACCACGCTGAAGGTATTTTAGTTCTACTTCGAAAAAGCTCACCACGCAGAGCAACCTTCACTCCGGTACTAGATATTGCTTGAATCTGAGCAACTGTTCCACTTTCATTTATTCCCAAGATTTCTAAACTCACCACATCAGGTAAATCAAATGCGGCGGCAATAACGCTCTGTGGCACTTCACGATTCCATGCAACAAATCGTGGATTAATACTTAGATCCAATGAACCAGGGTCATCAACAATCTGCGTGTAAGCCTTGGCACTACCCCAGGCATTTAGCGCAAGCTCTGTCTTGCCACCTGATGAAGAGGAGAAATAAGCTGTAATTGGTAAACCAGATTGCGTGATTGTTAGACCTGCGGTTCGCGTAACAACATCTTTCCAAACCACACCAAATTTCTTTTCAATTTCCTTGGCATAACCAAGGAAAGTCTGATCAGAAATCGATCCATATAAATCACAATCACAAGCACTTTTATATACGCCTGCTTTACTCAACGCGTATGTGCGTGAAGCAATTGCTTGCGCTTCAAGTGCTGCTATAGGCCAAAATGATGGCATCTCGCTAACGCCCCAGAGATATTCATCAGCTAATCGAACTGAGTTTGTCATTGCAATTCGATATCCAGTTGGGGTTTTAATCGCCTTTATTTGAATCTGTCCATAACGAAGTCGCTGAGAAACACCTGAATGATTAACAACTATGACTGTCTCTGGTCCTTCTAAATAGCGAGTGCCTGACCAACGAACTGTGAAAACTCTGCTTCGAGGTAGTGTCTGTGAAGTTTTCCCATTAGTTACCCTTGGGCTAATCGTTGAACCAATAACCGAAAAACTTATTGAATCTGCCAAGGAAAAGACTGGGATTACGCTTTCGCTACCCACATCTCCTTGAATAATTTGAAGCTGTGATCCCTTTGATGTGCTTGAAATCTTTGCACTTGAAATTAGGTTTCCAATATTAACTCTAAGGATTTTTGAATCATCTTTTGGTTCAATCTCAACATCCTTATAGAAATACTTAATAATCTGCTCCGCACTTTGTCCTGCATTTGCCATGTAACGCGCGCCCATCTGACTTAAGCCAACGCCATGTCCGTAACCTGATCCTTGGAATGAAAAAGTTGCAGGTATATCTACTGCATGTGCAGTAGGAATCAACGTTGAAAAAACTAATAACAGAGCTAGAAAAGCTTTAGACATCCTCATCGATGGCTGCGCTCTTTCCTACCTGCAAAAATTCGCGATATGCAGTAATCACAGTTTTTGGATCTCCACGTTGAACGAGCTTTCCCTTATGGAGCCAAGCAACGTCATTGCAGACTTCTTCCAAAGTAGCCATTGCATGACTGACTAAAATTAATGCACGGTCATCACTTCGTAGTTCCTTGATACGGTTAAGAGATTTTTCTTTAAATCTTGCATCACCAGTGCTTAATGCCTCATCAACAATCAAAATATCTGGGCGAACAGTCGCTGAAACCGAGAATGCTAAGCGGGCATACATACCTGATGAATATGTGCGCATCGGAGCATCAATTGCTTCACCTAATTCAGAGAACTCTGCGATTTCTTCGAAGTGGTTATCAATTTCATCACGAGACATTCCCGCAGCCAATCCACCTAAATAAACATTGTCACGGCCTGACATAGATGGATTAAAGCCAACGCCAAGTGCCAATAAAGTACTAACGCTTCCATAGACTTCAATTCGCCCTTGTGTGGGGGGCAAAATTCCTGAAATAACGCGCATCAGTGAAGATTTTCCCGCACCATTTGTTCCAATAATTCCTAATACCTGACCATATTCAACATCAAGATTTACTTCATCCAAAGCACGGATAACGCGAGTTTGTTTTCCGCCACGACCCAATGATTTGACGCGTGCTTTTAGTGTTGGTCTGCGATCAATTGCAGTCGTGTATGTAAGGCCAAGCCCGCGAACTGATACCGCGACTTCATTGGTCTTGTGAGAGCTAGAGACGGACGGCAAATTCACGCTCCCTTGATAAAAAGAAGTATGTACCTATCAAGAAAATTCCAACTGCCCAACCAAGACTAATAAGCAAGTGAGAAGTAAGTGGTGCCTGCCCATGAACTAATGCACGAGACCAACTATCTAAAATTGGAAATAGTGGGTTAAAGAGCTCAAGAGTTCTTAGCTCAGGCTTTAAGTCAGATGCTTCATACAAGATTGGTGATAAGTACAAAAGGGTGCGTGTCATGTATGGCAAGAAACTTGCAATGTCGCGAAAATACACATTGATGCAGGAAATTGTCACTGCAAGGCCCAACGCCAACAACATGGTTATTAGCAGTACTGGAATGGCCCAAAACATTTCCCAAGCAAATGGCAGACCTAATACTGTCCTAATTGCCAGAAAGACGGCAAGAGTTGGCAGGAATTTAAAGATAGCAATCACAACTGCTGAGACTGGCAACATAATGCGAGGAAAGGCTGTGTTTAGAATCAAACGTTGGCCTGCTGTAATTGACTTCACGCCACCAGTTAATGAATTAGCTACTAGATAAAACAGAAAAAGCGTTGCAGTTAGATGTGCATAACGCGTGCTGTCCGATGACCCGCTAATGATCACGATCAGCAAGAAATAAACAGCTGATAACAGCAAGGGATTAAGAACTAGCCATAGTTGACCAAATACTGAGTCAAAATGCTGTTCCCGAAGTTCTGAGCGCGAGTATTCAGAGATGAATGTGCGGCGTGACCAGAGAGACTTCCAATATTTCCTTAGGGGTGGCAGGCCAGCGCGAAATGGCTCATAGACCTGCGTTGGAGTGCTCACGGTCGTAAGGTTACCGCAGGCGCTAACGACTTTGGCGAAGTTAGAAAGCCAATACCCCATGTCATGTGCATTGTCAGCAAAATGAGTGGCAACGAGACAAATTCACCGAGTGATTTTCCAATTCTTGCCGAAGCAATAAGAATAAACAAGGCATAAATCAATGCTGGCACAAAAAGAATAGGTGAAACAATTGCACCAAGGATCAGTGATGAAGCTACACCGATTACGGTAAACGGCGGGGCAAGATATCTGTGGTTAATTGTTCCTTCATGTCTTCGAGATACAACTCGTCGCCAACGACCATATTCAAAATACTGTTTAGCAAGAGCTTTAACAGTTGAACGCGGACGATAAGTCACAACTAATCGAGGATCAAAATAGATTGTGCCTCCAGCAGCGCGTAACCGAAAATTAAGCTCCCAATCTTGCGCACGTGTGAATCTCTCATCAAATCCACCTACTGCAATCAATGCTTCTTTTCTAAATGCCCCTAGGTAAACCGTATCCACAGATGCAGCGCCACCTCCTGTGTGAAAACGCGAGGCACCAACACCTAATGGACTACGCATTGCTCGCGCAATGGCGTTCTCAAAAACAGTGTGACCTTCTGCAGCCATGATTCCACCTACGTTTACGGCGCCAGTTTCTTTCAAGATTTCAAAAGCAAGGGATAGATAATTCTTAGGAATTTTTGAGTGGCCATCTACTCGCACAATGATGGAGTATCTACTTGCGGCAACTGCCAAATTAAGTCCTGAAGCTGTGCGTCCTGAAGGATTTGAAACAACTACCACACGCGAATCCGCTTTAGCCAGTGAGTGAGCAATCACTTCTGTACCATCATTGGAAGGCCCAATAGCCAAAATAATTTCAATCGCGCCACCAAAATCCTGATCAAGAACAGCCTTCACAGCCTCTTCTAAATATTTTGATTCGTTAAGGACCGGCAGGATGACTGAGATTTTGGGCTCCGGTGAGCCATATAACTCATTTGCTGATGTCGTCATAACCCCTACACCGTATCGCCCAAGTACTCTTACACGGTGAAAGCGACGCGACCAATACGCATTATTACTTCCCTATCCCTTGCCGTCGTCGCAATCTCGGCATTTTCTTGGTTGGGTCTTGGCCAAGTCAGCGGAGCAATTACCCGGATCGATGTGTTTGGCTCACTAGATAATCGCCCAGATAAGCCAAGTTCAGCACTCAATTATTTATTGGTGGGTTCAGATACGCGCGAAGGTTTAACTAAAGAACAATCAAAGTTGTTGCGAGTAGGAACTACCAAGTCAGCAGCAGGTGCACGATCAGACACGATGCTTCTTGTTCACATCAGTAAGGCTCGCGACAAAGCAACCATCATCTCTATCCCGCGAGATTCACTGGTGACTATTCCAGAACATCCCTCTTCTTTAAACAAAGAAAAGATTGTCCCTGCAGCAAAAGGAAAAATCAACTCAGCTTTTGCTTGGGGTGGAGCACCACTTTTAATTCAAACTATTGAACAAGAAACAAACATTAAAATTGATCACTATATTGAAATCGGCTTCGCTGGTTTCGCAGGAATGGTTGATGCATTAGGCGGAATTGATGTTTGTACAAAGCGCGATATTGATGATCCAAATAGTCACCTTGTATTAAGCGCTGGGGTTCACACTCTTAATGGAATTGAATCGCTCAAATATGTTCGCACGCGTGACTTTGACGGTATGGGTGATCTTGGGCGCATGCAACGCCAACAGCAATTCATGAGCGCTGTGCTGAGAAAAGTGACAAGTACTGGCGTCCTTCTCAATCCAGTTAAGTTAGTCAATTTCTTCAATGCCACTATTGCAACTGTTCGAACAGATTCAGAGCTCAATCGAAATGACTTAATTGTCTTGGCTAAGCAACTCAAAAATCTTTCCCCAAGTAAGGTCCGCACTCTGACAATTCCTTTGGGTAATGCAAATGCTCGCGTACCAGGGCTTGGATCGGTTGTGACTTGGGATTCAGTGCTTGCACCTGACCTATTTAACCGTTTGCGTGAAGATTTGCCGCTAGTTGATGAGGTAACTCCTTCACCTTCAGCATCATCAAGCGCATCAGCATCACCAACTGTGATTGATAAATTCAAGACTCGTACCGCTGATGAAAATCCTTGCGGAGCACTGAAGTAAACTCGCGCCTATGACTTTGACTCTCTCAGTAGTTGGCTGCGGCTATCTAGGCGCAACACACGCTGCATGCATGTCTTCACTTGGCTTTACCGTTATTGGCGTTGATACCGATCCTAATAAGGTTGCGATGCTGCAAAATGGCCAACTTCCTTTCTATGAACCTGGACTAGATACCTTGCTTGCACAGGAGATGAAGACCGGTCGACTTTCATTTACTACTGATTTCTCTGCAGTTAAAGTTGCTGATATTCACTTTGTTTGCGTTGGAACTCCACAGAGTAAAGATGGACTTGCCGCTGATCTAAGTTATGTGCGTTCAGCAGTTGCGCAGATAGCACCGTATTTGAAAGATGGCTCTTTAGTTGTTGGAAAATCAACTGTTCCAGTTGGAACTGCGCAATCACTTCGTGATGAGCTTGCAAAAGCTGCTCCGCAAGCAGATCTAGCATGGAATCCAGAGTTCTTACGTGAAGGTTTTGCTGTTGAAGACACGCTCACTCCTAATCGCTTAGTCGTCGGTGTTGCTAACGATCGCGCTGAGCAGATACTTAAGGAAGTTTATAAGCCAATCATTGACCTAGGCACTCCATGGATTAGAGCCGATCTTCCAACAGCAGAGCTAGTAAAAGTTGCGGCCAACTCATTCCTTGCAACAAAAATTTCTTTTATCAATGCTATGGCTGAAGTTTGTGAAGCTGCCGGCGGAGATGTGACAGTTCTAGCTCAAGCAATTGGTTATGACCCACGTATTGGAAATAAGTTCTTGCAGGCGGGTATCGGTTTTGGTGGCGGTTGCCTCCCAAAAGACATCCGAGCATTCATGGCACGAGCAGAGGAATTAGGCGCTAAGCAAGCTCTTGAATTTTTGCGTGAAATTGATGCCATTAACTTGCGCGCCCGCCAGCGTGTTATCGATGTTGTTCGAAACGAACTTTCAGAGGATCTAACTCAATACAAGATCGCTGTTCTTGGAGCTACTTTCAAACCAGACAGCGATGATGTGCGTGATTCCCCTGCTCTTGATATCGCTGTTCAGTTACAAGCAGCTGGAGCAGCTGTGGTTGTTCATGATCCCAAAGGAATTGAACCTGCACGTAAGCGTTTTCCAAAGCTTGAATATGCAGAAAAAGTCACAGATGCACTTAAAGATGCTGACTTAATCTTGCACTTAACTGAATGGAAAGAGTATCGAGCAATAGATCCATCAACTCTTTCTTCATTAGTTAAAAGTAAAATCATTATCGATGGACGCAATATGCTCGACCGAGAGCTCTGGCGCAAAGCTGGTTGGAAGTTCCATGCTTTAGGACGCACTGATTAACGAGCAAGAAAGCATCGATACAGTCCTTGCAATGAAAACCTGGGCTGTTGTTGGGCTTGGGAATAATCCAGGGCGCGCAGCTTTCGGTGTGGCAAAGCTTTTGCAAGATAAAGGTCACCGCATCATCCCTGTTTATCCTCGTGCAGAAACCGTGCATGGTGAGGTTGGCTATAAAACTCTTTCAGAGATTCCAGGGCCTGTAGATGTTGTTGATTGTTTTGTTAATTCCACTCTTGTTGGCAAAGTTGTGGATGAAGCTATCGCGATTGGTGCCAAAGCAGTATGGCTGCAATTAGATGTTATTGATAGCGATGCAATTGCTCGTGCACAAGCTGCGGGGTTAGTAACCGTGATGGATCGTTGCCCAGCTATTGAATATAGAAAGAAAAGCTAGAAACCAGTTTTTTGTCCACGGCGTGTATTTAAGTTCGCGCCCTTAGCTTTAGCTTCAGTATTAATTTCTTTTAATGCATCTGCCACTTTGAGGCTAATTGCTGAATCAGAGATTCCAAGAATTCTGGCGGCCAGTAACGCTGCGTTCTTGGCGTTACCTACTCCAACAGTTGCCACAGGAACACCTGCAGGCATCTGCACAATAGAGAGAAGAGAATCCATTCCATCAAGGTTTTTTAGAGGCACAGGTACTCCAATTACTGGAAGTGTGGTTAATGAAGCAACCATTCCAGGTAAATGTGCAGCTCCACCAGCACCTGCGATAATTACTTTGAATCCTTTGCCTGCAGCGCTTTGTGCAAACTCAACCATTTCAAGTGGCATGCGATGCGCTGAAACAACATCTGCCTCATAAGAGATTCCTAATTGATCTAGAACTTTCGCAGCCTCTTCCATTACCGGCCAATCAGAATCTGATCCCATGATGATTGCGACATCACTCATCAATTTCTCCGCTCATGTAATCAAGGGCATGCTGAACTTCCTGGGTTAATTCTAGGAGGTTATCTCCCAGCAAATTAACATGGCCGATCTTGCGCCCAGGGCGTACTTCCTTCTTGTAGTGGTGGAATTTCAACTCTGGCGTCCGGGCCATGAGATGAAGATATGGCCGATACATATCTTCCTTATCCCCGCCCAAAATGTTGCCCATAACGGCAATGGGGGCAGTCATCTGCGGATTTCCAAGAGGAAGATCTAAAACAGCTCGAAGATGTTGTTCAAACTGAGATGTTAGAGAACCTTCAATTGTCCAGTGTCCAGAATTATGTGGGCGCATGGCTAATTCATTAATGAATAACTCTTCACCTTTAACAAAGATTTCAACTGCCATGACACCAATGACACCAATTTCATGAGCGATATCAAGGGCCAACTTCTGAGCTTTCTCACTTAAATCATTAGAGAGCTGTGGGGCCGGTGAAATTGTCATTACACATATTCCATCACGCTGAATTGTTTGCGTTGGAGCCCAAGTTGTTGCCTGACCATGTGGTGATCTAGCCACCATCACAGCTATTTCATAATCAAAATCAATCAGCTCTTCAATTAAAACTTTACCAACTTCTTTCAATACCGCAGTGAGCTCTGTTTGGCTATTGATTTTCCATACTCCACGGCCGTCATAACCACCTGAAATGGCTTTAGCAATTACTGGAAAATCATGTACTTCTTCGGATTTAGTTACCACTGCGTTTTTTGGTGAAGGAAAATTACTCAGTCGCGCACGCATTTGCGCTTTGTCTTGCGAATAAATAAAGCTAGCTGAGTTTGGACGGACTACAACTCCATCTGCTTCCAGTGCCTTAACAATGCTTAGGGGAATTAGTTCATGCTCAAAAGTGATTACATCGCACTTACGGGCAAATGCACGGACTGTTTCTAGATCTTTGTAGTCTCCGACTACGTGGTTTGTTATCTGCGCTCCACTATCTTGAGCATCATTTGCAAGTAACAAGAGATTGACACCAAGTGCTGCAGCAGGAGCAACGCTCATACGCGCTAATTGCCCAGCACCAATCACGCCGACTGTTGGAAAATGATTACTCACTGGCTTATCGTAGATGAACTACGTCGCCTGCTTGAACATGGGATCCTGAATCCAAAATCAACTCCCCGTGGGGTGAGATTGCAACGGCAATGCCTTTTTCAATCTTTTCGTTTGGATAGTGAATCTGAACCTTGGTTCCAAGGGTTGAGCTCAGGGATGTGTAGATCTGTGCAATTGAATTATCACCTGTATCCCATGTGGTGAAGTTGCTTTCAAATTGAGACAAAACTTTTGCCAATATCTTGTTTCTATTTGTATTACCAACGCCCTCTATTGCCAGAGACGTTGCGGTTAAAACAGGCAGTTCCTCTAGAGTCATTCCGACATTGATTCCTATACCGATTACAACACCATCACCGACTATTTCTGCAATCAATCCAGAAATCTTTTTTTCATTTACCAAAATATCATTTGGCCATTTAACAGTTGCCTTAACTTCATCTAATGCTTGTGCAACAGATACACCGGCAATTAAGGAAATCCATCCCCAATCCTCAGTACTTCTTTTTGGTTCGATATAAAAAGAAAAAAGAAGTGCAGAGTTTTTTGGAGCTTCAAAAGTTCTTGATAATCTTCCTCGGCCCGCACTTTGATAATTTGCGGCAATAACATCACCAGCTTTTGCTTTTCCGGCACGAGCTAAAGCAGCAAGATCAGTTTGCGTAGAGGCGGTGACATCAACCACGCTTACTCGCCAGTACTGCGTAACCAAAGAGTTGATAAGCGACTTATCAAGTGCCCCTCTTAGCATTTCAATGCCCATGACATGTACCGTAGGGGTATGAGCCGTGATCTGCATACAACTGCCGGGAAAATCGAAGATCTGCGTGCGCGCGTTGAGGAAGCGGTACACGCTGGTTCGGCACGCGCTGTTGAAAAGCAGCATGCCAAGGGCAAGAACACCGCCCGTGAGCGTATTGAAATGTTGGTCGATCCAGATTCATTTACAGAAATTGATGAGTTCGCGCGCCACCGTTCAACACAATTCGGGATGGAAAATAATCGTCCATACGGTGATGGTGTTGTAATTGGAACAGCAACAGTAGATGGACGACCTATTGCTTTGTATTCACAAGATTTCACAATCATGGGTGGATCACTGGGTGAAGTTCATGCCGAAAAGATTGTAAAGATTGCTGAATTTGCTCTAAAGAGTGGAATTCCACTTATTGGAATTAATGACTCCGGTGGAGCACGAATTCAAGAAGGCGTTGCATCCCTTGCCGGTTATGGAAAAATCTTCCGCCTTAACACTCGCTCATCTGGTGTTATCCCCCAGATCTCATTGATTCTTGGCCCTTGCGCAGGAGGTTCTGCATACTCTCCAGCGCTTACAGATTTCACTGTCATGGTTAATGAAACATCACACATGTTTATTACTGGTCCTGACGTTATCAAAACTGTAACTGGTGAAGAAGTTGGAATGGAAGAGCTAGGTGGTGCTCGTACTCACAATGTTCGAACCGGTAACTCTCACTACTTAGCTGAAAATGAAGCTGATGCAATTGATTACGTTAAAGCACTTCTTTCATATTTACCATCAAATAACATGGACAGAGCTCCGCATCTTCCGCCAACCGAGCTTTTGGAAAAGAATGCAAAAGATATTGCACTAGATACTTTGATTCCAGATAGTCCGAATCAGCCATATGACATGAAGGTATTAATTCAAGCATTAGTTGATGAAGCAGAATTCTTAGAAGTCCATGCACTCTTTGCGCCAAACATTGTTGTTGGTTTTGGGCGAATTGAGGGTGAAACTATTGGAATCATTGCAAACCAGCCTAGTCAATTAGCAGGAACACTAGATATTAACTCCAGCGAAAAAGCTGCACGTTTCTTGCGCTTCTGCGATGCATTCAATATCCCAATTTTGACACTTGTTGATGTGCCTGGTTTCTTGCCTGGTACTGAACAGGAATGGAATGGAATCATTCGCCGTGGAGCTAAGTTGCTCTACGCCTACGCAGAAGCATCCGTACCACTTGTAACACTCATTACTCGTAAGGCTTATGGCGGCGCGTTCATCGTGATGGGTTCTAAATACCTTGGTAGTGACATTAACTTTGCTTGGCCAAGTGCTGAGATTGCTGTAATGGGTGCACAAGGCGCAGTGAACATCTTGTATCGCAAGGAAATTGCTGAAGCTAAAGATCCAGTTGCAGCAAGAGCTGAGTTAATCGATGAATACAACGAATCACTTGCAAATCCCTATTTAGCTGCTGAGCGTGGAACAATAGACACAGTCATTGAACCAAATCAGTCACGTGCATACATTACGAAGGCTTTTAGAACTTTGCGTACCAAGCGCGACACATTACCTGCCCGCAAACACGGAAACATTCCACTGTAATGGAGTTTTCAATCATCAAAGGTAGTCCAACACCTGAAGAGCTAGAGGCACTTAAATCCGCTTTGGCTCGACATAAGCGTGAAGAGCTAAAGCCTGTAATCCGCAGAAGTGTCTATGGATTACCTCAACTTCGCCAAGCACTACCTCATCAAATAACTTTCGGCGCTCGAAAGAATTAATAAACGATGCCAAAAATAGTATTAGCTTCTGCGTCTGTGTCCAGACGACGCTTACTTGAGTCGGCTGGATTAAAGCCCACCATTATGGTCAGCCATGTTGATGAGGAGACTGATTTTTTCAATTCAATGACACCAGCCGAAATGGTGATTGCTCTAGCAATAACCAAGGCTCACACAATTCGAGAGCAAATAGATTTTCCGGCAATAATTATTGGTTGTGATTCAACTTTTGAATTTGACTCACAGTCCTTTGGTAAGCCGGAAACCCCAGAGATTGCAATCGAACGTGCTTCAAGAGTTCGCGGTAATTCGGGACTTCTTCATACAGGTCACTGCATTATTGATACAACAAAGGACAAAGAGATTTCAAGCATCGTCACCACAAAGGTGGCCTTTGATAACATGACTGATGCAGAGATTGCAGACTATGTCGCAACGGGCGAACCGTTACATGTTGCAGGTGGATTCACCCTTGATGGATTTAGCTCCCCTTTTATTCCTTCAATTGAAGGTGACTACACAAACGTCGTTGGAATCTCTATGCCATTTGTGAGAAAAGCCTTTGAGCAACTTGGCTACTCCTGGCCTGAAGTTAAGGTGATGCAATGAAGCGCGTATTAATTGCCAACCGTGGAGAAATTGCAGTGCGTGTAATTCGCGCATGTAAGGATCATGGGTTGGAAAGTGTTGCGGTTTATTCAGAAGAAGATCGCAATGCAATTCATTCCCAGATGGCTGATACTGCTTATTCTTTGCATGGAACAACCGCAACTGAAACATATTTGAATATTGAAAAACTCATTCAAGTTGCTAAGCAATCGGGTGCAGACGCTGTTCACCCTGGCTATGGATTCTTATCTGAAAATGCAAACTTTGCTCAAGCAGTCATTGATGCAGGTCTTATCTGGATTGGACCCCCTCCTGCGGCAATTCGGGCACTGGGCGATAAAGTCTCTGCACGCAAAATCGCAGCTAAAGCGGGCGCTCCACTAGTTGCTGGAACTAAGGATCCAGTTGAAGGATATGAAGAAGTTTTATCTTTTGCTAAGGAATATGGATTACCTGTTGCCATTAAGGCTGCACATGGTGGCGGCGGACGTGGACTAAAAGTTGCTCATACAATGGAAGAGATTCCAGAGCTATTTGCATCTGCAGTGCGTGAAGCAATTAGCGGCTTTGGTCGTGGTGAATGCTTTGTTGAACGCTATTTGGATAAACCTCGCCACGTTGAAACCCAAGTTTTAGTTGATAAACATGGAAATGCAGTAGTTATTAGTACACGCGATTGCTCACTGCAACGTCGCCACCAAAAATTAGTTGAAGAAGCACCTGCGCCATTTTTAAGTCAAGCTCAGGTTGATGAGCTTTATCGATCTAGTAAAGCCATCATGAAAGAGGCTGGATATGTAGGAGCAGGTACTTGTGAATTTTTAATTGGACTTGATGGAACTATTTCATTTTTAGAAGTAAATACCCGGTTGCAAGTAGAGCATCCCGTCAGTGAAGAAATCACAGGGATTGATTTAGTGCGTGAGCAATTTAGAATTGCAATAGGTGAAGCACTTGGCTTTGATGATCCAGTTATCCGTGGACACTCAATTGAATTTCGTATTAACGGTGAAGATCCAGGTCGCTCATTCTTGCCTGCACCAGGCAGAATCACGGAATGGATCATCCCAACAGGACCCGGAGTTAGAGTCGATGCTGGCTTTAAAAATGGTGACACTATCGGCGGCAACTTTGATTCATTATTAGCAAAACTTATTGTTACAGGTGCAACACGCCAACAAGCAATAGATCGTGCTCGTCGTGCACTCGCTGAGTTTTCAATTCAAGGCTTAGCTACCGCTCTTCCTTTCCACCGTGCAATTATGGAAGATCCTGCGTTTACACAAGATTTCAAGGTTTACACCAGCTATATTGAGAATGAATTTAACAATGACATTCCTATGTATCATGCACCGGTTGTGCCTCTTGAAACACACATGGCACCTGAACAATTAGTTGCAGAAGTAAATGGGAAGCGTTTTGAGGTTTTAGTACATGCTCCTAAGCCTGTAGTTAAACGTCATCGCGCAAAACAGTCGATGGCAGGGGGCGTTGGTGGCTCTGCACTTGCCAGCCCAATGCAGGGAACTGTTGTGAAGATTGCAGTCAATGACGGTGACCGAGTTGAAATTGGCGATTTAGTAATCGTTCTAGAAGCGATGAAAATGGAACAGCCTTTGATGGCACATAAAGCTGGTGTAATTAGTAATTTGAGCGCGGTCATAGGGACCACAGTTTCTAGTGGAACTGCTCTTTGTGACATCATTGATGCATGACAAATAGCGAGCTCCTTTATTCCGACCCATTAGCCGCAGCGGCAACTGCTGCTAAAGAAATCACAGAACGCACAGGGGTTGCATCTCATGATGTTGCTTTAGTAATGGGTTCTGGCTGGGTGAGCGCGGTTGATGCGTTGGGAACTCCAGCATATGAATGTAATACTGAAGATATAACTGGATTCCTTCCTCCAACAGTTGAAGGTCACTCAGGAAAAGTTCGCTCTTACGAAATTGACTCAAATGGCAAGAAATTAAGAGCGCTTGTATTTCTAGGGCGCACACACCTCTATGAGGGTAAAGGTGTCGAACCTGTAGTACATAGTGTACGAACAGCGGTTAAATCTGGATGCAAAGTTGTCATTTTAACTAATGCATGCGGTGGCATAAACAAGAGCTATAAAGTTGGCCAACCAGTTCTTATCCGTGATCACATTTCATTAACAGCAGTCTCTCCACTATCTGGTGCCACTTTTGTAGATTTAACTGATCTCTATAGCAAGCGAATTCGTGAAATTGTTAAGAAAGAAGATTCTTCACTTGAAGAAGGTGTCTACGTGCATTGGCGTGGACCAACCTATGAAACTCCTGCAGAGATTTTAATGATGCGCACAATGGGGGCAGATTTAGTAGGTATGTCTACAGTGCCTGAGGCAATTGCTGCTCACGCACTTGGCGCTGAAGTTCTTGGAATCTCATTAGTCACTAACGCAGCTGCAGGTGTTACTGGTGAAAAACTAAACCACGAAGAAGTTATTGCCGCTGGAAAGGCTGCTGCAGATCGAATGGGCGCTCTTCTCAAAGGGGTAATCCCGAAGTTATTCTAGGAGTATGGATCTGACTCAAGAAGTTCAAGCATGGATTGCTGATGATCCAGATCCAAAGACCGCTGCCCAATTACAACAATGGCTCGATTCCAATAATGAAGTAGAGCTACGTGCCTCATTTAATGGCTTTTTGCAGTTTGGTACTGCAGGTTTGCGCGGCCCTATTCGCCCAGGACCTTCGGGAATGAATCGAGCAGTTGTTGGTCGAGCTGCCGCAGGAATTGTTGCTTATATGAAAGAGCGAGAATTAACTTCAGTAGTAATTGGTCGTGATGCACGTTACGGTTCTGAAGATTTTACTTTCGAAACCGCAGAAATCATGAGTGGTGCTGGCATGAGGGTTTATATCTTGCCCCGCCCGCTTCCAACGCCGGTATTAGCTTTTGCTACCAATGAATTGAAATGCGATGTAGGAATTATGGTTACGGCTAGCCATAATCCACCGCAAGATAATGGATACAAAGTTTATTTAGGCGGCATCGTTGATGGAATTCATTATCGTGGATCACAAATAATCTCTCCAACAGATGAATCAATCGCCAAAAAGATTGATTCAATTACATCACTTGCCTCACAGCCACGCAGCAATAATTGGACGATGCTTGGTGAAGAAGTAGTTCACAAATATGTCGGAATTACCGCCGCTCTTGCCCAACGTCCTGGAAACTTAAAAATTGTTTACACCGCCATGCATGGTGTTGGAACCCAGACTCTGCAACAAGTTTTTCATAAAGCAGGGTTTCCTCAACCTATTCTTGTGGATGCACAAGCACAACCAGATCCAGATTTTCCAACTGTTGCATTTCCGAACCCTGAAGAGCCAGGTGCAATTGATTTAGCTCTAGAGACAGCGCGAACATTTGAAGCTGATTTAGTGATTGCTAACGATCCAGACGCAGACCGCTGCGCTGCTGCAGTTAAGGATCCAATTAAAGGCTGGAGAATGCTACGTGGGGATGAGTTAGGTGTAATCCTTGGTGAATCTATAGCCCGAGCAACAAGTAAGGGCATCCTCGCAAACTCGATTGTTTCATCGTCAATTCTAAGCAAGATTGCTGCCCACTACAAACTAGAGTTCAAAGAAACGCTCACCGGATTCAAATGGTTAGCAAAAATTGAAGGGTTAACTTTTGGATATGAAGAAGCCCTGGGTTATGCCGTTGATGCAATAACAGTTAATGATAAGGATGGAATCTCTGCTGCAATCAAACTAGCTCAGATTGCCACTGATTTAGCGGCCGAAAATAAGACACTTCTTGATTTACTCGATGAAGTTTGGGATCGTCATGGGTTCCATGCAACTGAACAAATCTCCATTCGCCTGACCAATCTTTCGCAAGTAGGCGTGATTATGGGAAGTTTGCGAAGCAATTGCCCTAAAGAAATTGCAGGCCGCTCCGTTACATCTATTGATGATCTAGCTAATCCAAGTGATGGTTTGCCACCTACTGATGGTTTGCGTATTTGGCTTGAAGGTGGAATCCGAATCATCATTCGTCCAAGTGGCACAGAAGCAAAGATGAAGTGTTACATTGAGGCAATTGCAAAGGATTCTGCGACTGCGCAAACAGTTCTGGATCAGTTACGAGCCCCACTAAAGGAATTGCTATCGTGAATTTTTATGGTTTAGTCGATGGCACTGAAGCCTCCCTAAAAAAATATATGGGTTCACTTTCAGGAGTTGACCAAGTTGGTGCAGATGCTCGTGCAGCAATGCTTGGTACTCGCAGCATTAAGACAACTTCTAAGCGCTGGGCAATCGACACTGCAATCTCCATGGTGGATCTAACAACTTTAGAAGGAGCAGATACTCCTGGAAAGGTTAAGGCGCTGTGCACAAAAGCTGTTCGTCCTGATCCAACAGATCTTTCGGTCCCAAGTGTTGGCGCAGTGTGTGTTTACAACGATATGGTTGAAATTGCCCGCACACATTTAGATCTTATTGGCGGCAAACATGTAGGTGTAGCAGCGGTTTCGACTGCTTTTCCCTCTGGTCGTGCATCAATGGCAGTAAAGATTCAGGACACAAAAGATGCCATCGAGGCTGGTGCATCTGAAATTGATATGGTAATTGATAGAGGCGCATTTCTCTCAGGTCGATACATCGAAGTCTTTGATGAGATTGTAAAGATTCGTGAAGTTTGTGGTACTAAGGCACATTTGAAAGTTATCTTTGAAACAGGCGAGCTTGTTACCTACGACAATGTTCGAAAAGCTTCATTCTTGGCGATGGCTGCTGGAGCAGATTTCATTAAAACTTCCACGGGCAAAGTGGCACCAGCTGCTACCGCACCTGTAGTTCTGGTGATGCTTGAAGCGGTGAGAGATTTTTATGCAATGACCCAGGTGCGAATTGGCGTGAAACCAGCCGGTGGTATCAGAAACACAAAAGATGCCATTAAGCAGCTAGTACTAGTTAACGAGACCGCAGGACCAGAGTGGCTTAAACCTTCACTATTTCGTATTGGTGCAAGTGCTCTGCTTAATGATTTGTTAATGCAACGCATGAAAATGGATGATGGCTATTACGCTAGCCCTCAGTACGTGACGATCGACTGATGGAGGAAAAATTGTCTTTTGAATACGCTCCGGCTCCAGAGTCGCGCGCCCTCGTTACGATCAAGCCCAAGTATGGCCACTTCATTGGCGGTAAATTTGTTGCGGGAAGCAAGCACTTCCCCACAATTAACCCAGCAACTGAAGAAGTTCTCTCTCAAATTTCACTAGCCGGAAAAGCTGATGTTGATGCTGCTGTAAAAGCTGCACGCAAGGCATACACAACTACTTGGTCAAAAATGTCTGGCAAAGAGCGTGGAAAGTACCTGTTTCGCATCGCCCGCATCATGCAAGAGCGCTCACGTGAATTTGCAGTGCTTGAGACCCTAGATAACGGTAAGCCAATTCGTGAATCACGCGATGTTGATGTTCCTCTTGCCGCTGCACACTTCTTTTATCACGCAGGCTGGGCAGACAAGCTTGAATATGCGGGTCTTGGAACGACACCTAAAGCTCATGGTGTTGCAGGACAAATTATTCCTTGGAACTTTCCATTATTAATGTTGGCGTGGAAGGTTGCACCTGCACTTGCTGCCGGAAACACTGTTTTATTAAAGCCAGCTGAAACAACTTCACTCACCGCACTTTTATTTGCCGAAGTATGCCAACAGGCAGAACTTCCAGCAGGTGTTGTAAATATCGTAACTGGTGATGGTTCAACTGGTGCACTTATTGTTAATCACCCAGGTATCGACAAAATTGCATTTACTGGTTCAACAGAGGTTGGCAAGATCATCGCTCGTGCTGTTGCTCCAACTAATAAGAGTGTGACTTTAGAACTTGGCGGAAAAGCTGCCAATATTATCTTTGAAGATGCAGCAATTGATGAGAGTATAGAAGGTATTGTTAATGGAATTTTCTTTAATCAAGGACATGTCTGCTGTGCTGGTTCACGCTTAATCCTTCAAGAGAGTATTGCTGATGAGGTAATTGAGAAGCTAAAAAATAGAATGGCTAAAATCCGTGTGGGTGATCCCATGGATAAAAATACTGATTTAGGTGCCATCAATAGCAAGGAACAACTATTAAAGATTCGTGAGTTATCAGCTGCCGGAGATTCTGAAGGTGCACAGCGCTGGAGTGCTCCTTGTGATCTGCCAGGCAAAGGTTTCTGGTTTGCACCAACAATCTTCACAGGCGTTACTCAAGCCCATCGCATTGCCCGTGAAGAGATCTTTGGTCCAGTGCTTTCAGTATTAACTTTTAGAACCCCTCAAGAAGCTGTAGATAAAGCCAATAACACGCCTTTTGGGCTCTCTGCCGGTATCTGGAGTGAAAAGGGATCTAAGGTCTTATGGGCATCCCAGCAACTTCGCGCCGGAGTTATCTGGGCTAACACCTTCAATAAATTTGATCCTACTTCCCCATTTGGTGGATACAAGGAATCTGGTTGGGGCCGTGAAGGTGGACGACATGGTTTATCTGCATATTTGAAGGGGGTCTCACATGAGTAATCGAATTGATGTGAAGAAAACATACAAACTATTTATTAATGGGGCGTTCCCTCGCACAGAATCTGGTCGCACATATGAAGTTAAGAACGCTAAAGGTGTCTTCATTGCAAACCCATGCCTAGCATCTCGTAAAGACTTGAAGGAGGCGGTTGTAGCAGCTCGTGCAGCCCAACCTGGATGGAACAAAGCTACTGCATATAACAAAGGACAAATTCTTTACAGACTTGCAGAAATGCTTGAAGGTCGTCGTGCGCAGTTTGTAGAAGAGATTGTCACAGTCACTGGTGTATCAAAAGCAAAAGCAGAAAAAGAAGTTACAGATTCAGTGGATCGACTCGTTTGGTATGCAGGATGGACTGACAAGATTCCTTCACTTTCAGGTGCACTCAACCCTGTTGCTGGTCCTTATTACAACTTCACAATTCCAGAAAGCATGGGTGTAATTGCAGCGATTGCTCCAGAGACGCCGTCTTTGCTCGGTTTAATTGATTCAATTGCACCAATCATTGTTGGTGGTAACACTGTGGTTGTTCTTGCTAGTACTAAAGCTCCACTTTCTGCCATGAGTTTTGCTGAAGTTATTGCTACAAGTGATGTTCCAGCCGGTGTAATTAACATTTTGACTGGAAAGAAAGATGAAATAACCCCGTGGATGGCTTCACACATGGATATAGATGGCTTAGATATCTCTGGTTTAGGTGCTAAAAAGCATGTAGACGTTAAAACATCTGGTACTGAAAACCTGAAAAGAATCTATAGCTTTAAAAGCGCTGATCCTGGACGCATTCTGGCATTCATGGAGAACAAGACGGTTTGGCACCCGATTGGGCTATAGCCAGTCTTTATCAATGGTTTTAAACCACAACTGCTCAACTGCTTCTACATCTAGGTCTAGTACTACCCTCACTGCAGCAGAATCAGTCAAATCATTAGGTTCGATGGACTTTAGAAATGGCGCTCTACGATCACAGATGGTTTGACCACGCGCTGGCCCATGGGATGTGTCGACGACAACATCAAAGACTTCTGTTGTAAATAGCTCTGGGTGAATTACACATGCAACTGCCCCATAGTCACCCAAAGTAATGGGAGAGACATGCAAGCGCTCAATAAATGCTTGAATTAACGTTCCAGCAAATTGAGGTGCTGGAGCTGAGGATTTCAATAATTGTGCAGCATTTTCACTTGTTGCACCTGGTCGCATAAATACATCTAGTCCGTACATAGTTATTGGAACTCCACTTTGAAAAACAATTGCCGCGGCTTCCGGGTCATGCCAAACGTTAAATTCTGCCGCAGCTGTTGCATTACCAGCTGATGCTGATCCACCCATTAAAACAATTCGATGTAGTTTCTTGGCGGTTTCTGGAAAGGCTCGCAAGAACAAAGCAATATTTGTAAGCGGTGCAATTGGAACTAGTGTTACTGGCTCCTTTGTTTCTTCAATTAAATCGCGAAGGAGTTCAATGGCAGAGCGAGAATCAACTTTTCGATACGAGGGCGTAATCCCAAGATCACCCATTCCATCTGCGCCATGCACATACTCGGCATACTCTGATTTACCGAGAAGCGGGCGGACAGCGCCTCTGGCAACAGGAATATCTCCAGCGCCGGCTGCATCTAAAACTTTTAATGTATTTGCAACAACCTGGTCGACATTAGTGTTGCCATCAACGCAGGTAACTCCAAGTAAGTTGATTGCTGGATGCATTGCGGCAAAAAGGACTGCAAAAGCATCATCGACGCCGGTATCAACATCAAGAATGATTGAAGTTTTTTCCATAAGCGATAGCCTAGTGGTATGAGCAAAGCAGTAATAGCTGTAGTTGGAAGCGCAATGATTGATTTAACTGCCTATGCCAAAGTGATTCCGGCTCCTGGGCAAACCTTAGAAGGTGAGCTTTTTACCACTGGTTTTGGGGGTAAAGGAGCCAACCAAGCCGTTATTGCTGCTCACTGCGGGGCGGAAGTTCACTTTGTTGGAAAGCTTGGTAAAGATTTATTCGGTGAATCAATTGCTGAAAATTTTAAAAAGCTTGGTATTGATTCAGAATATGTGGAGCGTAGTGATACTCCAAATGGTGTGGCACATATCTGGGTCGATGCCAACGGCGAGAATAGAATCATAATCATTCCAGGCGCAAATCATGAGATTGAATCTAAGAAGGCTATCGAGGCAATTGAGACAATCGCAGACTTAGCAGTCGTAGTTGCACAGTGTGAGATAAAGCAAGAAGTAACTCTGGCTGCATTCTCTGCAGCAAAAAAACGTGGTTGTGTAACAATTCTGAATCCAGCACCCTACCAACCCCTGAGTGAAGAACTCTTAGCAGTCACTGACTGGATTATTCCTAATGAAACTGAATTCAAAGAACTCTTTGGTCAAGACCCTACAAGTGATGAAATACTAAAGAAATTTAGACTGGGTAAGAATTCAATTGTGACTTTAGGGTCAGAGGGTGCTGTTTTGATCACTTCCGATGGGAATCTCACTCGAGTGAGTGCTCCAAAGGTTAATGCAGTAGATACCACTGGCGCTGGTGATGCATTTGTTGGCGTTTTTGCTTTTGGCTTAGCTAGTAGAATGAATCCAGAAGATGCCATGAAGCTAGGAATTAAGGTTGCATCTTTGAGTGTCACACGTAAAGGTGCTCAATCCTCATACCCTTCTCAAACAGAGATTGAAACTCTTTCATAACCTCGTAATACAAATGTAGGTCTGCGCACTGGATTCTCAGCTAATTGCATATTTGGATACTTCTCCCAAAGTGCTGGAAGTGAAACGCTCATTTCTAGGCGAGCAAGAGGTGCGCCCAAGCAAAAATGAATTCCTGCCCCGAAACCAATGTGTGGGTTTGGATCACGAGTTAAATCCATTTCATCAGCACGCTCAAAGATTTCAGAATCACGATTGGCAGAACCAATCAGGGCCGCAATCTTCTGTCCCTGCTCAATTTTTACGCCTCCCACCTCGGTATCAACTGTTGCTGTGCGCTCAAATAGGTGAAGTGGGGCATCAAATCGCATAAATTCTTCAAGAGCTGTCTGTGTTATTGCTCGTGAATTCTTTCGCAATAAATCTGCCTGATCTGGTCGCTCAAGAACTGCAACCATTCCATTTCCAAAAGCATTCACACTTGCTTCGTGCCCGGCATTTAGTAGAAGCACACAAGTTGCCACTAGTTCATGGGAGTTTAGCTTTTCGCCATTTTCTTCAACCATAGCTAAATCAGTGATCAGATCTTGACCCGGATTCTTCTTGCGGTGTTCAGCCAAAGAGCGCACATATTCAGCGAATTCGGCTGCTGCTTTTTTAGCTTCCACTTGGTGCTGCTCGGATGGATTAACTTCATACATCTTCACGATTGATTGTGACCAAGGACGAAGTAAATGCTCTTCAGACTCTGGAAAACCTAGCAAGTCTGCAATGATTTTCACAGGTAAGGGTTCTGCATAATCTGCAATCAAATCAAAGGTCGTTCCTGATTTTACCTTCTCATTTATGGCATCCAAAAGTTTGTGCGTGATGCGTTCAACGGCTGGTCGCATACCTTCAATCTTGTTTCGATTAAAAGCTTTTGCAACTAAAGAACGAAGACGCGTGTGCTTAGGCGGTTCGCTATCCAAAATCGAATCTGAGTGAAGCCAATTAAATGTTTCCCATTCAAAATCTGGCTTTTTATCTGTGAAAATACGCCCTAAAGATTTGTTTCTAAAGACGTCATTGGCATCGCTATGGCGAGCAGCTAAAAATATCTGCATCCCCTCATGCCAAACGGGCTTACCAAATTGGCGAAGTTCCTTTAACTGCTCGTATGGATCAGCGACAAAAGTAGGGTTATTGAAATCAATCATTACTCAGCAGAGATTTTCGCATAGCCAGGTTTGATGACCCCATCAATAATCTTTAAACGCTCTGGATATGGAATAAATGCGCTTTTCATCGCATTAATGGTGATGCGCTGTAGTTCTGCAAAATCCCAACCAAAAGCTTTTACCGCTTCTTCCATCTCAAATGACATAGAAGTTTGGCTCATTAATCGATTATCTGTATTGAGTGTGACTCTAAAGCGCAAGCGGGCCAAGGCTCCGATTGGGTGCTCGGCATAACTCTTTGCCGCCCCTGTTTGAAGATTAGAAGTTGGGCATAGTTCAAGTGGGATTCTGCGATCACGAACGTAGGATGCCAGTTGACCTAACTTTGGCTCAGTGCCTGAGAAATCTATGTCATCGATGATTCGAACGCCATGACCTAAGCGCTCAGCACCACAGAGTTGAATTGCCTCCCAAATTGAAGGAAGCCCGTATGCCTCACCTGCGTGGATAGTGAAGTGAGCATCTTCTTTGCGTAGATAATCAAAAGTCTCTTTTTGATCACTTGGTGGAAAACCATCTTCTGGACCAGCGATATCAAAGCCAACTACTCCTTTATCGCGATATTTAACCACTAACTCTGCAACTTCCTGCGAGAGTTTATTTTGGCGCATACCACATAGCAACGAGAAGACCTGAATCTCATGGCCTTCGGTTTTAGCCTCTGCCATTCCTTGCTTGTAACCTTCAATTGTTGCATCAACAACATCGGCCATCGATAAACCTTTTTCAGTAAAGAGTTCTGGTGCACCGCGAACTTCAGCATAAACAACACCATCTCGTGCTAAATCTAATGCGCACTCTCGAGCAACTCGAATAATGTCTTCGCGTCGCTGCATGACTGCAATTGTGTGAGAAAAGGTCTCTAGGTAGCGAACTAGTGAACCTGAATCACATGATTCACGGAACCATGTTGCAAGTTCAAGAGCATCATGAGTTGGAAGTGCGGTGTAACCAATTTCTTGTGCAATATCAATAATTGTTTGAGGCCGTAATCCGCCATCTAAGTGATCATGTAGCAGTACTTTTGGGACGCGCTTAATCTGGGCTGGTGATGGTTTACTAGTAAGGCTCACCTTAAAGCTCTCAATCCGTAATTCGCTCGACTACTAGTGGCAATCTATCGATTTTTCCATCTTTTGGTAAATCGCCGATAGTTACTGAATTAGTTAGTGATTCTTGTGCACGGGCAAAAGCTGCTGGCGTATCGGTGTGCAATGTGTAGAGCGGTGCTCCTGCGGCTACGATATCGCCTGGCTTTGCGTGAATTTCTATCCCAGCCCCAGCCTGAACTGCTTCGCCTTGGCGTGATCGGCCTGCACCTAAGCGCCAAGCAGCAAGTCCCACTTTCATCGCATCCATTGAAAGAATAGTTCCACTTGATTTAGCTGTAACAGTTAAATTCTCTTTTGCAGTTGGAAGTTTTGCATCAGGATCTCCTCCTTGGGCTTTAATCATCTGGCGCCATACATCCATTGCTTTTCCATTTTTCAACATCTCAGCTGGATCAACTTTTGTAATTCCAACAATTTCTAACATTTCTCGTGCAAGTAGAATAGTGAGTTCGACGACATCTGACGGACCACCGCCTGCTAAAACTTCAACAGATTCTCGAACTTCTAAAGCATTTCCTGCAGTTAGTCCTAATGGAATATCCATAGCCGTTACCAACGCAATTGTTTTCACGCCAGCGCGTTTTCCAAGGCCAACCATTACATGCGCTAACTCTTTAGCCTTATGTGGATCGCTCATAAATGCGCCAGCACCAGTCTTAACATCAAGTACTAGAGCACTCGTGCCTTCGGCAATCTTCTTACTCATAATCGAGGAAGCAATCAGTGGAATTGCTTCTACTGTTGCTGTCACATCACGCAGTGCATACAACTTCTTATCTGCTGGAGCCAGCCCCGCTCCTGCTGCACAAATTACTGCTCCGCAATCTTGTAACACTTTTAGCATCTCTGTATTTGATAGCGAAGCACGCCAACCAGGAATAGATTCCAATTTATCTAGGGTTCCACCTGTATGGCCAAGACCTCGACCAGAAAGTTGTGGAACAGCAGCACCACAAGCAGCAACTAGTGGCGCAAGTGGCAAAGTGATCTTGTCTCCCACACCACCTGTTGAATGCTTATCCACTGTTGGTCGCGACAATGCTGACCAGCTCATGCGCTCACCGCTATTGATCATTGCATCAGTCCAACGAGAAATTTCACGAGAATCCATGCCGTTAAGCAAGATTGCCATTAATAATGCAGACATTTGTTCATCAGCTACTGCACCGCGGGTGTATGCCTCAATCACCCAATCAATTTGTGGATCAGTTAATGCATGTCGATCACGTTTTGCAGCGATAACTTCGGCTGCTGAGAATGCCTCAACCTGCGACATTTAGCGCTCGTTGCGGTCTAAATCATCAGGACCAAAAGCCCAAGGCAACATTTCAGCCATTGTCTGAGGTCCATCATCGGTCATCAAGAGTGCATTCGATCCACCATGTTCAAACAACAGTTGGCGACAACGCCCACATGGGGCCAAGTGATTTCCCTGTCCATCAACGCATGAGATCGCAACTAAACGACCTCCACCCGTTGCAATCAGATTTGACACTAAACCACACTCTGCACAAAGTCCTAAGCCATAGCTAGCATTTTCAACATTACATCCAGAAACTATGCGTCCGTCATCGACTAGTGCTGCAACACCAACAGGAAACTTTGAATATGGGGCATACGCAGTTTTCATAGCTGCAACTGCAGCAGTATGGAGTGCATCCCAATCAATAGCACTCATCGTAAGCCGCCGCGACGGTATGGAATGCCATCGGCTGCTGGCATCCGAAGTCGCTGAGAAGCAAGTGACATTACAAGAAGAGTTGCAATATATGGGGTCATTGTTACTAGCTGTCCTGGAAGGGCGTCGACTGCTAAGTAGAACCACATAAAACCGGCTGACATTAGGCCACTAATTGATGCAGAGAGGTATTTGCCCTTACGAACATCGCGATAAACAAGGTAGGCGAGAATGACAACAATTAAAAGGATAAGAGCGTGAATAGCCGCTGAGTCACGTAATTGCAAAGCATCGGCAAACCCAAACAAACCTGCACCCATCAAAATTCCTCCTGGGCGATAATTTCCGAAAAGTAATGCTGCAAGACCAATATATCCGCGTCCTGCTACTTGATTTTCTTGATAGTGATTCGCTGCAACTATCGCTAAGAAACCACCACCTAAACCAGCTAATCCGCCAGAAATAAGCACACCTGCGTACTTCATTTTATAAACATTGACACCAAGTGACTCTGCCGCGATTGGTGCTTCTCCCGCGCTTCGCAGTCGAAGCCCGAATGAAGTTTTCCAAAGAATAAAGAAAGATATTGGAACTATTGCCACGGCAATAACTGTTACATATGAAAGATCTCCAGTTAGACCGCGAATAATTGAGGCAACATCCGAGATAAAAAACCAGTGTTTTTCAGCTATGGGTGTCAAAATATCTGGACTCTTCCAGCCAAAATAAGTACCGCCAGAAAGTACTGGCAGAGCGTTGTTTGAAATTGGTCCAATATCTGGTGATTGTGACGGCCCTGG
>RGHD01000090.1 GCA_010024385.1 Actinomycetota bacterium | reverse complement strand
CCGATTCCGATATTCCCACTCGTAACACCGGATTCCTCAGTTACTTCCCACTTTTGATCTGTGAGGAAACTAAAACCCTCAACTCTGAAAACTTGAAATCCTCTCACCAGCAAGAATGCACCGATGAGGGTAAGAATTGCCAGATTAATGAAGCCGAATGAAGTGACAATGCCTCGGAATGCTACGTCCGAGGGGCGTGGTCGAGTAGTGATTTCTCTTTTTGTGGGGAGAGTAGCGTCGGACACGGCGTCATCATTGATGAAGGGGGCGGGGTCTTGGTGGCACCAAGATGAAGGAAGTATGAACATAGAGTGAACAGTTCATCGCACTAGGCTCTCCCATATGGCTAACGAGAATCCGCCGCTTATATGGATCGATTGCGAGATGACTGGGCTCTCGCTCGCGAAAGACGCTCTTGTCGAAATCGCAGTCCTTGTGACAGATGCAGATTTGAATCTCTTAGGCGAAGGTGTCGATGTTGTCATCACAACGACTCCAGAAAAGTTGGATGGGATGCGCGATGAAGTTCGCGCGATGCATCAAGAATCTGGATTGTTGGCGGCTATCCCGTCTGGCGTTTCCCTTTCTGCGGCAGAAGAACTTGTATTGGAGTACCTATCTGCGCACACAGTTCCAGGGAAATCTCCACTAGCCGGAAATTCGGTAGGCATGGATCGCAATTTCATCGCACGTGACATGCTGAAGTTGAATGGCTATCTCCACTATCGCACTGTAGATGTCTCTTCAATAAAAGAGCTCGCCCGGCGTTGGTATCCCAAGGTCTACTTCAATGCACCTAAGAAAACTGGTAACCATCGCGCTTTGGGAGATATCAAAGATTCAATCGAGGAACTCCGCTACTACAGAGATTCAATCTTCATCCCTCAAAACTAATCTAAAGAATTAGTTAAAAGATTAAATGATTACTATGAAGATAAAGACTTGCTTTATGTTATCTATTTTGCAAAAGATGAATTTGAGGCTAGTTTTGATAAAGAAATTAAAAAGAAAGATTGGGAATATTCTATTCAAAACATTGATGAGGAGAGCGTAGAGCAGAATATTAAAGAACAAATAGAGCAGAATTTAATGAGTGAGATGGAGGATTGACAAACTCTAAAAATAAAGTATAAATAGACTATGAGCAAATCTAAAAAATACAATAATATCAAAGAGTTTCTTGAAACCTGTTCAGAAGATGAGCAGAACTATATCTATGATTTTTATAATGATCTTGCAGTAGATGAGTTAATTGATCTTGCGGGCCAAGTTTCACCTCTTCCTAACCC
>RGHD01000089.1 GCA_010024385.1 Actinomycetota bacterium | reverse complement strand
AGCTTTGCAACGCTAGATGCTGCGGGCAACACAGTTGCCCGTGAGGGAAACATTGGGGCGCCAGTTGCACTGGATCAAACAACTCGGGTTGTGGAGTTCAATGACATTGCAGGAATGGAAAAAGCTTTAGCTCACGGGGATGTTGCAGCTATCTTGATGGAGCCTGCAATGACCAATGTGGGAATTGTGTTGCCACAAGCTGGTTATTTAGAGGCAGTGCAAGAGTTAGCTAAGAAATACGGCACCATCTTGATTATCGATGAGACGCATACTATTTCTGTGGGCCCTGGTGGAATGAGCGCAGAGAGAGGGCTAAAGCCAGATTTTTTAACTATTGGTAAAGCAATTGCTGGTGGCATACCAACTGGCACATTTGGAATGACTCAAAAGATTGCTGATGATATTGCGCGCATGGTTGAGCTTGAAATTATTGATACGGGTGGCATTGGTGGAACGTTAGCTGGCAATGCTCTATCTCTTGCTTCAATGAGAGCAACACTTGGTGAAGTGTTAACACAAAAGAACTTTGATCACATGATTGCGCTCGGCACGCGTTGGTCTGATGGTGTGGATGCTGTTATAAAAGAGTGTGATTTGCCATGGACCTGTAATCGCTTAGGAGCACGCGCGGAATACATGTTTGGTAAAACCGCCCCTGTTACTGGGGCCGACGCTAATAAGGCTGCAGATTTTGAACTAGAGCAATACATTCACTTGCGTATGCTAAACGATGGCTTTTTGATTACGCCTTTCCATAACATGGCGCTGATGTGTCCAGATACCAGTGAGGCTGATGTGGATGCCCATACAAAGGCTTTTAGAGCTATGTGCCAAGAACTAGTGCAATAGCCTGTTGACGGATTAAATAGAGACAGAGCAGACTTACTTCATGAAACGTGTGCTCTCACTGGCCATCTCGTTCCTGCTCATTTTCTTTGCTCTATCGCCAATCAATGCCAACGCTGCTGACTGGACGATGACAGAAGATGCAGGCGTTCATCTGAAAATGGGTATGAACGGTGTTTCACCACATGTTGAGCGCTTAAATGGTCTTGATCGAGTATGGCGCTCTGATGGTCCAACAGGAACCGTTGCCAGTGATTGCAATGATGAAGGCGTTTGCACAAATGTTTCTCTGACTGGGCGGTTGGGAAATGACTTTACCGTTGTTACATTTTCAAACGGTTCTAAGCGTGCTTACTTTAAAGAAGTCGATGGCTCATTCCAGCAGGTTTATTCGGCTCCTTGTAATGATGCCGGATGCACAAGTATCGGAACTAGAACAGCAACTTCTTCT
>RGHD01000088.1 GCA_010024385.1 Actinomycetota bacterium | reverse complement strand
ACCTAATGCACGTAACACGTAACTTGGCTCTAAGCTGGCTGACGTACATGCAGAGCCACTTGAGACTGCAATATCTTTTACTGCCATGATGAGTGACTCACCTTCGACATAGTTAAAGCTGATATTAAGATTATGTGGAATACGATGTGTTAAGTCGCCATTCACATAAACCTCTTCAATACTTTGTAAGCCGTGAAGTAATTTGTCGCGCAATGTTCTGATGCGCTCATTTTCTGATTTCATTTCCAAGCGAGCGATTCTAAATGCTTCACCCATACCTACAATTTGGTGGGTGGCTAATGTGCCTGAACGCATACCACGTTCATGACCACCGCCATGCATTTGTGCTTCGATACGAATGCGTGGTTTACGTCTCACATAAAGCGCACCAATGCCTTTAGGGCCATATGTTTTGTGGGCCGAAAAACTCATCAAATCGACAGGAAGCTTTTCTAAATCAATATCAACCTTGCCTGTGGCTTGTGCCGCATCCACATGAAAGATGACTTTTTCTTCGCGGCAAATATTGCCTAAAGCTTCAATATCTTGAATCACACCAATTTCATTATTGACAAGCATAACAGAAGCCAAAACTGTATCAGGGCGAATGGCTTTTTTAAATTTTTCTAAATCTACTAAGCCGTTAGGTTCAGGCTCTAAATAAGTAGCCGTGAAACCCTCGCGTTCTAGTTCGCGAACCGCATCAATCACTGCTTTATGTTCCGTTGCAATCGTTAATACGTGCTTACCTTTGGTGCTATAAAAATGACTTGCACCTTTGATCGCTAAGTTATTAGATTCAGTGGCACCGGATGTCCACACAATTTCTCTAGGATCAGCGTTGACGAGTTTAGCGACTTCTTCTCGAGCCTCTTCCACTGCTTTTTCTGCAGTCCAGCCAAAGCTATGACTTCGTGATGCAGGATTACCAAAATGTTCCGTGATATACGGAATCATTTTTTCAGCGACACGTGGATCAATCGGTGTCGTTGCTGAGTAATCTAAATAAATTGGTTTACGTTCCATATGTTCTCTTTTATGCCGCAATCGCAGTGAGTTGTTTTAATGTTTGTAATTCTTTTTTTAATGTTTCAATAAATGTTTTGACATCACTTAATGTATTTTGGTTTCCAAAGCTAATTCGTAATGCTCCACGTGCTAAATCTTCATCGATTCCCATCGCGAGTAATACATGGCTTGGTTCTTTATTCACACTTGAGCATGCAGAGCCACTTGCAATCGCAAATCCTTTTTTATCTAACGCCGTGAGAAGGGTAGAACCTTCAATATCTTTAAATGCAAAGAAAGTTGTATTACTTAATCGTTTTACTTTTTCAGAAAAAATTACGGC
>RGHD01000087.1 GCA_010024385.1 Actinomycetota bacterium | reverse complement strand
AAGTTAGAGGCTGCGATGTAGCGAACCTTGCCTTGTGCGATGAGTTGGGCGTAAGCGCCAAGAGTTTCTTCCAACGCAACAGTCTCATCATCTGCGTGGCTGTAGTAAAGATCGATGTAATCAGTTTGAAGACGATTTAAAGATTCTTCACATGCTGCAAAGATGTTTTTAGCAGATAAGCCCGATCGCTTATCCATCTTTGAGACTTTGGTTGCAATAACCATTGATTGGCGGTTGTTGCGCTTTTTCATCCAGGATCCAATAACTGATTCTGATTCACCACCCACATGTCCTTGCACCCACTGGTTATACATATCGGCAGTGTCGATGAAGTTACCGGCATGTGCGCTATAGGCATCCATCACTGCATGGGACTGGGCTTCATCGGCATTGGAGCCAAAGATGTTGCTGCCAAGGCATAGAGGATGAACTACGAGCTCTGTTTGCGGGATAGTGATCATGCACGCACAGTAAGGCACAATTAGCGCGTGGTCGAAACAACAGGCGGGTTCACAAGTGCAGGGTTGGCCCTTGAGGCTAAAACCTTAGAGCTTCCTTCCCTGTCCCAAAAAGAGGCGATAGAAATTGGTGAGATCGCACTTGATTTTGGCTTTGAGCGCTCTATTCCCATCGCAGTTGAAGTGCGATTAAAAGAGTGGGTTGTCTTTCACGCATCTCTGCCAGGTTCGACTCCAGATAATGATTCATGGATCGCGCGCAAAGCGCGCGTTGTGTTAGCAACCGGTAATTCAACAATGTTTGAAAGAGTCTTGGCCGAAGAACAAGGCATTGATTGGTATGCCACTAAAGGATTACCAGAAGAGACTCATGCAATTCATGGTGGTGGGCTGCCCTTAAACGTTACAGGTTATGGCTGTATGGGTATTTTGTTGATTAGTGGTTTGCCGCAAGTGCAAGATCATTTGCTGGGCGTGGAAGATTAATAGATATTTTGCCAACAGGACCTGTTGTCGGCGGTGGACCAGCAAATACCGCCAAAGCGCTAGCGCGCTTGGGCTATGAAGTTGATTTCATTGATGGTATTTCAACTGATGCCTATGGTGTGAGTGCACGAAAAGAATTAAGTAGAGATGGTGTGGGATTAGGTCTATCTCTTACAAGTGATAAACCCACCTGCACGGCAACAGTTACTTTAGATTCCAAAGGCTCTGCCTCATATGAGTTCCTCATCGATGGCACTGCTACTTTTGATTTCCATTCTTCTTGGCTGCCTGATCCTGAGCGTTTAAAGCCCTCTGTATTACACATAGGCACGCTCGTAACAATCATTGAGCCTGGGGCAAGCGTTCTCTTTGAGTGGGCAGTTAGAGTGGGTGAGTTTGCACCGATTGTCTTTGATCCCAACATCAGGCCTTCTGT
>RGHD01000086.1 GCA_010024385.1 Actinomycetota bacterium | reverse complement strand
AAGGCGCAGAGTTTCACTTAAGACGGCTGAAGCAAAGGTGGATGATGCTTCAAGCTCGCCAAATGTTGGCACTCGATTCTCTTTAATCCACTGTGCTTGATCTGCTTCTTTGGCAAGATCTGCTGCAGCTTGTGGGTTGTTGCTCAAATAGGAAAAGGCCCAGGTTAAAACATTTGCAGTGGTTTCATGACCGCTAAGGATTAGCGTTAGAACTTCATCTCGGATGTGTTCCATAGAGATGTGTTCTCGCATTTGTAGCAAAATACCAAGGAGATCATCACTGTGGGTGGTGTTGGCTGCGATTCGGCTTTGAATGATTTCCTCTGCTATATCTGCCAGCTGATTAGCTGCCTCTTCAAATGCTACAAAGTAGGAAAGAGCTGATTTATCAAAGCGCTCTAAGCCCGGCAACATCGTGCGCTCGATGCGATCTATTGCGATCTCCATGGAGTGAGCGATCTGTGCTGTGTATTTAGATGATTCAAGGCCAAATAAGCATTGGCTCACTATTTCTAAGGTAAGTGCCATCATCTCAGGCGCTAAGTTGACACTGTTTTTGCCATCCCATGTGTTGATGTGTTCATTGACTAGTCGGTGCATGATGGCGACGTAGGAATCAAGGTTTGCATGGTGAAATGGTGGCTGCATCAGGCGGCGGTGATTTAAGTGGATGGGCTCTTCATTAGTGAGCAGGCCTTCACCTAATACTTTGCGCATGCGCGCAAAGCCAACGCCTTTAACAAAGTTGTGCTGCTGGGCAACTGTTACCTGATGAACTGCCTCTGCTGAAAATACTCCTATGAATAATCTGCGAGATAAGTAAAAAGCACAGGTGTCTCCATAGCGCTTTTGCATCTTAGAGAGAAACTGTGGAGTGTTTCTAATAAAGGTAAGAGTCAACCAATCCGATAAGAGTGGATGGGGACCAGGTAGGTGGGGTTGTGTGCGCCAGTTACGACGAGAGATGGGCGCTGGAATACCTGGATACTGCGCGGGACGAGGTGTATCAAATGCACGATTGGCATAAGTAGTCACATGCGCAAATCTAGACCGTTAGGTGAGTATGAGGCCATACTCTTGGGCAAAGTGTTTAACACCCAAGGCCCTGCCCATAGTTCAAAGAGCCACAATCTGCCTGGCGCTCTAGTATTTAGCTCTCCTTATTAGATGAAAAGAGTTATGCCATGGGCGCTTGCACGTGCGGATACAGCACAGATCCTGAGAAGAACTGCAATGGAACACATAAAGTTGTAAAGGCTGTTAAGGAGGATCTAGCAGTCAAGCTTGAAGCTAATGGATTTCCTCATGCAGCTGAGTATGTGAGAAAAAACTAACTCGTTCTTTTTTTATAACTGCCCTATCTACTTTTAAGCCTCAAGTTTTGGCTGGGCCGCTGTTGCAGAGTCAACGCCTAGTTTTTCATTGTGCACAGACAGGATG
>RGHD01000085.1 GCA_010024385.1 Actinomycetota bacterium | reverse complement strand
CGATATAGGGCAGCTGGTTGCCGGCCGAGTCCACGCACCAGTAGTACGGGTTGCGCACCCACTTGGTGTACTGCGCCTTCTCGTAGCTCTCCAGCATCCACCCGGTCATCGTGGGACCCGGATTGCGATGGAACTGCTGCTTCTCGCGGAACGTGTCAACCCACGTCGCCTTGTCCAGCGCAGGGTTGTACTTGATGTGGTATTCCTGCAGGAAGTGCTTCGGGTCCATCCAGCGGGGCCCGATCATCCGGTTGACCCACATCGCCAGCCGGTCCGCCGTCAACGGCGTCGGTGCGTCATAGGTCAGCTTCAGGGTCGTGGCATCGATCTTGGTCATGGTCATCAGGGTGCCCTTGCCCGAACGTGCCTCGTCCGGCGGGTACTCCTTGAGTTCCTCGACCTTGACCTGGTCCTCCCACCAGAACAGGATGTCGTCCACCGACCACGGATGGCCATCGGACCACTTCAGCCCCTTGCGGAAGTACAGCGTCCACTCCGACGCATCCGCGTTGGATTCCCACTTCTCCGCCAGGCCAGGCCCGATCTCCAGGCCGTCACGCAGGTACCGCAGCGGCGAGTGCCCGTACTGCAGCTCCGCCATGAACCCCGAGGTGCCCCACTCGTTGTTGTCGCACCCCATGTTGAGCGTGCCACCGTACTTGCCCACCGTCAGCCACTTGTGTGGCACGACGTACGGGTTCTCCGGCAGGCGCTTGTCCACCGATGGCAATGCCCCGGACGCCACCTGCGCAGCCAACGACGGCGCCTCGCCGTACGTCTTCTGCGCGCCTGCAATGGAAACGCCGGTCCCGGCGACCGCAGCCACTGCGGTCCCGACTGCGGTCATGGCGCTCAGCTTGAGTGCGCCACTCCGCGTGATGCGGGTCTCATCCAGCATAGGTTCCCCCTCTTTTCCAGAGAGTGCGTCGCGACGTCGTCGCGGACGCGCCCCAGGCCGCGCGGATCGGCCCGCTCTGCGGTCGGCTCGGCCTGCGACTCGTCGTGCCGCCGGCGACACCTCCCGGCGGCGACGCGGCGGCGCTACCCGAGGTCGAGGTCGGCCGCCCGGCGATGATCCTCTACACCAGCGGCACGACGAGCACGCCCAAGGGGGTCGTGTCGACGCATGCGACCATCCGGGCCCAGATCGAGAGTCTCGTGCAGGCGTGGGAATGGACCGCGGACGACCGGATCCCGTTGTTCCTCCCGCTCCATCACATCCACGGCATCATCAACATCACCGGCTGCGGCCTCTGGAGCGGCGCGGTCGTGGAGCCGTTTGCCCGCTTCGACCTGCCGGCCGTCCTCGATCGCGTCCGTGACGACGCCTACACGCTCTTCATGGCGGTGCCGACCATCTACGTGAAGCTCATCCAGGCGATCGACGCGGCGGGCGAGGAAGACCGCGCGGCCATCGTGTCGGCGTTCCGGCGGCTAAGG
>RGHD01000084.1 GCA_010024385.1 Actinomycetota bacterium | reverse complement strand
AGTGATGGTACAGATAGCACTTTAGCTTCACAAAGCTTCACATTAGATCCAGTCAATGACGCACCAGCACTCACAGAGGATCAAGCAATTTTAGCTGCAGGTTCGGAAGACGTTGTTTATAACGTCAGCATCGCAGATTTAAAATTAGGCTTTAGCGATGTTGATAATACGTTTGAAGATTTAAGCGTGACAGATTTCGCTATCGATCGTGGCTCATTCCGTTTAAGTGACGATGGTACTTATTATGAAATCACTGCACCTTCTAACTTTAGTGGTGATATCCGTATCAGTTATAACGTGAGTGATGGTGTTCTTAAAACAGCCGCCACACAAACAGTCACCTTTAATCCAGAGAATGACCTACCACTTTTAACAGGACTTCAAGCCGTATTACCCCAAGGCACGGAAGACTTCCCTTATACGGTGAGCTTATCTAAATTATTACAAGGCTACACAGATGCTGAGGGTGATGGCTTATCAGTCATTAATCTAACAGTTAGCGATGGGGGGATAGCCGTTCAGAACGATGATTTAAGCTGGACCATTACCCCTGATGCTAATTTCTTTGGCACTTTAACGATCAGTTATGAGATCAGTGATGGCAAAGGCTCAGTCCCTGCTTCATTAACCTTTGAATTAACAGATGCGCCTGAATTAGATGATGAACTTGATCCGATTACATTCGAACCCATGGATGAAGACGCCGAGATCACCATCACTAAAGCACAACTGTTACAGAACTATACGGGAGATGATAAAGACGCGATTCTGAGTGAGGACATTAGTTTCAGCATTGCTTCGGGTAGTGGAGCACTTACATTTAATACATTAAGCGATGAATGGACTTATACCCCAGCACGCAATGACGATACCAATGTTGCCTTTGCCTATACATTTGAAAATACTTTAGGACGCTCAGTTGGGGGCAGGATTAACTTAGATCTTCTTCCTATCAATGACGCACCTGAACTCACGGGTGAGGAAGCCACATTAGTCAATGGTGTAGAAGATTTCAGTTACACCATCAGTAAAGGAGAATTACTCCAAGGTTACACCGACCCCGAAGGATCACCTTTAACGATTGATGCTGAACTAATTTCATTAAGTGGTGGTGCCACGATCGAAGCTGTCGACGAAAACAACTTTGTGATCCACACTCCTCAGGATGTGAATGGTGAGATCAATATCACATACTTCATCAGTGACGGTGAGGAATCTATAGAAGTCACACGCACGATTACATTTGATCCTATCAACGATGCGCCCGTCTTAAGTGGCCCACGGCCAGAGCTTCCTAATGGATTTGAAGATACCGATTACATCATCAGTAAAGGAGCATTACTCCAAGGTTATACCGATGTTGATGAAGATGATCTCTCAATCGTTGACCTCTATGCAGGGGCTGGTGTCACAGTCACACCTAACTTGGATGGTAGTTATACCATCCGTGCAGCTAACAATTATAGTGGCCCTATTAACTTAACCTATAAAGTTGATGACGGCACGACCTCAGTTGATGCGACATACACGTATACCATTGAAGCCTTGAATGACCCCCCCACCGGCACCGCGACAGCTGAATTAGCCTCAGCCTCTGAAGATCAAGACGGTGGTTACACGGTGAACGTCAGTACTTTATTAGAAGGCTTT
>RGHD01000083.1 GCA_010024385.1 Actinomycetota bacterium | reverse complement strand
TTAATGGTTCAAGCTGGAACAGGCACAGGAAAATCACTTGCCTATTTGATTCCAGGAATTGTGCATGGGCGAAAATTATTAGTTGCAACTGCCACCTTGGCCTTGCAGCGCCAGTTAGTAGATAGAGATCTACCTGCAGTTGTGCCAGCCCTAGAAAAGCTGCTGGGACGCGAAATTAGCTATGCAATCTATAAAGGCGTTGGCAACTATATCTGTTTGCAAAAGATGAATAGTGAAGATGTGGATCCTGATGCTGAGTTAGTGATGGAAATTTCATCCCTTGAAAAAGATGCAAAGCGCTTAATTGCATGGGCCAAAACGCCTGGGGTGTCAGGGGATAGAGATGATGCACCTGAGGTGGATAGGCGAGTGTGGGCAGCCAATAGCGTCTCTGGTCGTGAGTGCGTGGGGGCAGATGTCTGTGCTTTTGGTTCACAGTGCTTTGCCGCAAATGCAAAAGGTAAAGCGCAAAGTGCAGATGTAGTTGTTACTAACCACACTCTTCTTGCCATTGAGATTATGGATCTGCATCCCATTTTGCCTGAACGAGATTGCATTATTTTGGATGAGGCCCATGAGTTTATGGATAGAGCAACCCAGGCCGTTACAGATGAACTGACTTCCGCTCGCGTTCTGCGAGCTGCTGCCATGGCCCGCAAGTTCATGCCGGGCAAGCTGGCAGATGCTTTTCATAAAGCTGCCAATGATTTTCATGAGTCCATGGTTGATTACGGGGAATCTGTGCGCAATGAATCGGGTTCACAGGGCCGACTAGAGCAGATCCCGCAATCTTTAGAATCACCGATTCGAAAAGTGAGAGAGGCGGCGCAAGCAATCGTGCAATCTCTTACTGCCGATGATGAAATTATCGATACTGATGCAATGGCTGAACGGGCTAGAGTGAAAGGTGCGGTCAACGAAGTATCAACAACTGCTGCCACGATATTAAAACTCGGTGATGGTTTAGTGCTTTGGTATGAACCAACGTTTTCTACCTTGCACCTAGCACCGCTCTCTGTCTCTGATGTCTTACGTGAGAACATGCTCAAGCAAACTCCCGTTATTGCTACCTCTGCCACGTTAACTGTTGGCAACTCCTTTAACTCATTAGCTAAAAGCATTGGATTTATTGTGGGAGAGGATTTAAATGCCGAACTCTCTGAAGGTGAGTTGGATCCAGGCAATGTTCAGATGCTCGATGTTGGTTCACCTTTTGATTTTGCTAATCAAGGCGTTCTCTATATGCCAAAGCACCTGCCAGAGCCTGGGCGAGATGGCCCCAGTATTGAAGTGCTCACTGAGTTAGGCGAGCTCATTGATGCTGCCGGAGGGCGCACGTTGGCCCTGTTTTCATCATGGCGCGGAGTGGAGGCAGCAGATGCGCACTTGCGCAAAGTGTTAGCTGAACTTCCTATCAAGATTATTACGCAAAAGCGCGGGGATGCTGTTGGTCCACTGGTTGCCCGCTTTGCAAAAGATGAAACATCAGTACTACTTGGCACTATGTCGCTCTGGCAAGGAGTTGATGTGCCAGGAAATAGCTGCATCCTTGTTGCCATCGATCGCATTCCTTTTCCTAGACCAGATGAGCCAGTGATGTCGGCGCGTGCCTCACAGGCAGATGCCGCTGGTGGAAGTGGATTTATGCAGGTTTCACTGCCAAGGGCTGCATTGTTGTTAGCTCAGGGCACAGGGCGACTCATTAGATCT
>RGHD01000082.1 GCA_010024385.1 Actinomycetota bacterium | reverse complement strand
CCAGACGGCGGAAGGTGCGCTGAACGAAACCCACTCGCTGCTTTCACGGATGCGTGAACTGGCGGTGCAATCCGCAAATGACACGCTGAGCAATTCGGACCGGGTTCACTTGCAGGCGGAAGTGAACCAGTTGCTCAGCGAGGTCGACCGGATCGGGAACTCGACGCAGTTCAACACCGTGGTGTTGCTCAACAACAACACGGCGGTCGGATCGTTCAAGTTCCACATCGGAGCGAATGCCGAGACCACGTCGATGGTGGGAGCGAATGAGGTCAGTCTCTACAGTTCGACGCTGAACGCGACGGCGTCAGGGTTGTCGATCACGACGGTGAGCGTTTCGACGCAGTCGTCATCGAACGCAATTATCTCGGCGCTCGATGCGGCGGTGGAGACGGTGAGCACGCAGCGCGGGCTGATGGGTGCCATGCAGAACCGGCTCGAGCATTCGATCGAGAGCCTTGGTGTGGCATCGGAGAACGCCGGTGCTGCGAACAGTCGCATCCGTGATGCGGACGTGGCGAAGGCGGTGTCTGAGATGGTGCGGACGCAAATCCTGCAGCAGTCAACGATGGCCGTGCTTGCACAAGCGAACCAGGCACCGCAGATGGCGCTGCAGTTGCTGAAGTAGCGGGTCGGGCTTGGCGGGCTGGCCAGGGCCGCGGCTACCCGCCGGGAGATCCAAGCGAGCGGGGGTACCCAACTGGGTACCCCCGCTTTCTTTTGCCCGACAGCGGAGGATGGTGACAGACGGTTTCAGTTGGATCGTGGCGCCGCACTGCGGCATCAGCGCGAAACTAGTGCGGCATATCTCCCCGCAACACTTTTCCGCGTAGCGCGTTTTACGCAATTCACCAGTTTTGCCCTCAAGCCCTCAAGTCTTTCCGCTCTCTGCCGATGGTTAGTACGGGTCGCCAACTTACGCTTACGTAGAGTGTGGTTGACCGAACACCTTGGCACCGGACGCAAGGGACTGCGCCGGGAACACGTGAGAGAGAAGGATCTCGGCAATGGCTCTACGCATCAACTACAACTACGAGTCGATCTCGGCGCAGCGGAACCTCTCCAGCACGCAGGGCAGTTTCTTCAAGGCAATCGAGCAGCTTTCCAGTGGGCTCCGGATCAACAAGGCGGCGGACGACGCGGCCGGCCTTGCCGTCAGCGAGAAGCTCAAGAACCAGGTCCGTGGCCTCAACCAGGCACAGCGCAACGCGCAGGACGGGATCTCGCTCCTCCAGACCGCCGAAGGCGCGCTCAACGAGACGCATTCCCTCCTCGGCCGGATGCGCGAACTCGCGGTGCAGTCGTCAAACGACACGCTCACCAATGACGACCGTCTGCACATCCAGGACGAAGTGAACGCACTCCTTTCCGAAGTTGACCGGATCGCCAACTCGACCCAGTTCAACAAGATTTCCCTCTTGACTGGCAATGGCGTCATAACTGGTCTCAACCTCCACATCGGGGCAAACGTTGAGCCCACGACGCCCGACGGATCCAACCAGATCAAAGTGAGCATCTCCGCATCTGGCACCACCTCCCTCGGGGTCAACGTGATCGCAACCGCCGGTACGGTTTCACTCACCACCCAAAGTGGTGCGAACAGCGCGATCAGTGCGCTTGACGCGGCCATTGAGACCGTCAGCACGACACGCGGACAGATCGGTGCCTACCAGAACCGTCTGGACAGCATGATCAACAGCCTCGGGGTTGCTTCCGAGAACGCCGGTGCTGCGAACAG
>RGHD01000081.1 GCA_010024385.1 Actinomycetota bacterium | reverse complement strand
ATCAATTCTTTTAGTTCACCATCAAGGGTGCGCGCACGGCGCTTCTTCTTTGTGCGATTAAGGAAGAGGAAGATCAGGGTGGCTATAAAGAGGGTTTCTAACATGGGCTTTAGCGTAGGAGGGGCCTCTGACATATTGTCAGTGGGGCTGCCTACTGTGATCCCCATGAGAAACCTACGACTTGGCAGCATGCTCATAGCCCTGTCGGTCTTAACCCTTGTGGCAGGAAGGCTGCAACCCACAAGCTGGTTTGAAGATATCCCTTATGCCAATGCAACCTTTGGCAATGTAGTTGCTGGGTTGTTTTTCTACTTCGCCATATATGTTCTAGGCCTACAAAGTCTGGAGTATTTCAGAGCGCCACGAGTGGGATTAAAAACTCTCTTTGCACTTCTTATTGCAGCAATCTTTATCTTTGGTGAAATTAGAACTTCAGATAATGAGCGCATGAGCGTGTTAGAGACTGTGATGGGCATAATCTTTTTGCTCTCTATTGGCTATAGCGAAGAGATATTTTCCAGAGGCTTTGTATATGGGGCTCTCTATAAGTTTGGTAGAAGGAGTGCAATCTTCTTCTCTTCCTTAGGCTTTGGCCTTATGCATATCAACCGCTATTGGGGAAGTGATTGGGATGCATGGCTTGCCTATTGGCATGTGGTGGAGACTTTTGGCTTTGCCATCTTTGCTTGTGCTCTCATGATTCTCACGAGAAGCATCTGGCTAGTTGTCGTTTTTCATGGACTCATTGACTGGAGCATCGTCTTTGATGAATACATTCCACCTGATCCCAATGAGGTTGCATGGGAGCCATCGATGTGGGAAGGCTTAACCTCACCGCTATTTAACTTGGCAATCTTCCTATTTTTGGCGTGGTTGCTCTTTAAGATTGAAAAGGGAACTGTGCCCCGCTGGGTTAAGCGTCTTGCACTCAAGTGGAAGTTGGTTGAGCCTGAGTTAGCTAACGCTTAACTCTTCAACACCCTCACCACTTTCCCTAGATCGTCATCGGAAGCAAAGCTGCTATCTGATTGCGCGCAATCAAGAAGCCTTGCTTGACTAAATCATTAGTACCTTCAAATCGGCGATCTTCATGCTCTATGCAAAGGACTCCGTCATAGCCAACCTGTGACAAGGTTGCCACGAAATTAGCCCAATTGATCTCACCATAGCCAGGCAGACGTGGACGTTGCCATCCAATTCCAGCTGACATGATTCCATTGTTATAGAGGCCTTCGCGATCAATCTCCATGTCTTTAACATGTGTGTGATAGATGCGTGAACCAAATTCACGGATAACGCGCTCAATATCAATCATCTGCCAGAGCAAGTGTGATGGATCCAAGTTCAATCCAACTGTTGGTCCGAACTTATCAAACATCTCTCGCCAAATTCGTGGTGAGTAGGCAACATTGTGGCCACTTGGCCATTCATCTTTACTAAAGATCATTGGGCAGTTCTCAATTGCAATCTTCACATTGCTATCGGTGGCAACTTTGACAATCTCTGGCCAGACTTTAAGAGCTTCGGCCCAGTTCTCATCTTGTGTCTTAGAGGCATCTGCGCCAATAAAGGTGCTCACTACTGGAACACCCATCACTCCTGCAGCGCGAATAACTTTCTTAGTATGTTCATTAACTAGTTTGCGCTGCTCTGGATCTGGATGCAGATTGTTGGGATAGTAACCAAGAGCTGACATCTCAATCTTTCGAGATTTCAACTGCCCAACAATCTCTTCACCTT
>RGHD01000009.1 GCA_010024385.1 Actinomycetota bacterium | reverse complement strand
CGCGGCGAGACCGATATAACCACGTCCTGCGACTTGGTTTTCTTGATAGTGGTTTGCAGCCACGAGAGCCAAGAAACCTCCACCAAGACCTGCAAGTCCACCTGAAATAAGTACACCTGCATATTTCATTGCATAAACATTGACACCTAGTGACTCAGCTGCGACAGGTGCTTCTCCGGCGCTTCGCAAACGAAGTCCGAAAGAGGTTTTCCACAATACCCAGAAGGACAATGGCACAAAAATTACCGCTACCAAAGTGACATAGGAAAGGTTTCCTGTGATTCCACGAATAACACCGACAACGTCGGAGATAAAGAACCAATGCTTCTCAGCGATTGGAGTCAAAATATCTGGACTCTGCCAACCAAAGAACTTTCCACCGGAAAGAACTGGAAGACCGTTGAGTTCAATACCCTTCACATCAGGTGATTGTGAAGGACCTGGCCATGATCCACCTTGATACAAAATTGTTGAAAGGTAGCGAACTAATCCTGCGGCGATAATGTTGATAGCTACACCAGATACCACATGATCCACACCAAAAGTAATTGTTGCTATTGCATGGACAAGTGCACCTACTGCGCCAAAGAAAATCGCAGCAGCTAATCCCAGCCAAGGTCCGTGCTTGGAGCCTATAAATCCACCAGCCCATGCACCAAGAATCATCATTCCTTCAAGACCAATGTTTACAACACCTGAGCGCTCAGAGAACAAACCGCCAAGTCCGGCTAAAACAATCGGCACCGACAGTAGTAGTGCCGCAGAAGCTGTTCCAACACTCGTTAAATCGTTTGCTCCTGTGATCAAGCGAATTATTGATACTACAAGTATTAAAAGAGTGGCATTAATAAGGAGTTTGGTGGCTTTATTTTTCATGCGGCCACCACCTTTGCCAGCTCTTTACTCTGCAGAGTTATCTTGTAACGACGAACAACTTCGTAGGCAATAACCGAGCTAAGCAAAATCGAGCCTTGCATAATCACGTAGGTTTCAGGAGCAATATCTATAAGTTCAAGTGCTCGTGAGCTCACCTCAAGAAAACCAAATAACAATGCGCTAAATGCCATGCCTATCGCGCCATTGCGGCCCAAAAGAGCTACTGCAATGGCTGAAAAGCCAATACCTGATCTAAATCCCATCGTGTAGGAATGTGTATCCCCAAGAATTGTTGGTAATCCAGAGAGTCCTGCGATTGCACCTGAAGCGACAAGTGCAATAAAAGTCATTTTCTTTGAATTAACTCCACTAACTCGTGCAGCAATTGGATTAGCACCGGAAGCGCGAAGTTCAAATCCAAAACGTGTCCGATTAACTATGAACCAGAAAGCAATTCCTAGTGCGATTGCAATTAAAAGCATGCCGTAGACACCGCCACCAGGTTGGTCTTCTACGCCTAATTTATTCAATAATGGCATTAAATCTGGAATTTGTGCAGATGCTGGAAGGGTTTTAGTCGTTAAGTTATTAGAACCTTCAGTAATTTCAGCAAAGTACTGAGAGAAAAGGAAGGAGGTCATTCCAACAGCAAGGGAGTTCAACATAATTGTTGAAATAACTTCACTCACCCCACGCTTAACTTTTAAGTAGGCAGCGATAGCTGCCCATAACCCACCTACAGTCATAGCAATTAAAAACAATGCAATTACATGCAGTACAGGTGGCAAAACAAACTTAGCTGCAAAGTATGAGCTGAAGAGGGCACCTAATCTGAGCTGGCCCTCAACGCCAATATTAAACAATCCAGCTCTAAACGTGATGGCGATGGCGATGGCCGCTATGTAATACGGAGTTGCTGTATTTAGAACTTCAAGCAATGAACCAGCTTGTGTTCCAAATTCCCACATTGTCTTGTATGCCTCTACAGGGGATTTTTTGGATGCTAAAACTGCCAAACTAGAAATAACAATTGAAACAGCGGCTGCAACTACAGGAGCCGCAAGTGCTAGAAGAAACTGTGAAATTGATGGTTTTTTCATTGTGCACCAGTCATTGCAGAACCAAGTAGTTCTGGAGTTGTCTTTTTAGGATTTAGTTCAGCTGTAATTGCACCACGTAGCATCACGAGAAGGCGATCAGACATTCCAATGAGTTCTTCTAAGTCGGCAGAAATCAAAACTACTGCCATTCCCTTTTCACGTGCACGGCGAAGTTCTTCCCAAATTGCAGCTTGTGCGCCAACATCCACGCCACGAGTTGGATGTGATGCCACAAGCAGTGCAGGTGCCTTACTCATTTCACGTCCCACAATAAATTTTTGTTGATTGCCCCCAGATAAAGCAGCTGCCAAAGTATGTGGTCCTGGTGCGCGAACATCGAACTCATCCATAATGACACGAGTATCTGCAATTGTGGCTTTCTTATCTAGAACAAAACCGCGCATAACGGGCTTGCTTCTTTGGTGTCCAAGAATTCTATTTTCCCAAAGTGGTGAAGCCATCATTAAAGCCTGGCGTTGGCGATCTTCTGGAATCAACCCAATTCCAGCATCATGGCGATGAGCCACGGTGTAGTGATCTATATTTTCGCCTTTAAATTCAATCTCGCCGGTGTAATCACGCAGACCCATGATCGCTTCAACTAGCTCGGCTTGCCCGTTTCCTTCGACTCCGGCTATTCCAATCACTTCGCCAGCACGTAAGTCAAAAGAAATATGTGAAATCAAGTCACGGCCAGATTTAGTGGGAACCGAAACATCCTTGAGTGAAAGCGTCACTTCGGGACGGCGTGTATCACCATGGGTAGTTGGCTGTGGAAGTTCGCTGCCAACCATCAGTTCAGCTAACTGCTTTGCGGTAACATCTTTAGATTTTACCTCGGCGACAGTGGAGCCTGCGCGAACCACAGTCACATCATCGGCAACGCGCAATACCTCATCAAGTTTATGTGAGATGAAAATAATAGCCATTCCTTCAGCACGAAGACCTTTGAGTGCGTTAAATAGATCATCAACTTCCTGGGGAACTAACACCGCTGTTGGTTCATCAAAAATCAAAATTCGAGCACCACGATAAAGCACTTTCAAGATTTCAACGCGTTGGCGTTGTCCAACACCTAACTCTTCAACTAAAACATCTGGATTAACATCTAAACCATAAGCCGCAGACATGTCAGCAACTTTCTTACGTGCTGCAGTAAAGTCAATTGTCATGCCCTGCTTTGGTTCTGCACCTAAAATGATGTTTTCAAGAACCGTGAAGTTATCTGCCAGCATGAAATGCTGGTGAACCATGCCGATATTTGCTTCGATTGCATCGTTTGGATTCTTAAAATTTACGCTCTGGCCGTTCACCAAAATTTCGCCGCCATCAGGGCGTTGCATTCCATACAAAATCTTCATAACAGTGGATTTACCTGCACCGTTTTCACCAACTAGAGCGTGGACAGTCCCAGTTTCAACTTTCATAGAAACATCTTTATTTGCGATTACGCCTGGGAAGCGCTTGGAGATGTGTCGCAGTTCAACAGCTACAGACACTTTTTTACTCTCCTTTGAGTTGATTGTTAAAAGCATTTGGCCCAACAAGGAGATTTAACTCCATTGTTGGGCCAAATACCACTATTTAGTAAGCGATTATGGCTTGGTTGGAACCTTAATCTTGCCAGACTTAATCGCCGCTGCAGCCTTATCGATTGCAGCCTTGTACTTGGTGATGTATCCGCCAGAATATGAAACTCCAACGCCATCTAGTGCCAAGTTGTACTGACGACCATAGATACCAGCCTTGGCATCTAGAACGTCGTTAACTGAAGAACCTGCAACAGAAGTTGCAATTACGTCATAAACAGCACGGTCAACGCGCTTGATCATTGATGTAAGCATGTTCTTCTTCTCATCAGCTGAAGCTGTTAGGTATTGATCAGAGTCAACTCCGATAGTCCAAACCTTCTTGCCTGCCTTTGCTGCATCAGTTGCAGCTGCGAAGTTACCCGCACCTGATCCACCAGCAGCAGAATAAATAACATCTGTGCCCTTATCGATCATTCCCTTCGCAATAACCTTGGCCTTAGCTGGGTCATTGAAACCAGAGAAATCTGGGAACTCAGTTACGTACTTAACATCAACTGTTGCAGACTTCTTTGTTGCCTTAACACCTGCAACGAATCCTGCTTCAAACTTCTGAAGTAGTGGAATACGAACACCACCGATGTAACCGATCTTTCCTGACTTTGATGCAAGTGCTGCTGCGACGCCAGCTAGGTATGACCCTTGCTCTTCAGCGAACACAAGACCTGCAACGTTAAGAAGATCTACTGATGCATCATCAACAATTCCAAATTGAACTTCAGGATAATCTGATGCAACGGCCTTAAGTGGGCCGGCATATAAGAATCCAACTGCGATGATTGGGTTGTATCCAGCTTTTGCGAGCAAGCGAAGCTTGTCTTCGCGCTCTGAATCTGAACCAGTTGTAACTGTTACTTCTTTAGCAGTAACGCCAAACTTCTTTTTGGCAGCATCTAGACCAGCTGCAGCAGAGTCATTGAAAGACTTGTCTCCGCGGCCACCGATGTCATAAGCAAGTCCAACTTTTACCTTTGATGCTGCAGTAGCTGATGGTGCAACAAATGCAGTTGCTGCAAGAGTTGCTGCAGCGATAACTGCTACGAGACGAAATACTTTCTTCAATTTTCCTCCTTCAAGGGGCTCTCCTACACCAACTAAACGCCGACATAAGAGCTCTGTGTGTAAGTGAGCCTAGTAGTTATGCATGAATAAACTCAACACACGCCAGCAGATTTAGGCGCGAGGCATGTAACGTTTTGGATAAGTCTCAACCTGGAGTTGATACTGCTATTGCTGGGTTATTTAACGATCCCCAGGTTTTCATAGGCCTTTTCAAGGGTTTTTGAGGCTACTTCACGGGCTTTTGTTGCCCCCTCATGCAAAATATCCAGCAAGTGCCTCTCATCGCTCAATAATTCAACTGCCCTAGCGCGAATTGGTCGGAAATATTCAACAACAATTTCAGCAACTGCGCCCTTAAAGTCTCCATAACCCTTGCCATCAAATTCTGCTTCTAAGGCAGGGATTGTTTTGCCCGAAAGCGCACTATGAATTGTTAGTAAATTACTAATTCCAGGTTTTTCACTTTCATCAAATTTCACTTCGCGCCCGGCATCTGTTGCAGCACTCTTAATTTTCTTAGCATTTGATTCTGGGGTATCCATTAACTCCAAAACACCAGCAGCAGAACCTGATGATTTACTCATCTTGGCCAATGGATCTTGAAGGTCTTGGATTTTAGCGGCAGTTTTTAAAATAAAGTTTTCTGGGATCGTAAAAGTCTGTCCAAAGCGAGTATTAAAGCGTCCTGCAAGGTCACGTGTTAACTCAATGTGCTGGCGCTGATCCTCACCGACTGGAACTAAGTTGGCTTGATACAACAAAATATCTGCTGCCTGCAACATTGGGTATGTGAAAAGTCCAACGCGGGCAGAATCAGATCCACCCTTGGCAGATTTATCCTTAAACTGCGTCATGCGACTTGCTTCGCCAAAACCAGCCATGCATTCCATGAGCCAACCCAATTGATTGTGTTGTGGAACCTGTGACTGAACAAATAGCGTTGATTTTTCTGGTGAAATTCCAAGAGCAATTAACTGCGCAGCAGAAGCCAATGTCCGCTTTCGCAATAAGGCTGGTTCGATTTCGCCAGTGAGCGCGTGCAAATCTACAATGCAATAGAAAGCATCATGGCCTTCTTGTAAATCTACCCACTGCTTAACGGCGCCTAAGTAGTTACCCAGGTGGAAAGAATCACTCGTTGGCTGGATTCCAGATAAAACTCGCTTGGCGCTCATGCCATAATTCTTTCACACATCATGCATTACGAGAGATTAATAGCATGCCAGCGCGCTTGCCCTCCATAGAAAGCACTGTAACTCGTACTCCATCGACCACTAATACGTCATGGTCCTTAGGAATGCGACCTAAATGATGCATAACGAAGCCACTAGCTGTTTCATATGGACCATCTGGAATTTCTAAGCCCGTTTGCTCTATTAAATCCTCAATCGAAATGAGTCCATCGACTTCAAAGTCTCCGGTGCGTGACTCAATGGCAACTTCTGATTCATCTTCGTCAAATTCATCTCTGATATCACCGATTAAGCACTCCACTAAATCTTCCAAGGTCACTATGCCATCAGTGCCACCGTATTCATCAAGAACGATTGCGACGTGCTGGCCTTGTTTTCGCATCTCAGAAAGTGCGGGCAGAATTCCCTTTGTTCCAGGCAAAAAGATTATGGATCGAACTAGTTCAATAATCTTTGTTTCTTGGGTTGCCAAAGAGGTATCAAGTAAATCGCGCACATGAATAAAGCCAATTACTTCATCGGAAGAACCTCGAATAACTGGATAACGAGAATGCGCTTTGTCTACCGCTAAATCAATTGCCTTGCCAACAGTTAATGAAACATCCATGAAATCTACTTCTGTCCGTGGAACCATAATTTCGTGGATCTGGCGCTCGGAGGCGTTAAAGACTTCTTCAACAATATCTCGCTCTTCATCACTTAATGCGGCATGGCCAGAGACAAGATCTAATAACTCTTCTTCAGAGATTTGGCTTCGTGCCTCTTTGGGATCGATGCCAAATATGCGCAAAATAAAGTCTGTAGATTTTGACAGTAGCCAGATCAATGGGCGGAAAATGTTTGCAACGACATTAATGATTCCAGCCGTTGCCATTGCAATTTCCTCGGCTCTAAAAAGAGCCACTCTCTTTGGTACTAACTCGCCAAAAACTAAAGAGAAGTAAGCAATCACTAAAGTGACACCAAGAAGAGAAATAGTCGTACTCCAGGTGTTGGAAATGCCTTGAGACTCCAGCCAAGGAATGACATAGTCACCGAGCTGATCAGCTCCAAGGGCAGCAGAGAGAAAGCCGCTGACTGTTACGCCAATTTGAACCGCAGCCAGCAATCGATTGGGGTGCGCGGCTAGGGCTGCGACGCGAGCGCCACGTTTGCCACGGGTCGCAATTTCTCGGACTTGGCTATCTCGAAGTGAGATGAGGGCGATTTCAGCTGCTACGAAGAATGAGGCCAGAACTATAAGCCCAGCGATCAGGGCTAAATCTGTAAGTAACGTACCGACCGAGTGAGTCTCCATTAGGTGCCTAACTATACGGCAAGGCTATAAAGGCCGGCCTAGCAAAATTGTGCCTTAGCGCGTAACCTTCGGTGCGTTGGTCCACCCGGACCATCACCTTCATCCACGGACCGTCGGGCACGTACCTGCCCGGAGAAGGAGAGCAATCTCATGGCATCAGTAGTCTTCGAAGCCGCATCACGCATCTATCCAGGAACTACAGCACCTGCTGTCGATAAATTAAATCTCACTGTCAATGACGGTGAGTTTTTAGTTTTGGTCGGACCATCAGGTTGCGGTAAGTCAACATCCCTTCGTATGTTGGCAGGACTTGAAGAAGTCGATAACGGAAGAATCTTGATCGGCGATCGCGACGTTACAAACGTTGCACCAAAAGATCGCGATATCGCGATGGTATTCCAGTCATATGCGTTATACCCACACATGACAGTTGCAGAAAATATGGGCTTCGCACTAAAGATCGCTGGAACTCCAAAAGAAGAACGTGAACGTCGCGTTCTTGAAGCAGCTAAGTTGCTCGACCTTGAGCCATACCTAGAGCGCAAGCCAAAAGCTCTTTCAGGTGGACAGCGTCAGCGCGTTGCTATGGGCCGCGCAATTGTTCGCGAACCTCAGGTTTTCCTTATGGACGAACCTCTCTCAAACCTTGATGCGAAGTTGCGCGTAGCAACTCGTACACAGATCGCTGCATTGCAGCGTCGCTTAGGAATCACAACTGTTTATGTAACACACGACCAGGTTGAAGCTATGACTATGGGTGATCGTGTTGCAGTGCTTAAGGATGGCTTGCTCCAGCAAGTAGACACACCTCGTAATCTCTATGACAATCCAGCTAATGCATTCGTTGCAGGCTTTATTGGTTCTCCTGCCATGAACTTGCTTAACGCCCCAATCGTGGGTGGCAAAGCGATGCTTGGAAATCTTGGTATCGCAGTACCAGCATCAGCTGGCAATGAAGTAACTGTCGGTGTTCGCCCAGAGGGCTTCACGCCAGCATCTGATGGTTTCCACGTTTTGGTTGAAGTAGTTGAAGAACTTGGCTCAGATGCTTTCGTTTATGGAAAGCCAGCTGATACAAATGTTAAGTTCGCTAACTCAACTGATGAAGGCGCACAGATCATTGTTCGCTGGGATCCAAAGAATCCTCCAAAGGCTGGTCAAACAATCACTGTCACTGCAAATGCAAGTGCAGTTCACTTGTTCAACTCAACAACTGGAGAGCGTATTTAAGCTATTAAATAAGAAAACCCGCCGTATAGATCGGCGGGTTTTTTAATTCCTTTCAATACTTGGTGCGTTCCCACCCCGGGCGAGCCTTACGGTTACCTGCAACAGACCGGCCATCGCGCGTGCGATAGACAATTGATGGGCGAAATAAATATCCAATAGGTGCGCTTAATGAGTGCACTAAGCGTGTGAAGGGCCAAATAATGAATAGGGTCATTCCAATAACTGCATGAACTCTAAAGGCAAGTGGACTGGCCATCATGAGTTCACCGTTTGGATTTAGAGTCAGAATTGAACGAACCCACGGAGCAACACTTTCACGATAATTATGTTTTTCACCTATGATTCCGGCACTCGATAACGTCGCTGCACTGCCAGCTAAAAGTGTTGCCGCAAGAAATACATACATCGTCTTATCGTTCTTAGTCGTTTGTGCAAATACCATCGCCGTAGTACGGCGACGATAAATAAGAAGAGTAATTCCAACTAATGTTGCAATGCCTGCAGCACCGCCCATAGTGACCGCACCTAGGTGATATGCCTCATGACTCAAGCCAAGAGAATCGGTGAAACTCTGCGGGACTAATAGGCCAACAAAATGGCCACCAATGACTGCAAAAAGACCTAAATGAAAAAGAGGTCCTGCAATGCGCAACAACTTACCCTCATAGATTTGTGACGAGCGAGTTGTCCAGTTGAATTTATCGTATTTAAAACGCCAAATTAAACCAACCACAAAAGAAGAGATTGCAATATAAGGCAGAACAGACCATAAAAGAATATTTGTAGAACTCATCGCAATGCCCCCTCTAATAAAGAATCTTTGTTAGGTGAAAATGGTTCTAATGCCACAGCTACCGCGCCACTCAAACCAACGAACTCTTTGGGCGGCCCAGTAATGGCCAATGCTCGTGCTCGTTCCTCAATCTCAGGTGTCATCCGAGGCAACGATTCGACAATGGCATCTAATACATCGGCATACATTGATCCACACTTTTTCAAGGCATCTCTAATAAGAAGGATCGGTGCCTGGTGCTCACCAAGAAGTAAATCTCCCTCTTGAGGATTCTCTAATGCCGCAAACTCCAGCACCACCGCTAAATGATCTGGTAATTCTTCTGGGCTGAGCAACAACCCACAGCTCTTATATTTTTCAATGAAGTAAACGAGGGCCATTCCACGGTTTCTTGTATCTCCATGCGTCCATGAAGTAAGAAAAAGTGAACACTTGCGTCGCATATCAAATACTTCAACATAATGTTCTTGTATTTTATTAAGGGGCATCTCGGAGACAGTTCTTAGAAATACTAGTAAAGCTTCTCCTAATTTTGGCTCTAAATTAGATGCCAGTTGGACTAGTTCGCTGTTTCGATTGATAAAATCCTGTTCAGGGTAAACAAGGCATTGGGCAGCTATTGCTCGTGCAATCTCTTTGCTCACTTTGTCTGCCTATCTTTCATAATATGAAAATTTTCGATTGTAACGGGAACAGGATTACCCGATGCTTGGCCAAAAGGTCCGGAATTTGCTCCAAGATCCACGCCATCGAGAGAGCAGCCTGAGCTCTGTCCCATATTTTCAAGATTTTTAGCCTGCTCAGTGTGGGCTGCTGGGATTACGTAACGATCTTCATACTTTGCAATTGCAAGTAGTCGATACATTTCGTAAATAGACTCTTGATCCATTCCAACGGCCTCCGGAATCTCAGGTCGTGGATCACGCCCTAAGTTGATGTCTCGCATATATGAGCGCATCGCTGAGAGTTTACGAAGAGTGGATTCAACTAATTCAGTATCTCCTGCAGTAAAAAGTTCGGCCAGATAGGCAAGTGGAATTCGAAGGGTATTAATAGCTCCAAAGAGGTTGCCAACATCTTCACCATCGTGACCAGTTTCAGTGAGCACATCCACTATCGGAGAAAGTGGTGGTACATACCACACCATAGGCATTGTGCGGTATTCAGGATGCAATGGAAGGGCGATCTTATAGACCTTGGCAAGTTTATAGACGGGTGAGTTTTGAGCTGCCACTAACCAATCCTCTGGAATTCCCTCGGCGCGAGCTGCTGCAAGAACTTCTGGATCGTGCGGATCTAGCATGAGATCGAGTTGTGCTTGATATAAATCTTTTTCGTTCTCGCTTGCCGCTGCCTCTGCTACACGATCGGCGTCATAGAGAAAAAGACCTAGATAGCGAAGTCGACCAACGCAAGTTTCAGAACAAACAGTTGGTAAACCAATTTCAAGCCGCGGATAACATAGTGTGCACTTCTCAGCTTTACCCGTTTTATGATTGAAATAGATTTTTTTATAAGGACATGCCGAAACACACATCCGCCAACCACGACACTGCTGTTGATCGACTAAAACGATTCCATCTTCAGCGCGCTTATACATAGCACCGGATGGGCAGGCAGCAACGCATGCCGGGTTAAGACAGTGCTCACAAATTCGTGGAAGGTAAAACATAAATGTCTGTTCGAAAGCCAACTTCACCTTTGTTGTTACATCTTCAGCAAGTTTTCTTAAGAGTGGATCCTTCTCAATATTCTCAGGTCCTCCACCTAAATCATCATCCCAGTTGGCTGACCACTCAATCTTCATGGGTTTGCCAGTGATGAGTGATTTCGGACGGGCAACTGGTGTTTGTTGTCCCAGGGGAGCAGTAATGAGATTGTCATACTCATAAGTCCAAGGCTCGTAATAGTCCTTGATATTGAGCATGCGGGGGTTTGAAAAAATCGACAGTAGGCGACGCGCACGACTGCCTGCCTTTAATCGGAGCTTGCCATTAGAGGTGCGTACCCAACCACCTTTTGCTTTGGCTTGATCTTCATACCCACGTGGATATCCCTGTCCTGGGCGGGTCTCAACGTTGTTAAACCATGCATACTCAAGACCGGTGCGATTAGTCCATGCCTGCTTGCACGTTACTGAACATGTATGACATCCGATGCATTTATCCAGATTCATCACCATGCCCATTTGGGCCATGACCTTCATTTAGTACTCCACATCTTGTGAACGTCGTCGGATTACGGTGATTTCATCACGTTGATTACCAGTTGGTCCAAGGTAATTAAAGGCAAAAGTGAGTTGAGCGTAGCCACCAATAAGATGGGAAGGTTTAATCATGAGGCGTGTGAGAGAGTTATGAATTCCTCCACGCTTGCCAGATGTTTCTGCAAGTGGAACATCTACAACACGATCCTTGGCGTGATACATAAAGACAGTGCCCGCTGGCATACGATGTGAAACACAGGCACGAGCAACCACAACTCCGTTACGGTTATACGCTTCAATCCATTCGTTATCTTTGACACCGATGGTCTCGGCATCCTCAACACTCATCCAGATTTCTTGTCCACCACGAGATAACGAGAGCATAAAGAGATTGTCTTGGTATTCAGAGTGAATCGACCATTTAGAGTGCGGTGTTAGGTATCGGACTGTGACCTCTTTTTCTTTTTGTTCACCTTGATTTCCAAAGATGCGATGCATATTCAACGGTGGTCTAAAGATTGGCATCTGTTCACCGAGTTCACTAATCCAGTCATGATCAATAAAGAAATGCTGTCGACCGGTCAGGGTGTGCCATGGCTTTAGACGTTCAACATTGATTGCAAAAGCTGTGTACCGCCTACCACCATGTTCTGAACCCGACCATTCAGGACTTGTGATTACCGGAACTGGTCTGGCTTGGGTGTCGGCAAAAGTGATTCTCTTACCTTCATTGTCTAGCGCTAAGTCAGTTAACTGTTGACCTGTGCGTTTTTCTAGCGCTCTAAAACCTGCAACCGCAATCCGCCCATTAGTTGTTCCCGAGAGCGACAAGATCGTTTCGCAGGCATCGATATCGCGAGCAAGTGATGGTCGACCTTCAGCTACTCCGTGTGAAATAACGCCATTTTTGTGGCGTAAAACTTCAATCTCTGGCAGAACGCTGACTGGAACACCTTTTGTGTTAGTACCGAGTTGATCAAGTAGTGGTCCAAGTGCCCCCATTTTTTCACCGAGCTGTTCGTAGTTACGTTTAACTACAACCAACTTAGGCATTGTTAGACCTGGGATCGGTTCGATTTTGCCATCTTTCCAATCTTCAACGATGCCACTTGGATTTGCCATTTCATCGGGGGTGTCATGGAGAAGTGGAACAACAACAATATCTTCACGCTCACTGAGATGTCCTTTTGATATTTCTGCAACTTTTCGCCCCAACATTTGGAAGATGTCATAGTCCGTCTTGGTTTCCCATGGTGGATTAATCGCTGGCGTAAAGGCATGAACAAATGGATGCATATCAGTGCTTGATAGATCATGTTTTTCATACCAGGTAGCTGCCGGTAATAAAATATCTCCAAACAATCCTGTGCTCGTCATTCTAAAATCAATAGATACAAGTAAATCTAGTTTGCCTTCTGGCGCGTGATCTTGCCACTTCACATCTCGCGGCCTCATATCAGGTGCATTTTCTTCGGCACGGACAGAGTTATCGGTACCAAGTAGATGCTTAAGGAAATATTCATTTCCCTTACTTGATGAGCCAAGAATATTTGCCCGCCATACAGTTAAAACCCGTGGCCAGTTTTCTGGAGCATCAGGATCTTCAATCGCAAACTTTAGATTTCCATTTTTTAACTCGTTGACAACATGCGCCGAAGGTTCCAGACCTAGTGCTCGAGCTTCATCAGCTAAATCGAGAGAGTTACGGTTAAGGGATGGGTAAGAAGGCATCCAACCCATGCGAGCTGACTTTGCCATAACATCGATGGCGCTCATATTCTCAAAGCGATTTTCACCAAGAGGAGTTGCAAGAAGCTCTGACTTCAAGCCGTCATAGCGCCATTGATCAGTGGAAACGTACCAAAATGCTGTTCCAATCATCTGGCGTGGTGGCCTCGCCCAGTCAGCTCCAAAAGCAAGCTGCGCCCATCCAGTTACGGGGCGACATTTTTCTTGACCGACATAGTGCGCCCAACCTCCGCCATTTACTCCTTGACAGCCCGTTAATGTAACGAGAGCTAAAAATGTTCGATACATGGTGTCAGAGTGGAACCAATGATTTGTTCCAGCCCCAAGAAGAATCATCGAGCGACCTTTGGATTCATCGGCATTGTGTGCAAACTCGCGAGCGATTCGAATCACTTGTTCTGCTGGCACATTTGTAATTTCTTCTTGCCATGCCGGTGTGTAAGGAGTTGTGTCGGTGTAATCAGTAGGCCAATCACCTTCTAAACCTTGGCGACCAACCCCATATTGAGCCAGCATTAAATCGAAAACTGTGGTTACTTTTATGTCACCGATGTGAATGGTCGGGACAGCGCGGTGCAGAACCCCGCCGCTTTCTGATTCCTTTTGCCCCATATCAAAACGCGGTAGCAATATTGGCGCACTTACAGAATCTGTTCGTCCATACACTGTAAGTAATGGGTCAAAGCCTTCAAGATCTAAATTCCATTTACCCATCGAATCATCGTTGTAGCGATGACCTAGCGATCCATTAGGAATATGCGTATTTCCACTAGCAGAATCTAGAACAACAGTTTTGAACTTTGAACCCTCCGATACATCACCCAAATCCGAAGCAACAAGAAATTTATCAGGTACCCAAGCTCCATCTTTTTCACGCAGTGAGACCAAAAAGGGAAGATCTGTAAACTTTTTTACATACTCAGTAAATCGTGGAGTTTGTTGATCAACAAAAAACTCCTTCAAAATTACATGTCCCATTGCCATGCCAAGGGCACCATCTGTACCTGGATGCGGTGCAACCCATTCATCGGCAAACTTTGTATTATCAGCATAATCAGGGCTAATGGCGACTACTTTTTGGCCGCGATAGCGTGCCTCAGTCATGAAGTGAGCATCCGGTGTGCGTGTTACTGGAACATTTGAACCCCACATTATTAAATAAGAGGCATTAAACCAATCGGCAGATTCAGGTACATCTGTTTGATCACCAAATACTTGGGGTGATGCAACGGGCAAATCTGCATACCAGTCATAAAATGAGAGCATAGAGCCACCCATCAATGAGATGAAACGTGCACCAGCTGCATGGGAGGCCATAGACATCGCTGGAATTGGAGAAAAACCAAAAACTCGATCCGGTCCATATTTCTTAATGGTGTGCACATGCGCAGCTGCAATGATTTCGGAGATCTCAGCCCACTGTGCGCGCACTAAACCACCCTTACCCCGCGCTTTTTGATATCTCGTTCTGCGAATTGGATCATCCATGATCTCAGCCCACGCTAATACTGGATCACCCAGACGTGACTTTGCTTCTCGATACATCTGCAAAAGAATTCCACGGATATACGGATATCTAATTCGTGTAGGTGAATATGTATACCAGGAAAAGGCAGCTCCACGAGGGCATCCTCGAGGTTCATACTCCGGAGAGTCAGGTCCAACTGATGGGTAGTCGGTTTGTTGAGTTTCCCATGTGATGATTCCATCTTTAACATAAACTTTCCACGAGCAAGAACCTGTGCAGTTAACACCATGGGTTGAACGAACTACTTTGTCATGACTCCATCGATCACGATAGAAATCATCACCCTCGCGACCTCCACTTTTTGTAATTGAACGAAGATCATTTGAGACAATTCCTTTGGAAAAAAATCTTCCAAGTTTGACAAGTGATTCTTCAAGATCCATCGCCGAAAACTGATCATGTTTCATGTGCTCAGTCTCCCGTGCAAACCTCTAGGTCAATATAGGTACAAAGACCCTATTTTCTCAGGCATTAATGGAGCACAGTTTGCTTAGGATGCGTGCAATAAGGAGATTTCATGTCGCAACTTAATGGTTCAGGGCGAGTGCTAGCACTTTCAACCTTTGCATTTACTTTAATGTTTGCAGTTTGGTTGATGTTCGGAGTTCTTGGTATCCCCATTCAAAAAGAGTTTGGTATCTCAGACTCGCAATTGGCTTGGTTATCTTCGGTTGCAATCCTCAATGGCTCAATCTGGCGATTGCTTTTAGGAGTACTAGCAGATCGAATTGGTGGAAAGAAAGTTACAGTATCAATGCTGTTCATAACTTCAATACCTGCATATTTATTGGCACATATGGACCTTACTTACACTTGGTTACTAGTTTTATCTTTCTTTGTTGGCTTTGCTGGAAATCTTTTCAGTGTTGGAATCGCTTGGAACTCTCATTGGTTTGATCGAAGCCATCAAGGTTTTGCTCTTGGTGTTTTCGGAGCAGGAAATGTTGGCGCATCCGCAACTAAATTCATTGGTCCTGCAGTCATTGCCGGAACAATTGGGGGTTCTTATTTAGGTGGAATTATTCCCGGCGGATGGCGCTTTGTCCCAGCGCTCTATTCAATCCTTCTTGCTATTACTGCAATCGCAATACTTGTTTTTACTCCAGCAGACTCTGAAAATTTGCAAAGTTCTAGACCTCTACGTCAAATGTTTGCACCCTTGAAGTATCTGCAAGTCTGGAGATTTAGTTTCTACTACGTCATTGTCTTTGGCGCATACGTTGCCTTGGCTTCTTGGATGCCGAAATATTATGTTTCGGTTTATGGATTAGAGCTATGGAATGCCGCGCTATTAACAGCGCTGTTCATCTTTCCCGCCTCTCTGCTTCGCCCACTTGGTGGATATATATCTGACAAAATGGGTGCCCGTCGCCTTATGTATGGAACTTTTCTTTCTATGTTAGTCGCTCTACTTTTTTTAGCCGCACCATTTGGTTATATTGTTTTAAATACACCGGATGGACCAAAAGAGGTTTTGCCATACAGCTTAGGAGTAGTTCCATTTACCATTCTACTTTTTATTGTCGGATGTTCTATGGGTATAGGTAAGGCCGCCGTCTTTAAGCATATTCCGGAGTACTTCCCTAACGATGTCGGTGCCGTTGGAGGACTTGTTGGAACGCTAGGCGCACTTGGTGGTTTCTTACTACCACCACTATTTGTCTATGTTAGAGGTTGGACAGGCCTGCCGCAATCGACCTTTGTCGTTCTCTTCTCACTCACTCTCATAGCAACAGTTTGGATGCACGTAGTGATAGTAAAAATGTTACACAAGGCAAGCCCAACACTTAAAAACCAGATTGATTACGACAACTCTCAACTGAATGGAGATTGAAATGCCTGCCCAAAAAAATAAATCCTCTGAGTGGCTCGAATCCTGGGATCCAAATGCCGAAGGTAAGTGGGAGTCCAAAATTGCATGGAGAACCTTGTGGGTCACCACTTACGCGCTAACGCTAGGTTTCATGAGCTGGTTCTTAGTCTCAGCCCTTGCACCAAAACTTAATAACTTAGGCTTTGATTTAACTAAAAAGGAGCTCTACTGGCTGGCCGCGATGCCCGGACTTGCAGGTGGTGGTCTGCGTTTAATTTGGATGTTCCTCCCACCCATTCTTGGAACCCGCAAATTGGTTACTTACTCAACTTCACTTCTCTTGCTGCCTTTAATCGGTTGGTCATTTGCAGTGAGATCACCCTCAACACCTTACTTTGCTCTATTGATTCTGGCCTTCTTCTCTGGAATCGGCGGCGGCGTTTTCTCTGGTTTTATGCCTAGCACATCATATTTCTTCCCCAAATCAAAACAGGGATTGGCCCTTGGAATTCAGGCAGGTGTAGGAAACTTCGGAGTAAGCATTATTCAATTCTTTACTCCGATTATCGTAGGGTCAGCAATGTTTGGTGCAACTCTCAGCGCCCCACAGCATTTCGTAGATAAAGTAAAAGGAATTGATCAATCAGTTTGGTATCAAAATGCTGGTCTTATTTGGGTGCCTTTTGTCGTTATTTCAGTCTTACTCTCATGGACGCTACTCAAGAGCGTGCCTGTAACTTCCCGTGGCGTCAAAGATCAACTTGATATATTCAATAACAAACACACGTGGTTGATGACCCTCCTTTACTTCATGACATTTGGAACTTTCTCAGGCTTCTCAGCTCAATTTGGTTTACTTATTAAAAACTTATTTGGTGAGTTTGCCAATGCACCTGATCCTGTTAAATATGCCTTCTTCGGTCCTCTCGTGGGATCAGCTGCCCGAGTAATCAGTGGGCCAATTGCAGATCGCTTAGGTGGTGGAATCCTTACTTTTTTCTCAGGAATTGGAATAGCTATATCAGCTCTCTTCACGTCGACTCAATTAACACCTGCAAGCAGTAATGACTTCATGAAGTTTTTCTGGGGCATGATGGCAATCTTTTTCTTTGCGGGAGTGGGAAATGCGAGCACTTTTAAACAGATGCCCATGATTTTTGCAACTCGCCAAGCAGGAAGTGTCATCGGGTGGACCGGTGCAATCGCAGCTTTTGGTCCTTTCATATTTGGAGTTTTGCTCTCAATGGTGCTCCCTCAAGCCTTCTTTCAAGGGGTGGCACTCTTTGCAATCGTCGGTGCATGTATCGCCTGGTGGTTCTATACACGCAAAGATGCTGAGGCACGCAGCTAACTCGTCATTGCGCGTGATTTTCGGCAGACTCACGCTATGAATGTCACCCGGCTGAGCGCACTGTCCGAAGCTGTAATGGATGTGGCCAAGGGCGAAGATTTAAAAACTTCCCTCAAGCGTCTCATTCACAATGCTGTTCTTATTACCGACTGCACATATGGTGCACTGGGTTCAATCACCGCTGATGGAACACTTGAAGATTTTACATACATTGGCATGAGTGATGAAACGGCGGATGAAATTAATACCTTTCCGCAAGGAAAAGGCTTGCTAGGTCACTTACTTAAATATCCAGCACCGCTTCGTGTGCCGGTGATCCAAGAGCACCCGTCCTCAGTTGGTTTTCCCAAAGGCCACCCTTCTATGTCGGGTTTCTTAGGCGTACCAATTCGCATTCGTGATGAGCTATATGGAAGTATTTATTTGACTCAAAAACGTAATGGGAAAGATTTTACACAAGAAGATGAAGAGCTAATTGTCGTTCTAGCATCTGCAGCTGGAATCGCTATAGATAACTACCGAGGTCATATTTCGCGAAATCAAGTGGGTGTTCTAGCAGAGCGGGAGCGTATAGCGCGTGATTTGCATGATTTAGTTATTCAGCAGCTTTTTGCTTTTGGAATATCTCTTCAATCAATCTCTGCCGATGCATCTCTCTCAAGGCAATCATTGGAGAAAATAAACGATATCTTAGAAAACCTTGATTCCACTGTTCAGCAGATTCGAACAACTATTTTTGCACTACAAAATGACCACCCAATTCAGGATATCCGTACATTAGTCTTTAGTGAAATTGCATCACTTTCTTCAATTGCTGGATTCCAAGTAACGCATTCTTTTATGGGCCCAGTCGATACAGTGATCAATGCAGAGCTTTCAAAACAAGTTATTGCAGTCATCCGAGAACTTGTTACTAATGCTATTCGACATTCACATGCAACTGCTATCGATTTAGTAGTAATGGCAAATAAGACTTATTGCGAAATAAGGGTCACTGACAATGGTAAGGGCTTCGAACCGAGCGGGCGAAAGAGTGGGCTTCTCAACCTAGAGCAACGCGCCGCCGCCCGGGGAGGCGAGTTTGAAATCATAAAAAATGGGCCTATCGGTACTAAAGCGATGTGGCGTGGAAGTCTTTAATTTCTTCCGACACTTAAACGAACTGCCATAGCAGCAGCTTGAGTGCGACGCTCCAAACCAAGTTTTCTCAGAAGTGATGACACATAGTTTTTTATAGTCTTTTCAGCTAAGAACATATTTTTAGCGATTTCTCGATTAGTCATTCCCTGGCCGATGAACTCAAGAACGCGCTGTTCTTGATCAGTAAGTTCATAAATCTCACTTGCTGGATTTTTGTTTTCGCGAAGGCGATTGGTTACTGAAGAGATTAACTTTGTATCAAGGAAACTCTTTCCCAATGCCACAGCACGGATAGAGGAGAGTAGTTCAAGGTTTTTTATATCCTTAATAAGGTAGCCAGAGGCACCACCAAGGACTGCGCCAAGAAGTGCTTCATCATCTTGAAAGGATGTCAGCATCAATACCTTTACACGGGGATTAATTGAGATTAGTTCTCGACATAATTCAATTCCGTTGCCATCTGGAAGCCGCACATCAAGCACTGCAATATCGGCATCAACTGTAACAAAATGAAAGAGTGCGTCAGCAACATTTGCCGCGCTACCTACAACAGTTAAATCTTCTTCGGCATCTATGAGATCAATTAAGCCTTTTCGAACCAACTCGTGATCATCGACAACAAATACTCTAGTTGGCTCAGTCACTGTCTACCGCGTTTCGGATGAATTCGATATGCCATCTATCAGGACCTTGATTGAGAAAATTGACGGAATATGTTCCGGAAAACTTTTTTTCAATTTGGGCTAGAAGAGGTGTTGGCTTATGGGGTGCAACTAGAACTATTCCCTCACCTGCTTTAAGGGATTCAAGGGCACCGAAAAAAGCTGGATGGCGAATCTTATGAGGAATGAGAGTTGCATCGAGCTCTGGGAACTTTGACGAGCTCTCTTCTCCACAACGACATGAGTGGGATCCTGCATTATCTTCTGCTTTACCTACTGAAATTAACTCCACATGCGAACTCTATCTTTTGCAATAATTGTAATCGATTACTTTCTTGCCAAATTGTGAGTGCGACCACTCTTCATTACCCACTTTTGAGGGGGAAATTGGCTTGATTCTGAGAGGAAACTTCTTTTAACTCATTCACCATAAAGCAATCGAAGATGCCATGGTGTTATAACTAAGGCAAGTGATGAGCCAGGACTAACTCTCAAACAGGGGAGAATGAGAGTTTATGCCATAGCTTTTTTGAGGTTCTCATCAATTGAATTCAAGAACTCCTGTGTAGTTTGATACGGAGCATCATTTGAAATTAACAGTGATAAATCCTTAGTCATCTTGCCCTGCTCAACAGTCTCGATACAAACGCGCTCAAGGGTGTCGCAGAACTTAGAAAGATCGGCGTTGTTATCTAGCTTTGCACGGTGTGCAAGACCACGAGTCCACGCAAAGATTGATGCTATTGGATTTGTAGAAGTCGCCTTGCCCTTTTGGTGTTCACGATAGTGACGAGTAACAGTGCCGTGAGCAGCTTCAGATTCAACAACCTTTCCATCTGGTGTCATCAAAACTGAAGTCATTAACCCGAGTGATCCATAACCCTGAGCAACGGTGTCTGATTGAACGTCGCCGTCATAGTTCTTACATGCCCAGACATAGCCACCTTCCATACGAAGTGACATGGCAACCATGTCATCGATGAGACGGTGCTCATACCAAATGCCTGCAGCATCAAATGCGCTCTTGAACTCTGCTTGATAAATCTCTTCAAAGATATCTTTGAATCGACCGTCGTAGGCCTTCAAAATTGTGTTCTTAGTTGAGAGATAAACTGGATACTTACGAATTAGTCCGTAGTTCAAAGATGCGCGAGCAAAATCACGGATTGATTCATCCAAGTTATACATACCCATGGCAACACCCGATGACTTGAAGTCATAAACAGTGTGCTCGATTGGGGCTGATCCATCTTCTGGAACAAATGACATTGTTAGCTTACCTGGACCTGGAACCTTGAAATCTGTTGCACGGTATTGATCACCAAATGCGTGGCGACCAATTACAATTGGCTTAGTCCAATGTGGAACTAAGCGTGGAACATTGCTAATAATGATTGGCTCACGAAAAATTACACCGCCCAGGATATTGCGGACAGTTCCATTAGGAGACTTCCACATCTTTTTGAGACCAAACTCTTCAACGCGAGCTTCATCTGGTGTAATAGTTGCGCACTTGATTCCGACGCCATGCTTTTGAATTGCATGAGCTGAATCAATAGTTACTTGATCATCTGTGGCATCACGGTTTTCCATACCAAGGTCGTAGTACTCAAGATTGACGTCCAAATAAGGAAGGATTAATGAGTCTTTGATGAACTGCCACATGATGCGAGTCATCTCGTCACCATCTAGTTCAACAACAGTGCCTTCAACTTTGATCTTGGCCATGTAATGCGCTCCCTTAGAGTGTTTGTACGTCTGCTTGTTTTGCACGAACCGCTTCAGCTGCTGCCTTTAGGGCTTCAACTTCAGAATCGGTCAACTTGCTTTCAACAACTTTCTTGATTCCACTGCGGCCAATCTGGGCTTCGACGCCTAGATAGACACCTGAAATTCCATATTCGCCATCAACCCATGCACACACTGGCATTACCGCACCAGAATCTTCAATAACAGCCTTTGCCATTCTGGCAGCTGCTGCAGATGGTGCGTAGTAGGCAGATCCTGTCTTAAGAAGTGCTACCACTTCAGCCCCACCATTACGTGTGCGATCAACCAGTTCATCGATTTCAACTTGTGATAGCAAATCACTTAGGGCTTTGCCATCTACTGTGCAACGACTTGGCACTGGAACCATCGTGTCCCCGTGTGAACCCAGAGTGAGAGTCTTTACTGAACCAACTTTAACGCCCAGCTTTTCTGCAATAAAGTTAGTAAAGCGGGCAGTATCGAGCATACCTGCCTGACCCATAACTCGGTTTTTTGGAAACTTTGTTGCAATCTGTGCAAGGGCAGTCATTTCATCCAATGGATTTGAAACCACGATAATTACAGCATTAGGTGAATGCTTAGCAATATTTTCGGAAACTCCGCGAACGATTCCTGCGTTAACACCGATGAGATCCATACGGCTCATGCCGGGCTTTCGTGGAAGTCCTGCAGTAATGACAACTACATCAGAGTTAGCTGTTGCTTCATAACCGGCACCTTCGGGTGAAGTAGTTGCTCCAATAATTTTTGTCTCAAAACCTTCAATTGAACGAGACTGGTTCATATCAAGGGCTAGACCTTCAGGCTTACCTTCAAGAATGTCAGTTAAAACGACGGTGTCAAAGATGTTGTACTCGGCTAAACGAAGCGCAGTTGTTGAACCATAAAAACCTGCACCGACTACTGTGACTTTTCCGCCCATGGCGTACTCCTTATGTTCGCTCAATGCGCCCAACTCTACCCTCAGCGAGGAAGAGCAATTGCCAAAGCAAAGAGGGCTATAGCTATTAGTAATGGGAAATAAAAGTCGAATTTACGTTGATTCCGAGCCTTAATGGCCATCCCTGCGGTTCCAGCAGCAATGAAAAGTGACGCACCTCGCACTACTCCAAAAATGCCTAATGCAATCCCAATCAGGATTGCGACATTGCTGGCAAGAGTTAAGAGGCGATCATTTATCGGCATGCATCAACAACATTCTTAACTAACATTGCACGAGTCATTGGACCCACTCCACCTGGCATTGGCGCAACCCAAGAAGCAACATCCATCACAGATGGATCAACGTCTCCAAGTAAACCCTTATCAGTGCGTGAAATACCAACATCAATTACTACAGCGCCAGGCTTAATCATTGACGATTTCAAGAAATGGGCTTGCCCAATTGCAGCAACAATGATGTCGGCGTTCTTGGTATGCATTGTTAAATCTTTTGTTCCAGTATGAGTCAAAGTTACAGTCGCATTCTCTTGTTTACGAGTAAGCAGCAGGCCAAGAGGGCGGCCAACAGTTAATCCACGTCCAATGACAGTTACTTCTGCACCTTTAGTACTAATTCCATAGTGAGTTAAGAGTTCAACAATTCCATGAGGTGTGCAGGGTAGTGGTGCGTCATAACCTGAAACTAAACGGCCTAAGTTCATTGGGTGCAAACCATCAGCATCCTTTGATGGATCAATGGCCTCTAGAACTCTTTGTGTGTTAATTCCTTTTGGCAGTGGAAGTTGCACGATGTAACCAGTGCATTCAGGAGATGAATTCAAATCTTTAATTGCCGCCATGACATCGGCTTCACTTGCACTATCTGGTAGATCCACACGTATTGAATTGATTCCAATTTCTTGGCAGTCGCGATGTTTTCCACCAACGTATGAATGCGATCCTGGATCATCACCTACAAGTACTGTTCCAAGTCCTGGAGTGATTCCACGTGATTTAAGTTCAGTAACACGGAGAGCTAATTCGTCTTTGATTTTTGCAGCTAAAGCTTTTCCATCCAGAATTTGTGCGCTCATAGCGCTCATCCTAATAGCCGTTTAGGCATGAGAGAAATGGCGTACGCCTGTGAAGAACATCGCAATACCAGCCTTTTTCGCTGCTGCAATCACCTCTTCATCACGCACGCTGCCACCTGGTTGCACTATTGCAACCACTCCAGCGTCAATCAAAATCTGGAGTCCATCAGCAAATGGAAAGAAAGCATCACTTGCAGCAACAGAGCCTTTTACTCGCTCGCCTGCTCTATCTACAGCTAATTTCGCAGAATCAACACGATTAACTTGACCCATTCCAATTCCAACTGATGCGGTCATTTTTGCCAACAAAATTGCATTGCTTTTAACACTTCTAACACTTCGCCATGCAAACTCGAGATCTTTCATAGTTTGTTCATTAACTGGTCCACCACTGACTTGTTTCCAATTACTTGGTGAATCACCTGGCGCATCAATTAAATCAGTCTCTTGCACAAGTATTCCGCCTGATACAGGACGCAGCTCAAGTGGAGCAACCGAAGGAATTGCACACTTGAGAATTCGAATTGAAGGTTTTTTCATGAGAAGCTCTAAGGCATCCTGATCATAATCAGGGGCGATTAGTACCTCGGTGAAAACATCGCAAAGCGGAGTTGCCATTGCAAGATCCACTTTACGATTTGCCGCCACTACTCCACCAAAAGCTGAAACCGGATCGCACTCATGAGCATGCTTATAAGCAACTGCCACGCCTTGCGCACACACTGCAATGCCACAAGGGTTAGCGTGTTTCATAATTGCAACCGCTGGATCACGGTGATCAAGCACTGCCCGCCATGCAGATTCAGCGTCGGTATAGTTGTTAAATGACATTTCTTTTCCATGCAGCTGAACTGCGTTCACGATTCCAATAGGACCGCCAGAATAAATAGCTGCACTTTGGTGAGGATTCTCTCCGTAACGCAAAACATTCTCACGATGCCAAATCCGACCAAACCATTCAGGTAGTTCATCATTGTGACCCAGCCAGTTGGCAATCGTTAAATCGTATTCAGCGGTAGTTCTAAATACCTCTAGTGCTAGTTGCTTACGCTCTTCTTGGGTGAATCCCCCAGCTTTTATTGCAGAGAGCAACTGGTCATATTGCGCGGGCTTGCATAAAACAGCCACAGAACCATGGTTTTTTGCAGCCCCTCGCAGCATGGAAGGACCACCAATATCAATTTGCTCTATGCATTCAGCGAAGTCAGCTCCCGATGCGATGGTGGCAGCAAAGGGGTAAAGATTAATGATTACTAAATCAAAGGGTTCAATATCTAAATCTTTAATCGCAGCTAAATGCTCTGGATTGTTTTGGTCGGCCAAAATTCCTGAGTGCACGCGTGGATGCAGAGTCTTGACTCTACCGCCCATAATTTCTGGGAAACCTGTATATGCACTTATCATCTCCTGGCAGCACTGGTACTTCCATCTGAGTAATGATCGGACCTGTATCAACTCCGTCATCAACCCAATGAACCGTGGTCCCAGTTACTGAAACTCCAGCTGCCAGCGCATCACGAACGGCATGCGCACCAGGAAACTGTGGCAGAAGTGCTGGGTGAGAATTAATGGTTGGAAAGCGATTCACAAAATCTGGGGGCAGAACTCGCATAAAGCCAGCGCTCACAACTAGATCAACTGATAGGGATGCTACGGTTTGAGTGATTTCTTCGTTCCACTCATCACGTGATTCCTTTATAGGTAGAAGAATGGTCTGGATGTTAGCTTCTTTTGCCCGTGTCAAAGCTTGAGCATCTGGGTTATCACTAATAAGTGCAACAATTTCAATTTCGAGTTCTTCTGCATCGATGATTGCTTGGGCAAGGGTGCCTGAACCTGATGCCAAAAGGACAACACGTGCAGCCATTAGCGCCTTCCAAGACGAGGCAAATACAGGGCCAGAAATGCACCTAGAGATAGCTCAGCCACCAATGTCAGAGTGAATTTCCATGGTGAAACGCCAACTGCAGACATCGCATCAGTTAAAAGAGCACCGCTTCCAGCAATTCCAATTACTGCACACATAAGCGCGCTAACAACCAAACTCTGAACCAAGATTTTCATATTCAAATCAATAGTCCAACTAGCAAGTAAGGCTCCCGCTAGAATTACTAGAACGATTCCAAAGAGTGCAAAAAGTGACTTACCCGTTGGCAAGGCACCGAGCAGAGGAAAGGCTGGAATTGAATTAAGGTCAAATCTCCACGGCGCAACCATTGTTCCTGATCCCACAGCAAAACCAGCGCCGGAGAAATAGCCCAAAGTTGCAACTACAGCATTTGGAATATAGAGAATGTTAAGTAAAAGTAAGAGCAGCCCACCTAGTATTCCAGGCTCTAAAACTGTAGTTAAGTTCTTAACTGTTGAGAGGTGTGTGAAAAGTGAAATTCCTAGAATAATTGAAGAAATTCCGAGTAATAGCGCTAAGGCTCTTGAACCATATAAAACTGCCTGACCAAATACTAAACGGCGACCAACTGTTGCTGCAGTAACTAGTACTAGTGGGAAGACAAAGATTGGTGCCAAATACCAAACTGGTTTAACGGATTGTGTTGATGAAAAATAAGAAAGAAACATTGCCGCAACGCTGTACTCGATGGCAAAAAGAAGGCGAGCTAATGGCATTAATGAAGAGTCGTTATCTAGGCGATCAATGACCCGATTAATTCCATTTCGAATTGCAAAAATTGGCAATATAACTGCACCTAATGGCAAGTAGGAGAGATATCCAGCGATATTTGCTGGTAGAAGAGCTAGAGAAAACGGTACTTGATGCGCACCTAGCCAAATCCATAGCGCTGCACGTAATGGATCTCCGGTATTTCCAGTTGCACTTCCAGCAGTTGCCCAAGCAAGAAGAGCAATGAAAGAAATTGGGAATAGAACAAAGGCGATGCTGCGCGCGACTTGGACCACAGTGGTTCCAAGTACGCGGCCAAACATGGTCTTAGCGGCCTAGAATCGCGCGCAATAACCGCGCGGTTTCACTTGGAGTTTGCCCAACTTTCACACCTGCTGCTTCAAGGGCATCTTTCTTTCCTTGAGCCGTTCCTGAAGATCCAGAAACAATCGCACCAGCATGACCCATGGTCTTACCTTCAGGTGCAGTAAAGCCTGCAACGTAACCAACAACTGGCTTAGTTACATATTCGGCGATAAATGCAGCTGCGCGCTCTTCTGCATCGCCGCCGATTTCACCAATCATCACAATTGCTTTGGTATCAGGGTCATCTTGGAAAGCACGAAGGCAATCAATGTGTGTAGTTCCAATAACTGGATCACCGCCAATACCAACCGCTGTACTAAAACCAATATCTCTTAGTTCATACATCATTTGATATGTGAGAGTTCCTGATTTAGAAACCAAACCAATCGGACCCGCACCGGTAATATCTGCCGGAATAATTCCAATGTTGGATTTTCCTGGGCTAATCAAACCTGGGCAGTTTGGACCAACAATACGAGTTTTGCCCTTAGTGAGTGAATAGGCATAGAAACTTGCAGAATCATGAACTGGAATTCCTTCAGTAATAACAACCACTAAAGGCATAGCAGCATCTATGGCATCAATGACTGCAGCTTTAGCAAACTTCGGTGGAACGAAAACTACTGATGCACTAGCACTAGTTGCACTCATTGCTTCGGCAACAGTATTAAAGACTGGTAGTTGGTGTCCATCAATATCGACAACCTGTCCACCTTTACCAGGTGTAACTCCGCCAACAATCTTTGTTCCAGAGGCCAACATACGGCGCGTGTGCTTGGTTCCTTCAGAACCAGTCATTCCCTGAACAATTACCTTCGTGTTCTCATTTAAGAAGATAGACATTTACTTTGCCACCAATTCTGCAGCACGATCAGCTGCCCCATCCATTGTGTCTAGCTGCTGCACCAATGGGTGTGCTGCTTTATTCAAAATTGCTCGGCCTTCCATGACGTTATTGCCATCAAGGCGGACAACGATTGGTTTAGTTGCCTTTGAGCCAAGTAATTCAAGGGCTTGAACGATTCCCGTGGCTACAGCATCACACGCAGTGATTCCACCAAATACGTTAACAAAAACGCTCTTCACATCTTTATCACCCAAAATAATTGAAAGGCCATCGGCCATCACTTGAGCCGATGCGCCTCCACCAATATCGAGGAAGTTTGCCGGGCGAACTCCACCATGCTTTTCTCCAGCATAAGCAACAACATCTAATGTGCTCATTACTAGACCAGCGCCATTACCAATAATTCCAACTTCGCCTTCTAGCTTGACGTAGTTAAGACCCTTTTCCTTGGCTAAAGCTTCCAGTGGATTCTCAGCGGCTTGATCTATGAGTGCTTCATGATCTGGTTGACGAAAATCTGCATTGTCATCAAGAGTTACTTTGCCATCGAGTGCAATAATCTTGCCATCTTTAGTTTTAACCAGTGGGTTAACTTCAACCAAAGTTGCATCTTCTGACTGAAAGACTTTCCATAATTTCACAAGCACGCTCACCACTTGGTCAGCAACATCTGCTGGAAAATTAGCTGCACTAATAATCTCTTTAGCCTTTGCTGTACTTATTCCATCAACGGCAGATACAGGAATCTTTGCTAGCTTTTCTGGAGCAGTGTGAGCTACTTCTTCAATATCCATTCCGCCCGATACGGATGCCATTACTAGAAATGTGCGGTTAGAACGATCAAGCAAAATAGCTAAGTAGTATTCAGATTCAATAGGTGCAGCTGCTGCAATCATTACTGTATGAACGATGTGACCTTTGATATCCATTCCAAGAATTGCACCAGCTTTTTCACGAGCATCTGCTGGATTTTCTGCCAGCTTTACTCCGCCTGCTTTTCCTCGGCCACCAACTTTTACTTGGGCCTTGACGACTACTTTGCCACCAATCTTTGTAGCGGCTGCTTCTGCTTCATCTGCAGTAGTTGCAATTGCAGCTGCTAAGACAGGTACGTCATGTTTTTCAAAGAGATCGCGGGCTTGATATTCAAAGAGATCCACTGGTGCTCCACATCCTAATTAGGCCCTAATCCTAGAGCTTCTCAACGGGTGCATAGCGCAGTAGTAATCGCTTCTCTCCATACTGACCAAAGTTAATTGTGGCTTCAGCCTTTTCTGCCTCGCCTGCAACTGCAACAACAGTGCCTAAGCCAAATGTGTCATGTGACACACGATCTCCAATTTGCAGCTCCATTACTGAAATCTTCTTACCCGTCGCTCGTGGTGGTGGAGCAGTTGCTACTCGTGATTTACGCACTAGCGATGGAGTTAAAGATGCACCACCCTGATTGCGCCACTCAATAACATCTTCAGGAATCTCATCGAGAAAACGTGATGGTGGATTGTAATTTGGTGCACCCCAAGTTGAGCGATATTCAGCACGCGAAATATACAGACGTTGGCGTGCACGAGTTAGGCCAACGTAAGCAAGTCGGCGCTCTTCTTCAATTTCATCCTTTTCGCCAAGAGTGCGCGAATGAGGAAAGATTCCATCTTCCATTCCAGTTAGAAAAACAGTTGGGAATTCAAGTCCCTTAGCCGTATGCAAAGTCATCATTGTCACAACACCACCATGGTCTTCACCTTCTGGAATCTCATCGGCATCGGCAACTAAAGAAACCTTTTCTAGAAAACCAGCTAACGAGATTTCTTCGTCTTCGCCTAATTCCTCAATTGGTCGCTCTTCATACTCCATTGAAACCGCGACTAATTCCTTTAAGTTTTCAACTCGCACTTCATCTTGTGGATCAACGCTATCGGCTAATTCTTTTAGCAACCCAGATTGTTCAAGAGCAGCTTCAACAATGACTGATGGTCTAGTTTTTGCTTCCACTAAAACATTTAGAGCGCTGATCATGGAGGTGAAATCATTAATTGCTTGCGCAGCACGTGACGGTAAACCTGGGGCTTCGCTGCACCTTAACAAACCTTGCCAAAATGAAATAGAGTTCGTATTTGCAAATTCATCCACATAATCTAAAGATGTATCACCAATTCCACGCTTTGGAACATTGATAATGCGGCGTAGAGAAATCTCATCTTCAAGGTTGGCTAAAACGCGCAGATAGGCAAGTAAGTCTTTGACTTCTCGGCGCTCATAGAAGCGCAAACCGCCTACGACCTTATATGGCAGGGCATTTCGCATGAATACTTCTTCAAAAACACGTGACTGGGCATTGGTTCTATAGAAGATAGCAGTATCTCCTGGTTGAGATTTTGATTCCTTCTGTAGTTGAAGAATTTCATCAGCAATAAAATTTGCTTCATCATGTTCATTCTCGGCCACATAGCCGACAAGTGGAACACCCGAACCAGCATCTGACCACAAGTTCTTTTCTTTGCGGCTTTCATTGCGAGTAATGACTGCGTTAGCTGCATTTAGAATGTTTTGAGTTGAGCGATAATTCTGCTCAAGCAAAACCGTACTTGCATTTGGGTAATCAAGTTCAAACTGCAGGATATTGCGAATGGTTGCACCACGAAAGCCATAAATACTTTGGTCAGCATCTCCCACTACACATAGCTCGGCTAAAGGAATACCTTCGGCCTCTGTGCCAACTAACTCTTTAACTAATATGTATTGGGCATGATTTGTATCCTGATACTCATCTACCAACACATGGCGAAAGCGTGATCTAAAACGGGCTTTAGATTCTGGATAACGCTGTAGTACTTCAACAGTTTTTAGAATTAAATCATCGAAATCCATAGCGTTGGCACGCTGTAAACGTTGTTGATATATCGTATAAACATCAGCAACTACTTGTTCAAATTGGTTGCTGGCAGCATTTATGTAATCTTGCGGCCCAAGGAGTTCATTTTTGGCATTAGATATCATTGCTTGAAACTGACGGGCTGGATAACGCTTGGCATCTAAGTTGAGCTCTTTGGCAACAATTGTGATGAGGCGAAGTGAATCTGCTGAGTCATAAATAGAGAATGAATTGCTATAGCCCAGGCGCATAGCTTCTTGCCGCAAGATGCGAACACAGGCTGAGTGGAAGGTGGAAACCCACATTGATTTTGCAATTGGTCCAACTAATTCAGCCACACGCTCTTTCATTTCTCCGGCAGCTTTATTGGTGAAAGTAATGGCAAGAATTTGATATGGGGCGACATTTCGTCGTGACATTAAATATGCAATTCGACGCGTTAAAACACGAGTTTTACCGGAACCAGCACCGGCCACAACAAGTAATGGACCACCTGCATGAGTAACTGCTTCTGCTTGCTGAGGGTTGAGCCCATCTAGCAGCGGATCAGTACTCGTCATAGTGATGAGTCTATTAGGCTAAGTGTCATGGAACCCATCGCCGATAGTGAGATCAAGCGAGTCTTGGTTATTAGTGCCCACCCGGATGATTCAGATTTTGGAGCATCAGGAACCATTGCCCAGTGGGTGAAGAAGGGCATTGAAGTTGCCTATGTCTTTTGCACTAATGGTGATCAAGGTGGCGAAGAGTCTGGTTTCACAAAAGAAGAGATGCCTGCGATTAGACAACGAGAACAACGTGCAGCAGGTGCAGTAATCGGTGTTACAGATATAACTTTTCTTAATTACGTCGATGGTCACCTTGAAGCAACTATTGGTCTTCGAAAAGATTTAGTTAGACAGATCCGCAAATCTCAACCAGATCGCATGGTCTGTCAAAGTCCTGAAAGAAATTGGGATCGCATTGGTGCAAGTCACCCGGACCATTTAGCTGCAGGTGAAGCCGCGATTCAAGCGGTGTATCCAGATGCTCGAAATCCGTTTGCATTTACAGATTTACTTGAACAAGAAGGTTTACAGCCATGGCGAGTGAAAGAAGTATGGGTAAGTGCATTTTCAACCCCTGATCACTTTGTAGACATCACTGATACTTTTGATTTGAAGATAAAGGCGTTACAAGCACATGCATCTCAAACTGCTCACAACCCGGAATTAGAGAATATGGTCCGTGAATGGGGTCAACGAAATGCTGGACTTGGTGGGTTGCCTGAAGGTCGTATTGCTGAAGCTTTTAAAATAGTTAATACGAATTAATTATTTAACGCTAACTTTTCTTATTTCGACAGTTTGAATTGGGAAACCATCGTTGGCGTAGTAAGGCTTATTGTCGCTGGCATTCAGTTTGTAGGCACCGACAGCGCCAATTTTCTTCACTAAATCCAAGCCCTTTGTTACTTTGCCCCAGATTGTGTAATTAGGGCCAAGGGTGGTGTCTGCATAAATAATGAAAAACTGTGAACCATTTGTGCCTGGACCAGAGTTAGCCATGGCTACAGTGCCTACTGGATAGTTATTTGCTTTGTTGGCTGGCAGATTTTCATCTTTGTATCCTTTCCAGCCTGTTGGGTTTCCAGAACCTGAAGCAGTGGGATCTCCGCACTGCAATACAAATAGACCTTCAGTTGTGAGTCTGTGACAAAACGATAAATCGAAGTACTTTGCTCTGGCAAGTGCTGACAATTTAGTAATCGTTAACGGAGCTTTCGTTGTGAGCAGTGAGATGACTATTGCTCCGCAGTTAGTATCAATAGTCATTGTTTTAGGAAGTGTTTTTGCAACTGACATGGGCTCTTTAACAGTTGCAGGGGCATGTGCCTTAGCTGTTGGTGTCTTGCATCCAGGAACTGTTGTTGGCTTCTCTGCAGCTTGTATTGGTGCAATTGAGAATCCTGAAACTAAGATCACTGCTAATACCAATGATAACTTCTTCACATCTATTCCCATTCAATCGTTCCTGGCGGTTTGCTAGTTACATCTAACACGACTCTATTCACTTCACGCACTTCGTTAGTTATACGAGTCGAAATCTTCTCAAGAACTTCATATGGTAGACGAGTCCAATCAGCAGTCATTGCATCTTCACTCGATACCGGGCGCAAAACTATTGGATGACCGTATGTTCGACCATCCCCCTGCACGCCAACACTTCTAACATCTGCCAAGAGCACCACTGGGCATTGCCAAATATCGCGATCAAGACCAGCGGCCTTTAACTCAAAGCGGGCAATTGCATCGGCTTCGCGCAATAAATCAATACGCTGTTGCGTTACTTCACCCACTATGCGAATTCCAAGACCAGGACCTGGGAATGGCTGTCGCCAAACAATCTCTTCGGGTAGCCCTAACTCCAGCCCTACCTGTCGAACTTCATCTTTAAATAGAGTTCTAAGTGGTTCAACTAAAGTGAATTTCAAGTCATCTGGCAATCCACCGACATTATGGTGGGATTTGATGTTGGCAGTTCCGCTGCCGCCACCGGACTCAACTACATCCGGTTGGATGATGTCGAAAGCACCTTGAGCAATGAATGGAATAAAGCTCTGGCGACGTGTTAGACAATCTCCGCCAGAGATTGGTACTGGTGAGGATTTACGAAGAGTCTTGAATCCCTCGAGATCATCTGGATGTAACGCTTCTTCAAACCATCCGACTTCCTATCTATTCAGGCGATTTAAAACAGTTAAGACAATGTGCTCTTCTAATACCGCATTCAATACTCGCTCGTCATTACTCAAAATAGCGTCAAGTACCTTCTTATGCTCATTTGCCTGCTCAATTAAAGATGGGCTTGCTCCAATTCGGTAAAACTCCAAACGAATCCTTGAGAGCACGCTCTTC
>RGHD01000080.1 GCA_010024385.1 Actinomycetota bacterium | reverse complement strand
TACGAAGTTCATACCGATACATGCCGCTTTAGCTCCTGCAATGGTTGTGTAATAAGTGACTTTGTTTTGTAATGCATATCTTCGAATTTCATAAGAGTCTGCAATAGCACGTTTATCTTCGGTGACATTGACAATGAAAGAAATTTCATTGTTTTTAATCATGTCAACAATGTGAGGTCTGCCTTCTGCTACTTTGTTAACTGGCACAACATTAAGCCCTGCATCCATGAGCGCTTTTGCAGTCCCTTTAGTTGCCACAATCTGGAAGCCTAGCTTATCTAATGACTTTGCAATTTCAACCACTTTGTGATGGTCTTCGCGACGCACACTGATAAATGCTTTTCCGTCTTTCGGTAATTTTGTAGAGGAACCCAGTTGAGATTTAATAAATGCCTCTGCAAATGTTTTACCTAGCCCCATCACCTCGCCTGTGGATTTCATTTCAGGTCCTAAAATCGTATCGACGCCTGGGAATTTAATAAATGGAAATACGGCTTCTTTTACAGAGAAGAATGTAGGCACAATTTCTTTTGTAACTTTTTGTGATTTAAGGCTCATGCCGACCATGCTACGTGCTGCAATTTTAGCCAACTGTAATCCGCATGCTTTAGATACAAAAGGAACAGTTCGAGAGGCTCTAGGATTAACCTCTAAAACATAAATCACATCGCCTTGAATCGCAAACTGCACATTCATAAGGCCTACCACGTTGAGTGCTTTTGCCATCTCAATCGTTTGTTTTCTTAATTCATCTTGAATTTTTTTAGACAAGCTATAGGGTGGCAGTGAGCATGCAGAGTCGCCTGAATGAACGCCTGCTTGTTCGATGTGTTCCATAATGCCGCCAATGATGACATCTTTACCATCAGATAATGCATCAACATCAACCTCAAGCGCGTCATTTAAGAAGCGATCAAGAAGTACAGGGGACTCATGAGACACTTTTACAGCTTCACGCATATATCGTTCAAGTTGCGCTTGCTCATGCACGATTTCCATCGCGCGACCACCAAGAACATAACTCGGTCTTACCACGAGCGGATAACCAATTTCTTCAGCTAAACGAATCGCATCTTCAGGGGTTCTCGCTGTGCGATTGGGTGGTTGCTTAAGACCAATTGAATTTAACATTTTTTGGAAACGCTCACGGTCTTCTGCCATATCAATAGCATCAGGTGTTGTACCAATAATTGGCACACCTGCTTTTTCTAAATCTTTAGCTAACTTTAATGGAGTTTGTCCGCCATACTGCACAATCACACCAAATGGTTTTTCAATTGCAACAATCTCTAATACATCTTCAAGCGTGACAGGCTCAAAATAAAGTCGGTCTGAAGTATCGTAATCAGTAGATACTGTTTCAGGATTACAGTTCACCATGATGGTTTCAAATCCATCTTCACGTAAGGCAAGCGCTGCGTGCACACAACAGTAATCAAATTCAATACCTTGTCCAATACGATTAGGTCCGCCACCCAAAACAATAATTTTTTTATTTGTCGTGGGATTTGCTTCGCATTCCTCTTCGTATGTTGAATACATATAAGCTGTATTCGTAGAGAATTCTGCAGCACACGTATCAACACGTTTATAGACCGGTCTCACGTCATGCTTATGACGATAATTTCTAACGTCTTCTTGTTTCACTTTTAGAAGTGTTGCAAGTCTTCGATCAGAAAATCCTTTTTGTTTTAACTGGAATAAATTTTCTTTTGATAGATCGTTAAGTGAAGTACCTAACAAATCTTTTTCAATATCAATAATGTTTTTAATTTGATGTAAGAACCATGGATCAATGCTCGAATGTCCAAAGACTTCTTCAATGGACA
>RGHD01000079.1 GCA_010024385.1 Actinomycetota bacterium | reverse complement strand
AGTATGGGGCTGGATCGGTAAGAATTAGGCGTTTTTCGAAAGTAGCTTGAAGAGCATGTAACTCATCGCACCACTGACAATCGATGCAGCAATTACGGCAACTATTGCTAAGTCTTGAGTCGTGGGATCACTGAATGCAAGATTGGCGATAAATATTGCAACGGTAAATCCGATTCCAGCGGCGCTTCCTGTGGCAAGAATTGAGAGTGGACGGGCTCCTTCAGGCGCTTCCCCAATCTTGATCTTCTTTCCGGCGTAGATAGTCGTAAAGATTCCCAGTGGCTTGCCAATCACTAGGCCAGCAAAAATTCCCCACGCAATCGGTGAATTTAGTGCCGCATCTATAGATTCGCGTGAGATCTCAACTCCGGTATTTGCAAATGCGAATAATGGAACAATCATAAAAGTGCTCCACGGATGAAGTTTGTTCTCTAGCCATTCAATGACTGATACAGAGCCATCTACTTCGTCCTCTAAACCTGAATTCTGTTTTTGTAGATTGGGCGTCAATAAACCCAGGATGACGCCGGCCAGGGTGGGATGAACGCCGCTCTTGTAGAGCGCAAACCAGAGTCCCATACCAAGCACGACGTATACGAAAGTTGAAGTGACCTTTACTTTCTGAAGCACAAGAATTCCGACCACCATTGCTAGTCCTGCAAATAGCCAAGAAAATAGAACTCCTGATGAATAAACAAAGGCAATAATGAGAATGGCGCCAATGTCATCAATCACGGCGAGCGCCAAAAGAAAAGCTCGAAGCGAAGCAACTGCGCTTGTTCCGACCATCGCTAGTAGTCCAACTGCCAAAGCAATATCAGTAGCAACAGGAACTCCCCACCCATTCGCGTCAGTGCTTCCTGCGATGGCAAGGTAAATGAAAGCAGGGACTGCCATACCGCCAAGCGCGGCAACAAATGGCATGAGCGCTTTCTTCCTAGTTGAAAGATGTCCGGTCGTTAACTCTCGCTTGATCTCGAGTCCAACAACAAAGAAGAAGATAGTCATCAATACATAGTTGATGAACTTCACGACTGATAGATCAACCAATATCGGATCTATGCCGATGCGGAATTTTGCATCTAGCGCATTGAAGTAATTGTCGGCTAAAGGAGAATTAGCCACCAGAAGTCCAAGAGCGGCGGATAGGAGTATAAGAACTCCACTTGCAGATTCGCGATGGAGGAAGTCGCGAAGCGGAGCAATAACGCGCTTCATAAAGTCACGGTATCACTGGGGCTTTGGAAGATGGCGAAACATTGGAATATATAGCTGTTCTGGCCTGCTTCGACTTGGGCGAGGTTCGCCACCTTCGTAAAAACCATACTTCTTGTAGGCGCGAATGGCTCGTTCATTGTTCGGCCACACTCCTAAACCTTGCTTCTCCCAACCTTCTGTTCGGCAAATTTGATCAAGCTCATCGATAATCACCGTCATCACTCCTTGACCGCGAAATTCAGGAGCAATCCAACAGCCAAATAACCAGCAATCTGCATCTCTAAGCGGTTCGGCTTTTGAAACGGCCATCATTCCTGCGGTGTTATTGCCGTCCGCAATCAATCGCCAGTGAGCTGTTTCGAGCTCCTTCTTCCAATCTTCTGAATTTCTTGCGCTTTCAACTTCGATTCTCGCCGCAAACCATTCAGGGCTCTCCTCAAGCCCACGTAGTCGAAGATTGCGCAGTTCTTCCCAATTTTCAAAGGTTCGAACGCTAAAACTCACGGATCAAGCGTATGCGATATCAAATTTATTGTCTGGAACTAACTTACTTTCTCGACTGCCAGTATCTCTTTAACCATGGGTACGACTTGAGTGGCGTAGAGCTCGATTG
>RGHD01000078.1 GCA_010024385.1 Actinomycetota bacterium | reverse complement strand
GCGCCTATCATGCATTCCGCCGTTCTTAATCCATACCGCCTTAATTCTCCTGATGCTGAAAGCAAATGCTGCTCCTGAATTAGTCCTGCAATTCTTTCACGCTCAAGCTTTTGTGCCTTTTTACATCCGTTACAAGGGCATTTCCAAACAGTTTTAGTATAACTTATTTGGTCTCGTGGATCCCTATATGCGTTTTCGGCTGCTTCAAGATCCAACTTCTGATTCCTCTTCTGCAGAAATATCTTCTATTAAATTATAATATCTGCGTTCCCATGATTCCGCTTTTTCTTCTGCGTCTAACCACATTCTTTTCATATGGTCTCTTTTTTCATATGCTTGATCTATTAGATCTTGCATATGCTCTGTTTGTTTAGTTATATCTTGATTAACTGCCTGAGCTTTTCCAAACCATATTCCACCAAAAAATGCAGCAATTGTTGTTAGAACGTCTAACATGCCTCCGCCTTTCTATTTGAATACTAATTATAGCCCAAGATCCTCGACTTTGTCAATAGCATCGTCCATGCTATAAGGATGTTCTTTTGTACATTTACCACATTCTTTACACATAGAAATCCCCCGCCTTTCAGCGGGGGTTCTCCTTAATTAAACTTTCTTTGGCCTGCCAGTACGCTTTGGAACTAATGAAGTTTCTCTGCGTATACCGTGTTTATTACGATCTATTTTTACTGCAGGCTTTGAGATTCCAGATTTAAATTTACCTTGAGTTGGATTCTTCCTTGTTGCTTCTTGCGAAGTTACAGCTCCTGCTGGAGCATTGTTTGGAGGAGTATCCATTCCTGTACCATTACTCATTAATAAATCTCGTTCTCTCCTGTTGAGTAGCAGTCATATTTAGTGTCAAACCTGCTTCTCCATCTCGTGTGACATCAAGCATTCCTCCTGGAATTTGTACAATTCCAGATTCGCTACCGATGTTTTCGCATCCGCATTCTACGCACATGATTACTTCTTTGTTGTTCCTGCTGGACCTTGTGTTGACTTGTCCTCTGCTGGAAATGCTGCTGCTGGATCTGCTGCATATTGCTCGCCGTTCCAAACTGTTGCATCATTTACTTTAGGACTAGTAAATCCGTCCAAGTTAATTCCGTCTGCCATTTTTATATCTCCTATAGGGTTAATTTAGATGGGTCTAGAAGTCCATCCATATTCCCATTATAGCATTTCTTAAATTCTATACTTCTGTTCCCAACATGGGTCACAGACCATTATATATTTGGATTCTGTGCTGGTGATGCGGGTTGCGGTATTGCCACAACCCCTCACCTCACACTTTTCGTCTTGCGACATTACTTCTTCTTAGTTGTCTTCTTGGCTGGCTTCTTTGCAGGAGCTGGCTTCTTGGTCGCTGGCTTCTTCTTTGCAGGAGCCTTCTTAGTTGCTGCTTTCTTCACGACTTCCACCTTTCTTTCAGGTTGTTCCAATACCAAGGTTGTATATTTAAACTCTTCTGGGAATAACCATTTTTTTAATTTTTCAAACATTATTTTTTGTCTATCTTTCTTATTATGTAATCGATCACCATTTGTGGCTTCCATTCATTTGGAAGTTCAAGATTACGGATCTCTCGAATAATGTCTCGTCTGACTTTATCTTGTATGTAATCTTCCACCATATTATTTTAGCATTTGTAGACTAAAGGGGCAAGCCTTTCAGCCTGCCCCAATTAGCTAACTAACTACTTAAGAGTTGCTACCTTTGCTTTAGGGAATTTTGCATTCCACTTAGCAGCAAGGGTATTGAAAGCCTTTTTCATGGCTGCCAATGCTGCTGCATTGTCTGCCTTAAGCTTTGCAATTTCTGCATCTGAAGCAGCCTTTGCATCTGCAAGAGCCTTAT
>RGHD01000077.1 GCA_010024385.1 Actinomycetota bacterium | reverse complement strand
AAAGCCCACGTACTGAGCGCCCAAAGCCACCCTTTACAACATCAACGATGCAACAAGATGCTGGAAGTCGTCTTGGTTGGGGCGCACAGATCACTATGCGTGTTGCACAGCGCCTCTATGAAAACGGCTACATCACCTACATGCGCACTGACAGCGTTAGCCTTTCACAACAAGCAATAGATGCAGCGCGCAAAGCAGCAAAAGCCCTCTACGGGGCAGATCATGTTGCAGATTCACCTCGCACCTATTCAGGAAAAACAAAAAATGCCCAAGAAGCACATGAGGCAATCCGTCCAGCAGGTGAAACATTTAAGACACCAGGGGAGTTAGCACCAGAGCTATCAAGAGATGAATTTGCTCTCTATGACCTGATCTGGAAGCGCACAGTGGCATCCCAAATGGCAGATGCTAAAAAGATGCAGATGCGTGTTGACTTTGATGCGAGCACCAACGATGGCAAAAAGACAATCTTTCGTGCTAATGGATCAGTTATTACATTCCCGGGCTTCTTGGCCGCCTATGACGACATCGTAAGTGATGAGAACAAAGATGAAGAGAGCGCCGACAAGCGCTTACCTGCGATGACACTGGGTCAAAGTGTGAAGGTAGATGAATACACCTGTGAGGGCCATGAAACAAAACCACCAGCCCGATACACCGAACCAACTCTTGTTAAAAAGCTAGAAGAGCTCGGTATTGGTCGCCCCTCTACTTTTGCATCAATTATTCAAACCATTCAAGATCGCGGCTATGTCTATAAGCGCGGGCGCGCTCTCGTTCCAACGTTTTTAGCCTTTTCTGTCACAGGCCTTCTTGAAATGCATTTCACAAAATTAGTTGACTATGAGTTCACTGCCAGTATGGAAGATGATTTAGATAAAATCGCCTCTGGTGAGGCCACACGCAGTGATTGGCTACGAGATTTCTTCTATGGTGTTGATGGGCAGCCAGGTCTTAATGAATTATCAGCAGATCTTGGCGTTATTGATGCCCGTGCCACTAACACCATGAATCTATCTCCTGAGATTGAAATCCGTGTTGGTCGCTATGGTGCCTACCTGCAACAAAACATCGAAGGTGAAGAGCGCAAGCTTGCAAATATCCCAGAATCCCTTGCTCCTGATGAGTTAACTCTTGAAAAGGCAATTGAATTACTAGAAGCCCCTTCAGGTGAGCGCGAACTAGGAATTGATCCAGAGACAAATTTGCCCATCATCGCTAAGAGTGGTCGCTTTGGTCCCTACATCACAGAAGTTCTGCCAGAGGAGCCAGTTGAACTAACAGCATCAGGAAAGAAGAAGAAAAAGAAAGCAGATGCACCAAAAGCAAAGACGGCCAGCCTTCTTTCAACAATGACACTCGACACCGTCACCTATGAAGATGCGCTAAAACTTCTCTCTCTTCCTAGAACTCTTGGCACCAATGCTGCAGGTGATGAGATCACTGTTCAAAACGGAAGATACGGTCCTTACCTAAAGGCTGGTGTTGATTCACGCACGCTCACATCTGAAGAACAGTTGTTCACAATGACGCTAGATGAGGCGCTAGAGATTTATTCAAAGCCTAAGGAGCGCAGGCGCGGTGTGGCAAAGCCACCGATTAAAGAGTTAGGTGTTGATCCAACAACGCAGAAACCTTTGATTATTAAAGATGGTCGCTTTGGTATGTATGTAACCGATGGTGAAACTAATGCAACGCTGCGCCGAGGTGATACTGCAGAGGCAATGACGCTAGAGCGTGGGTTAGAACTTCTTGCAGGCCGGCGTGCATGGGAGGCAGAGAACGGTCCATCACCTAAGAAGAGTAGAAAGAAAGCTGCAACTAAAGCTAAGAAGGGTGATAGCGCACCAACTCTTACAA
>RGHD01000076.1 GCA_010024385.1 Actinomycetota bacterium | reverse complement strand
TTTGCACAAAATGCTAAGCCACATGCTCGCGTGATGCGAAAGCACGCTGCAGCATCATCTGCTGCAAAGTCAGAGACAACTCTTGATCGCGATGTGTGGAGTGAGGCTAATAAGGCCTGGGATGCATGTCTTTCAATTGGAGATAAAAATGGATGGCGTAATGCTCAGATCTCAGTTCTAGCTCCAACAGGAACAATTGGTTTGATGATGGATTGCGACACAACTGGTATTGAGCCTGACTTCTCACTAGTTAAGTTCAAAAAGCTTGTTGGCGGCGGTTCAATGCAGATCGTTAACCAGACAGTGCCACAGGCCCTTGTAAAGCTTGGTTACACACAAGAGACAGTAGAGGCAATCGTTGAGTTCATTGCAGCTAATGGTCACGTCATTGATGCCCCAGGACTCAAGCCAGAGCACTATGAAGTATTTGACTGCGCACTCGGCGCTCGCTCCATTGCTCCAATGGGCCACGTTCGCATGATGGCCGCATGCCAGCCATTCCTCTCAGGTGCTATCTCAAAGACTGTGAACCTGCCTGAGGATGCAACTGTTGAAGAAGTTGAAGATGTTTACTTCCAAGCATGGAAGATGGGCGTTAAGGCGCTGGCCGTCTATCGCGATAACTGCAAAGTTGGCCAACCTCTCTCTGATGGAAAAGCTAAGAAGAAGGATGAAGTTGTTGAAGAGGCAGCGGCTCCAGTTCGAAAGCGTCTTCCAAAGGCACGTCCTGCAACAACAACATCATTTTCTGTTGGCGGGGCCGAGGGTTACATGACCGCTGGTGCATATGCCGATGGCACACTGGGTGAAGTCTTCTTAAAGCTAGGTAAGCAGGGATCAACTTTGGCGGGCGTAATGGATGCCTTCTCAATTGCAGTATCAATTGGTCTGCAATACGGAGTGCCACTAGAGACTTTCGTAGAGAAGTTTACGAACTTGCGCTTTGAGCCAGCAGGTATGACAGATGATGCTGATATTCGCATGGCACAGTCCATGATGGATTACATCTTCCGTCGTCTAGCACTTGACTACCTACCATTTGAACAACGCTCAGCCATGGGTCTCTACACTGCAGCAGAGCGCGCAGCAGCGCTAGATAACGGCGGCGAGTATGCAGAGATTGCAAAGGAAACCGATACCCCAAAAGCACCTGCGGCTGTGGCGGCTCCTGCGGTTGTAAGTAAGCCAGCAGATGTGAAGATTGAGGCAGCACCTGTTGCTCAAACAATCGGATCCTCATCTGATTTGCTTGAATCAATGGGAATTAAATCTGATGCACCACTGTGTATGACATGTGGCGTGAAGATGCGTATGTCAGGTGCTTGCTATGTATGCGAAGGATGCGGAAACACATCTGGTTGCTCATAAGCGCTAGCTAATAAGTTTTAACCAACCCCGTTAAAAACCCCGCCAATCACTGCGATTGGCGGGGTTTTTTACATCCAGTAGAAAACCATCGATTAGATAGAGAGTTGCGAAGAGCTCATAGAGCTCAAAGAGGAGTAGCGTAGTTACAAGCGGTTGATTCACAGCAGGAGGGTCAACGATGACCAAGCAGTTGATTTATCCCTTCACTTTTGGGGACATGTCACAGAAGGATCTCTTGGGTGGCAAAGGTGCAAACCTGGCCGAGATGGTTCGCATCGGTTTACCTGTTCCGCCAGGATTCACAATTACAACTCATGCATGTCGTGAATATCTGCAATCTGGAAACTTCCCCAAAACTCTAATTGCTGAGATTGATGCAGCCCTGAATGATTTAGAGAAGCAAACGGGCAAGAAATTCGGTGGAGTTGAGAATCCTCTTTTAGTATCTGTGCGCTCTGGAGCAAAGTTCTCAATGCCAGGCATGATGGAGACAGTGTTAAACGTAGGTATGACTCCAGAAGT
>RGHD01000075.1 GCA_010024385.1 Actinomycetota bacterium | reverse complement strand
GGCGCAGAACGAGTCTATGTTCATCGCGATGTTGCAGATTCGTTCACCCAAACAATCGTCGATATGGCATCAAAAATCACTCCTGGTTATGAAGATGGTGCACATTACGGTCCAGCCACAATGCCCTCGCAGCTCAAAATCATCAAGTCTCATATCGATGATGCTGTGAAGCGTGGTGGCGAGTTCTTGATTGGCGATAAGAGCGCAGTCAAAGGTGGATACGTACAACCCGTGATTCTGCGGAATGTTCCAGAAGATTCGAAGGCGATGACGGAAGAAACTTTTGGCCCTACGCTCGTGATTAATACGGTGCGCAACATGGATGAAGCGGTAGATCTTGCAAATTCGACAGCATATGGTCTCGGTGCAGCGGTCTGGTCAAAGCGGAATGGCAAGAAGATTGCATCGCTTTTGAAGTGTGGAATGGTCTCAATAAATTCGGCATTTTCATTTGCCGCAATCGGATCGGTCCCATTTGGCGGCGTGAAAGATAGCGGTTATGGCCGCATTCATGGCGCAGAAGGTTTACTTGAGTACACCTACGCACGCACAGTAGTTAAAACTAGATTTAATATCCCACTTAGATTTACTACCTTCAAGCGCACAAGATTTTCTGAAAAAATCTTAACAACCTTGATTAAGCGCTTACATGGAAGAAAGAAGTAGAACTACAAACTCTTTACAATTCGATCAATACCTTCTGTAATAAGTTGTGGGCTGGTGCCAAAGTTAAGTCGAACAAAACTCTTATGTTTTGGTCCATATAAAACTCCACCATTTAACGCCACTTTTCCTTTTTCTAAAATACACGCTGCTGGATCATCCCCTAACTCAAGTGCGCTCATATCAAGCCAGGCAAGATAGCCAAAATCTGGAATTCGATACTTAACTTGCGGTAATTTACTTTGCAGTAAATTGCCAAGTAATTTCCTATTCTCATCCAATGTGATTAATACTCCATCTAACCAATTAACCGAGTCTGAATAAGCTGCAGTTGATGCCACTGCGCCAAATAAGGATGCCCGCCAGGTTACCGCCGGTGGCATTTTGTTAATTCGCTCCTGCAGCACATTTGATTGGGTGATGATAAAGGCGCATTTAAGCCCAGCTAGGTTAAAGGATTTACTAGCGCTAGTAATAATAATTCCAACCTCTTTGGCAACATCACTTACCGCTAAGAATGGTGTGAAAGTTTTTGCATCGTAGGAAAGTGGTGCGTGGATCTCATCACTTAAAATGACTACTTGGTAACGCTTTGCTAAATCTGCAAGGGCTGATAATTGTTGCTTATCAAAGATAACTCCAACTGGATTATGTGGGTGGCACAAAATATGAACCTTAACCCCGTTTTTATACTCATTTTCAATGGCTGTTAAATCTAATTTGTAATTTAAATTTTCCTCAATCAATGGCGTATCAACTGTGGTGGCATTAACCTCAGTAATCCATCGCCAGATATTTTCATAAACTGGGGAGTTAAGCATTACCTTCTCGCCCGGCTTAATTAAGGTGCGCATAATCTCCACAATGCCAACACCAACATCAGTTGCCATTCGCATTTGTTTGGTATCAACCTGCCAACCCCAACGGGATTGGGAGAATTTAGCGAAGGCATCAAATAACTCTGGGAATGGCCCGAGATATCCAGTATCTGAACGCTCGACCATATCCAGTAAGGCAGCTTTTATTGCCGGGGCTGATTCAAAATCCATCTCCGCAACTGGCAGTGGAAGTACATCATTTGGAAATTGTCTCCACTTAACACTTTTGCGTTTGCGTAATTGATCAAGTGTTAACGCTCGGACGACATCGGCCATAAGTGCAAGTATGCCACTTATTTAAATTACTAGTAGGTTGCTCGCCCGCCTGAGATATCAAAGGTGAAGCCGGTTGTGAATGAACAAGCCTTTGATCCTATAAATGCAATTATCTCTGCTACCTCACTTGGCTCACCAAGACGGCCTGTAGGAATTTTTGAAATCATGTAATCCAAAGTTTCTTTGGCAGTATTAACATTAATTGGCGTCGCAATTACCGCAGGGGCTAGTGCGTTAATAGTTATGCCATCAA
>RGHD01000074.1 GCA_010024385.1 Actinomycetota bacterium | reverse complement strand
GGTGTTTTGATAACCGGTATAGCTGGCGGTGAATTTGGTACGCGCGGTTTTCTAGATGGACTGGACCCTGAAACTGGTCAAAGATTGTGGCGCAGATATACCGCTGCTGGCAAAGATGAAAAAGGTGGCGACACCTGGCTGGGTGATTCTGCTCAGACTGGTGGATCGACCACTTGGATGACTGGGGTTTATGACAAAGACCTGGATCTGGTTTACTGGGGCGTTGGACAACCCAGCCCATGGAAGCCCGCAGAACGCGTTGGTCTAGACGTCAGTAGTTTTGACAATCTTTACTCAAACTCGGTGATTGCAATTCGTCCGCGTTCTGGTGAAATCGTCTGGCATCGCCAGTTCACCCCGAACGATCCGCTCGATTACGACGCTACAGAAGTAGGCATGTTGGTTGATATGAAGGTTGGAGGCGAAAACAAAAAAGTGCTGTTGCAGGCAAATCGAAACGGCTTTTTCTATGTCTTAGATCGTACTAACGGGAATTTGTTAGCCGCAAACCCTTATGTTAAAAATATGAATTGGGCTGAGAAAATTGATATGACGACAGGCCGTCCCGTCCATACTGAATTGATGAAAAAATATCTGAAAACGGGCGAAGCCACAACTTTCTTTCCATCAGCGTTTGGTGGCAAAAACTGGCAGCCCACCTCTTGGAATCCAGCTACTGGTTTGGTTTATGCCAATATTTTTGATTTTGGCATGACCTACAAGTACAACAACCAAGAGTGCCATGAAAGAACACCAACCTCAAGTAAGAAAGACGAATGGTGTCTTCAAACCGACATTGTTAACTTTGTTTTTCCTAAAGATCGTCCAAACGGATATTTGGCAGCGATTGATCCTATGACTGGTAAGTCTAAATGGCAAATGCCTTGGACTGAGATGCCTAGCTGGTCAGGTACCTTGTCCACTGCTGGTAACTTAGTATTTACTGGTTCCTCTGATGGGGAATTCATGGCAGTAAATGCTTCTAATGGACAAAAACTGTGGGGCTTTCAAACTGGCTCAGGTGTTGCAGGGCAGCCTGTTACTTGGGAACACAAAGGAGTTCAGTACATCACTGTAGTGTCAGGAACTGGGGGTATTTACTATGACTTTGATCAGAGATCTGCCAATATTCCTCGCGGTTCATCTGTTTGGACATTTGCACTAATGAAGTGAAATTATGCTGAAAATTTGTAGTGCAGTACTCGGTGCTTTTATTGCATCGAGTGCCTTTTCTCAAGATTCGCCTGACCGTGATTTGTTAGCGATGGGTAAGGATAAATATTCCCAAACCTGTAGAGTTTGTCATGGCTTCAATATGGTGACTTCTGGTACAAATGTATTTGACTTACGCAAATTCCCTCTGGGTGAATACGATAGATTTTTTCAGTCAGTCACTGAGGGAAAAGGCCTGATGCCTTCTTTTAAAAATAATTTAACTGATGAGCAAATCAAAGCCTTGTGGGTTTATGTGTCCTCAAGAGGGCAATAAATTTTAGAAAAATTGGAAGTGTTGTTAAGAGCGGGGAACCAAGAAGGAAAGGCTCATAGATTAGTCTTATCAATTAATTACCCGATCCTACGAGGTAGTCGACCTTTCCAATATTGACCCCGGCGTGGCGCAGAAGGCCGAAGGCGGTAACGAAGTTGAAGAAGAAGTTGAGCAGCACATGGTACTTCAAATAATCTTCACCAGACAAGGTTCTGGTTTTATCTCTGCTTATGGAGAAAGTGATGTCCGAGGCCTCATGCCAGTCGAAGGCGTCAAACGGAACGGTTTCAAGCTAAGCCAATGTGCTTTTAATGCGCGCTTGCAGTTGGCCGAAAGTCATTCGTCATCTGCAAATCGCGGTGCTTCCAGTCCACTCACCCGCGCTGTCGAATTTTTTGAAGTGTCGCAAGCGATGCGGATCTGTGATGCAAACGATAGCATTTCGGGTGCCAGCAATATACATCGAACAGGTTGCAGTAGGCATCAAAGGCGACCAATTTATATATGCTGTTTCCTTAAGATGAATCTACGGTCCTGGTGTCATAATCAATGACGAGCATAAAGGCCAGCAATCGACCCCATCCCCTCGCATAGGACGCCTTGGGTATAAAGAGTCTGCAGCGCCAGGTTTTTTCAAAAACAAGGGTGCAATATCAAAGCTCCGAGCGTCTTTCCACCCTCTAAATCCCTATGCGCCTGCA
>RGHD01000073.1 GCA_010024385.1 Actinomycetota bacterium | reverse complement strand
CAAGATATAACTAAACAAACAGAACATATGCAAGACTTAATAGATCAGGCATACGAAAAAAGAGACCATATGAAAAGAATGTGGTTAGATGCAGAAGAAAAAGCGGAATCCTGGGAACGCAGATATTATAATTTAATAGAAGATATCAGTGCAGAAGAGGAATCAGAAGTTGGATCTTGAAGCAGCAGAGAATGCATATAGAGACCCAAGGGATCAAATAAGTTATGCTAAAACTGTTTGGAAATGTCCTTGTAATGGATGCAAAAAAGCTCAAAAGCTTGAGCGGGAAAGAATTGCAGGATTAATTCAGGAGCAGCATTTACTCTCAGCATCAGGAGAATTAAGGCGGTATGGATTAAGAACGGCGGAATGCATGATAGGCGCATGTGATTGTTATTCAATAATTGAAATGATCATGGAGGAAAAGAAATGACAAAGTATATGTTTAAATGCCGAACATGCAACACCCTAATGAGTATTGAAACAGATTTAACTCAAGATAAGATTCACATGGCCCCACCTTGCCCTTGTGGCAAGTCTAGAATGCTTAGTTTAAATTCATATGAATATGCATATGGAGATTTAGAATATCCACAGAAAAGGACTGGTTGATATGAATAAGAAGTTTATTATGGCTGCAGCAGCAATTGCCCTTATGGCATTTACTGCTGTAATTGCATTTAAATCATTAGAAGGTTTAGATCAATTAGATCTAAATGATCCATTTGAAGTAGATTTCGACGACGAATAAGTGAAGCGAAAAGTGCGGCGAGAAGAGAGAACATATGCGTAATTTTCTAGATGAATCAATTGTGGTACATAATGCTAAACCGCCACTACGCTGGATAGCGAATTGGGCGGGATCAATAGCATCTAAGAATATGCTAAAGCTATCCTATATGGAAGATGAAGGCATAAAAGGATTTAAATATAAATATTATGGATGGCTATGGGATACCTTTTGGCCACTATATCAGAAGTATGGAACATTCTACAAATTAGATTTAGATATGGAAGGTTCAGGTTGGGATGATTATGATGCTGACGGAATTCCATATTGGGGCGAATGGGATTTTGAAGATGAAGAAACAGGGGATGCATTTAGAGTCATAAATTTTGGCGGGAAAGAATGAAATACGCCATCGGTATCCTAATATTACTATTTGCTATACTTAACTATATGGCATATTTGCAGGGAAAATTATGAAAACAGGAGTAGCAATGATATATCACAAACACTTATTGGTAAATGCTAAAGTAGCTAATCCAATGAATACAGAAGAACAAGGAATTGAATTTCTTAAAGTTTTAGTCGACCAGATTAATATGAAGATTATTAAAGGTCCATTTGCATCCTATGTGGATGTTCCAGGCAATAGGGGTCTAACCGCAATAGTTATGATCGAAACTAGCCATATTGCATTCCATATTTGGGATGAGACAGATCCAGGGCTAATTCAATTCGATCTCTATACATGCGGAAGTTTAGACCTAGACAAGGTGTTATCTGTATTTAAACAATACTTCCAGGTCAAGGAATTTGATTATGTCCTATTTGATCGTGAGAATGGATTTGTGGTGGAACAAAAGGGGCGGGAAGCTGATGGAGTCCATTATAACCAATATCCTAATGGTACTAATCCTAGTCAAATAGATCAAGATGCTCTATGGGCTACACAACAATCATTTGAAGAATAATGGGATTTCTAGACAATCTAGAGGCATGGCTAGACTTTGAAGAAGATATAAACAAAGATCCAGAAGTAGGATATTCTACAGGCAAATGGTCAGATGAGGATGATAGACATCCTGTCATAACTCCTGTATTTGGACCAAATAGGTAGATACCTCTCCACTACCCCCCACCTTTTTTCTCCTCTCTATGGCCTTTCTAAGGCCTTTTAAGTGGAGTATAGTGGAGCATTGTGGAGTAAAATGGTTATCAATTTACTATCAATTATTATCATATATTATAACTAGATATATATGAGTAATTGGGCATCTCATATAATAAGACGTAATCCCAATTTTGCAGAACATAGCATATTTGCATAATGTTGTCAATAGCTGCATATTCTGGGAATTTTGTCAACATGTCGTAAATGTCCAATTTGGCCCATATTGTCCTATTCTGGGGCATTTAATATGTCCCCGTAAACGGGAAAATTTGCCCACAATTTTGACAGATTTAGATCACATTTTGTTATATT
>RGHD01000072.1 GCA_010024385.1 Actinomycetota bacterium | reverse complement strand
CTGTGGGAGATCCATCGCAAGCCATTTATACCTGGCGCGGAGCCTCTGCCGGCACCATGGCATCTTTTGCTACCTATTTTCCTAAGAATTCTGATCAAGTGGGCAAAGCCCAGTTCTCCCTTCCAACAACCTTTCGCAATGATGAAATGATTTTGTCGGTTGCCAACCGCATTAGTGGTGAAATTAAGTTAGCGGGTGGGCAACAAGTTGTTGAACTAGAGGCGCGACCACAAGCTGGCAAAGGTGAAGTTGCCTACGGAATCTTTGAAACTATTGATGCTGAAGCACAGGCAATCACTGAATATGTTCAAAAGAACTGGTCTCCTTCAACTGGCAAGACATGCGCTGTGCTTGTGCGAAAGCGCAGTCAGATTAGCGCAATTGAAGCAGCGTTGCATGAAGCTGGAATTGCAGTGGAAGTCATTGGAATCGGTGGGTTGATTCACGTTCCAGAAGTAGCCGATGTTGTGACAATGTTGAAGATAATTACTGATCCAGATGCAGGCTCTGCACTAATGCGTCATTTAACTGGACCACGAATTAATCTAGGACCGCGCGACATTGCAGCGTTAGGAACCTTCTCAAGAGAGCGCGCTAAAGCGATGCATGCGGATTCAAAGACATTTATTAAAAAGATTGCCGCCGGAAATCCAGAACAGTTAGAGGCCGATGATCAGTTTGCAGGATCAATCATCGATGCTCTAGATGAAATACAAGATGCAAAGAAATATGGCTTTAGCGATATTGGATACCAACGCCTTGTTCGATTTGCCAGTGACTTGCGTCGATTACGTGCGCGCGCAGGTGGGCAGATCACTGATCTAATTAGTGAGATTGAAAACTACTTAACCCTAGAAAGTGAAATAACTCTGCGCGATGGCAATCAATCTGGTCGCAGACACCTAGATCGCTTCCTTGATGAAGCAGTAAAGTTTGAGCGCACAGGTGGAACAGTCTCAGCCTTCCTAGTGTGGCTAGATATAGCCGCCGATGCTGAAGGCGGGCTAAAGGCAGGGGCACCTGAAATTCGAAGTGATGTTGTGCAGATACTGACGATTCATATGGCTAAAGGTGCTGAGTGGGATGTTGTTGTTGTGCCTGGATTAGCTGAGGGTACTTTTCCTGGTGGAAATACTGGCGATTCAGATAATTGGCTTAAGAATGAAAAGCATGTGCCCTTTGAGCTGCGCGCAGATGCACACGAGCTTCCACGATTTTCTCTAGATGGCATAACTAAAAACAGTGATGCGGCAAAGGCAATCAAAGCCTTTGGTAAGGAGTGCACCAATAACATCAAAATGCGTGAGGAGATGCGCCTTGCTTACGTTGCTATCACGCGCGCTAAATCGCATCTGCTCTGCACAACATCGTGGTGGCGAGATGGCACACAAGCTGTTGCACCAAGTGAGATCTTCACAATGATTGCAGCCGCAGCAAGTGGATTAGGTGGCTTATTAGTAAGTGATGTTGCAGCACCTGAAGACGGTGCAGAAAACCCAACGATTGAAAATCCAATCTCTGCACAGTGGCCTCGTGATCCATTAGGCAATCGCCGTCACGCATTTGATGCTGCCATTGAATTAGTGAAATCAGCGCCCATCCATTCTCTTCAAGAATCTAAATCAGCAGAGATTAATTCTTGGATTGGTGATGCTCAGGCATTAATTAATGAGCAACGTAAAGTGAAAGATCAAACTATTCGCGTTGCACTACCTCCACGTCTTTCAACTTCCACACTCGTTGCCTTGCATAAGGATCCACAAGAACTTGCACTCAATATTCGTCGACCAATGCCGCGTGGACAAGATCAATATTCGCGTCGCGGTACAGCTTTCCACTTATGGGTTGAACGCCAATTCACTGATGCAGCAACATTATTTGGTGATGAGTACTTGGATTACTTAGATCCACTGGAAGAAGATTCAAAGTTAGAAGATCTGAAAAAAGCATGGTTGGGCAGTGAATATGCCAATCGCACACCAGTCCGCGTTGAAGTGCCATTTGAAACAACTATTGCCGGCATTTTGGTGCGTGGGCGCATCGATGCCGTCTATGCAACAGCTGATGGCTTTGAAGTGGTGGATTGGAAAACTGGATCAACGAAGTTGGATGCATCAGCTGCCGTTCAGCTGGCGATGTATCGTTTGGCTTGGGCCAAGCTCTCTGGCACAGATATCTCAAAGATCAGTGCAGCTTTTCACTATGTTCCTACT
>RGHD01000071.1 GCA_010024385.1 Actinomycetota bacterium | reverse complement strand
TTGCCCATCTTGAAATTCTTGCCACTTCTCCGGGCTCTAGGACTCTTCCTGCGCCTTGGTAGGCGATGGATGAATCAAAGTATCGATCACTAATTACTACTTCCCCAGCGGCCAACGCTGGGCGAATAACTGAGTAAACATGATGGGCGCGATCTGCTGCATAGAGCAAAGCTTCAGCACGTGGACTGATCTCACCGGTTGAGTGAGAGAGAAGAATTTTTCTAATCTCTATTCCTAGATCACTTCCACCAGGTTCGCGTGTTAAGACAACGCTTTCACCTTCTTGTTCTAGCCAGGCCTTTAATAGTTTTGCTTGTGTTGTTTTTCCAATTCCTTCACCGCCTTCAAAGACGATGAAGACACCTTGTGCTGGGGCGCCTGTAATACTTCCTAGCTCGCCTTTAAGCGCGTTAAGGATGTCAGACCACAAAGAAATAGCAGGGCGATCTTTCATTTGTTTGTAGGAAATGAAACCAATGAGGGATGCAAACAAGCCTGCAATAAGAATTGTTACTGCTGCGCCGTTATAGCTCACTTGTGTGTTTTGGAATTTAAAGGTGTGCTCACCTACTGCTGCTGCAATTAAAGGCGCAACAGCTAAAACACCCACCAAAACCACACGGATAAGGCTTTGCACGAAGGCAAAGGTGCGCCCTCGCACCTCATCGGCAACCTCCATGCCAAGCATGGTGAAGCCTGTTACCCAGGTGATGCCGCTAAAGGCACCCAAGATGATGGTGATGAAGACAGCTAGAACAAGGTTAGGAATTGCAGCCAGCGCCACAAGGAAGGCGCCGCTAATAGTTAGAGATGCTCCAAAGAGTCTGCGACGAGAGAACTGGGCAAAGACTTTAGGGCCAAGTGCAATTCCTGCTGCTAATCCTGTGAAAACTGCGCCAAAGAGAACACCGTATGCAGCTTCACCGCCGCCAAGATCTCCCACAAATGTTCTAGCTAGTCCAATGACAGCACCTGCTGCAACAAATGCGCCCACCATTCCAACGATAAGGCCGCGAATCAATTTACTTCCAGAGACAGCCTTCCAGCCTTCATGCAAAGATTTAATAATTCCAGTCTCAGCAGCATGCTTTGCTGCTGCACCTTTTGGTATTTCTCGCAATCCCCACACTGTGAAAGCTGCAAAAGCAAAAGAAAGAGCATTTGCATACAGCGCTAAGTCAACTGCCGTTACGTTAAGTGAGAATGCAGCGTTGATTGCTGATGTGAAAAGTGAGAGGAATGTAAAGATCGCTGCAGCAATGGGGGCTGTGCCATAAGCAGCTAGGAGGGAGACTTGATTTGCATTTTCTAACTTGTCCCGCGGGACAAGGTTTGGAACTGAGGCTTCTTTGGCAGGTGACCAGAAGAGAGTGATGCACTCAACCAAGATCATTGCGGTGTAGAGCCAGAAGTAGTTATGAACGATAGGTATTGATATATAGAGCGCAGTTCGCAAGATGTCGCAGTTGACCATAAGTTTACGGCGATCTAACTTATCTGCGATCACACCAGCGATAGGGCCAAGGAAAACCGCTGGAAGCAAGCGTGCAATGAAAACACCTGCGATTGCAAAGTTAGCTTTTGCGTAATCTCCACCAGAGAGTTGTTGGGCGAGCGCGGTTGTTGCTAAAAGACCCAGCCAATCTCCAAGGGATGAGAAGACCATGGAGTTCCAGAGCTTTCTAAAGGCTTTGATTGCAAGGACCCCGCGCGTTACATCTGGCGCAGGTGCGGCAGGTGTGGGCAGGGTCTTTGGCATTGGATGAGTCTATCGGGGCAGCTTTGAGCGTAAAGAAGTGTGGATATAGACCTAAATTTAGGGCTATAGTAATGGCAGATCTAGAAGGAGGAAATGATGGACGAGATTCTTACAAGCACATCAATGGGTATTTCAGAGTTTAAACAAAATCCCAACGCTGCAGTTAAGGATGCACATGATCTGCCATTTGCAGTACTCACAAACAATCGGCCTTCGTTCTACGTAATGTCTCCAAGGATGTTTGATTACCTCACTGAGAAGCTCTGGGATGCCCAAATGACCCCAACAATCTTGGCAGAGATTAAAGCTCATGAAGATGGCAGTGAGCCATCCATAAGAGTTTCACTTGAAGAACTGCGAAGGGAATCACGCCTTGTACGACCTCGCATTTCGGCCAAGCGCAAAAAGAGCGTGGCACAAACTAGATCCAAGCGTTCGACATAAACTAGAAAAAATTTTAGAGAGGAGATT
>RGHD01000008.1 GCA_010024385.1 Actinomycetota bacterium | reverse complement strand
TTCCAAGGTGGAATCCTTGCCATTATGGATTTTTGCAAGAAAGTAAATGGTTATGTAACAGAGAAAGAGCCGTGGATTCTTGCTAAAGATCCAGCAAATAAACAGATACTAGAAGACGTTTTGTATAACACCGCAGAGTCATTGCGCGCACTTGCTGTATTGCTCAATGCAGTGATGCCACAAACATGTGAGATTTTGTGGAGCAGTTTGGGTGCACAAGCATCACTAGGAGATCTTGGTGCGCAAAAGATCTCTGATGTTGCAACGTGGGGACAATTGCCACCAGGTGCCACAATTACTAAAACTCCAGTTCTTTTCCCTCGCTTAGAAACCAATGCCTAATACATATGGCTGATCGCCACAACCGCGATATTGATCGTCAGCGGGCACCTCTACCAGAACCACTTCCTGCTCCAACAGTTGATGCGCATGCACATTTGGAGATCATTACTGATACTGCGCCAGATTCACCTGAGGTGGCAGAGGTAATTGCTGAGGCTAAAAGCGTAAACATTGATCGAATCATGCAGGTGGGTTATTCAGCTGAACAATCTGCTTGGTGTGTTGCTGCAGCAGAAAAGTGGAACACTTCAGTTCTAGCTGCCGTTGCACTTCATCCTAATGAAGCACCTGTTGTTGAGAACTTAGAAGCTGATTGGGCAGTAATCGCTCAATTGGCAGAGCATCCACGTGTCCGGGCAATTGGTGAAACTGGTCTTGATTACTTTCGCACACCTCCAGAGCTTCGAGCACGTCAGCAAGAATCCTTTAAATGGCATATTGAACTAGCTAAAAAAACAAACAAAGCGCTAGTTATTCATGACCGTGACTCACACGATGATGTTCTCTCTGTTCTACTTGAAGTTGGAGCTCCAGAAAAGGTTATCTTTCACTGCTTTTCAGGCGGTGTGGAGATGGCTAAGACCTGCATAGAGCGCGGATATGTCCTCTCATTTGCTGGCACATTGACCTTTAATAACGCCCCCGCCTTGCGTGAGGCAGTGAAGTTAGTTCCCATTGATCAACTACTCGTTGAAACAGATTCTCCTTTCCTTGCACCCATGCCACATCGCGGAGCGCTTAATACCCCTGCTCAGATTGCAAATATTGTTCGGGCAATGGCCCTTGAGCGAGAGGCAGATCTTGGCGAGTTAGCAACAGCTCTTGGTAATAATGCCGAGCGTTTATTTGGCTCATTTGCATCATGACATTATTAGGAGCAGCGCAAATCCGCGAACTCGCAGCGGCGTTAGAACTAAAGCCATCTAAATCCCTTGGACAAAACTTTGTTATCGACTCAAATGTCTGCACAAAAATTGTGCGCACAGCTGTAGTTGGACCAACTGATATCGCACTTGAGATTGGCCCAGGTCTTGGTTCTTTGACTCTAGCTTTACTTGAAAGTGCGGCATCGGTTGTGGCAGTTGAAATTGATTCGCGTTTAGCTGGCCAACTTCCAATAACAGTTTCTAACCATTATGAGCATCCTGAAAATCTAATTGTCCTTAATCAAGATGCACTCACAATTCAGGATTTGCCAGTTAACCCAACGGTGTTAGTAGCCAATTTGCCATATAACGTCTCAGTTCCTGTGCTGCTGCATTTGCTGGAAAAGTTTGAATCACTGCGCACAGGCGTGGTTATGGTGCAAGCAGAAGTTGCCGATCGCTTAGCTGCAAAGCCGGGTACAAAAGATTATGGAATCCCATCGGTTAAAGCTGCTTGGTGGGCAGAAGTAAAAGGCGCAGGATCTGTATCGCGTTCAGTATTTTGGCCAGCACCCAACGTTGATTCTAAGCTTGTCTCATTCATCAGAAGGCAAACACCAGGGGATGAAGAACTACGACGCAAGGTTTTCACAATCATTGATGCAGCCTTTGCTCAACGCAGAAAAATGCTGCGTTCAGCTCTCTCTAGCCTCTATGGCTCTTCTTCTGCGGCTGAAGAGATTCTTAAGCGCGCAAAGATTGACCCAACCCTTCGCGGTGAAGCTTTAGAGATTGCTGGTTTTTGTGCCATCGCTGCTGTTGCACCTGACATTTTCTAGCCAACACATTAAGGTCAAACCATGCCAATAAAAAACGTGACGGTTCGGGTGCCGGCAAAGGTCAACCTGCAACTTTCAGTTGGCCCACGCGAGGAAGATGGTTTCCACAATGTTGTTTCGGTATTTCAAGCTATTTCAATTTTTGATGAAGTAACACTCACCCTTGGACAACCAAAATCTGGTGTTTCTGTTTCAATTACAGGGGAACAGACCCATGGTGTGCCAGCAGATGCTAGTAACTTAGCGGCCCAAGCCGCAGCACTGATGGCGCAAGAATATGACATTGAAATTGATGCACACATTGAAATTAAGAAATCAATCCCAGTTGCAGGTGGAATGGCTGGTGGTAGTGCAGATGCCGCAGCCACAATCGTTGCAATTGATTATTTATATTCACTAGGTATGAGCCGCGAAGAGATGGGAGATATTGCCGCAAAGTTAGGTAGCGATGTTCCCTTCATGTTAAATGGTGGAACTGCAATTGGCACAGGCCATGGTGATCAATTAACTTCTGCGCTATCTCGCGGCACTTATCACTGGGTACTCGCTCTTTCTACTCATGGTTTATCAACTCCTGCAGTGTATGCAGAGTGTGATCGCTTGCGAACTGGACTTGAAATAGTTGAACCACAAACTAACGAAGCGCTCATGCAGGCTTTGCTTGCAGCTGATGCAGAATCAGTAGGTGCGCACCTTGTAAATGATTTGCAAGCAGCAGCTTGTTCTTTGCGTCCCGCACTGCGTTTAGTTCTAGATGTGGGCCAAGAGTATGGAGCGCTAGGGGCGTTAGTCTCAGGATCAGGGCCAACTGTTGCTTTTTTAGTTCCCGATGAGGAATCTGGACTTGATTTAACGGTGGCATTGACCTCAAGCGGAGTAGTGGGCAGCGTTGTTCGCGCATATGGCCCAGTAGCTGGGGCAAAAGTAATCTCGTAAAGAAGGTGCAATGTGGTCACAACCATGGCCATTTATGAGGGAGAATACGTGTTCCGCCATTGTGTAGTGGCTAGCACATGGGCCTTTGAAGCCCAGGGTCCAGGATCGATACCTGGTGGCGGAGCCACCGATAGGATTCACTTGTGACCGTAGAAACCGTGATCGTTCTCGCAGCTGGCGAAGGCACACGGATGAAATCGGCAAAAGCCAAAGTTCTCCATAGCGTTGCAGGACGTTCGTTACTTGGACATGTCTTGCACGCAGTTGATCATCTAAAAGCCAAAGAAGTTCGTATTGTTGTCGGCTCTGGCCGTGAATTAGTTGAAGAACATATCTCTCATATTGCGCCAAAAGCTACAACTATCTTTCAAGAGCGCCGTGGTGGCACAGGACATGCTGCGCAATTAGCGCTCGCAGGCTCAACACCTAAAGGCACAGTATTGGTGTTAGCTGGTGACACACCCATGCTCACTGGTGAATCACTAGCAGCCTTTATAACTGCTCACAATTCAGGAAAGTTTGCAGCCTCTGTTTTAACTGCCGAACACCCAGACCCAACTGGCTATGGCCGCATTATTCGAGATGATTCTGATGAGCTCCTAAAGATTGTTGAAGAAAAAGATGCAACAGATGATCAGCGCGCCCAAGGTGCATCCATTGGGCCTCGAACAACCCTTACCAACTGCCAAGTAAAAGAGGGCGCATCAGTACTTGAATCAATCGCTGTAGATAGCGTCATTGGTGAAGGCTCAACAGTTGGTCCATTTACATATTTGCGCCAAGGAACTGTCCTTGGTGATGCAACTAAAGCTGGTGCTTTTGTTGAAATGAAAAATGCAACAGTTGGAACTGGCTCAAAAGTCCCACATCTTTCCTACGTTGGCGATGCCACCATTGGAGAAGGCAGCAATATCGGCGCAGCGACAATCTTTGTTAACTATGACGGGGTAGAAAAGCACCACACCACTATCGGAGATCATGTCCGAATCGGTAGCGACACAATGTTGGTTGCACCACTAACAGTGGGAGATGGGGCATATACCGCCGCAGGATCTGTCATTACTGAAGATGTTCCTGCAGGCGCGATTGGCGTTGGCAGAGCCAAGCAGAGAAATGTATTAGGTTGGGTCATGCGAAAGCGCGCTGGTTCCAAGTCAGCACAAGCCGCCGAAGCTAAAGAGAAGAAGGGCTAATAAATGAGCGAGATCCGTTTATCTTCTGAAAAGAGATTACGTCTTTTTGCAGGCCGCGGATTTCCTGAATTAGCTGATGAAGTTGGATCAGAGCTTGGTATTCCACTTACCCCAACTTCAGCATATGACTTTGCAAATGGCGAGATCTTTGTTCGCTTCGAAGAATCAGTTCGTGGTTGCGATGCTTTCGTAATTCAAAGCCACACAACTCCAGTAAATAAGCAGATCATGGAACAACTCATCATGGTCGATGCATTAAAGCGCGCATCTGCAAAGCGCATTACAGTTGTTGCACCTTTTTATGGTTATGCACGTCAAGATAAGAAGAGCCGTGGACGTGAACCAATCACTGCGCGATTAATGGCAGATCTTTTTAAAACTGCTGGTGCTGATCGATTGATGTGCGTTGATTTACACACTTCACAAATTCAAGGTTTCTTTGATGGTCCTGTAGATCATCTCTTCGCACTTCCAATGCTGGCTAACTATGTTGGTAGCAAAGTTGATCGCACACGCTTAACAATCGTCTCTCCTGACTCTGGTCGAGTACGAGTTGCAGAGCGCTGGTCAGATCTACTCGGTGGTTGCCCAATCGCATTTATTCACAAAACCCGCGATCCACGCATCCCAAATGAATCAACAACAGGCCGTGTGGTTGGTGATGTTCAGGGACAGACTTGCGTAGTTATCGATGACATGATCGACACTGCAGGCACAATTACTAAAGCAGTCGAAGCTCTTTTTGATGCAGGGGCAGCAGATGTGATCATCGCTGCAACTCATGCCGTCTTCTCGGGTCCAGCAGTTGAGCGCCTACGATCATCTCGAGCATCAGAAGTAGTTGTTACAAATACTCTGCCAATCTCAGAGGATCAAAAGTTTGATGGACTCACAGTCCTATCGATTGCTCCACTTCTTGCCCGCGCCATCCGCGAAGTCTTTGAAGATGGATCGGTCACCTCCCTCTTTGATGGGCACTCCTAAGCGGGGATTTGCTTCACATAGCCCCTCGAAGATATTGTTTGCTTCGTTCCGGCGAGGGTAAGAATTTACTTCCGTAATCGACGGCTTAAGGACTTAACTCCTCATCGGAACTTTGTGCAAACACCGAAGTTATCTAGAGGAGATTTAAAATGGCAGAAATCAGCATCAACGGCGTACGTCGTACCGAATTTGGTAAGGGCGCATCACGTCGTGCACGTCGCGATGGTTTGGTTCCTGCCGTCATCTACGGTCACGGTGAAAAGCCACAACACATCACACTTCCAGCGCGCGAACTTGGCGTTGCTCTAAAGCAGTCAAACGTATTGCTTGATATCTCAATTGATGGAAAGACAGAACTCACACTTCCAAAGGCAATTGTTCGCCACCCACTCAAGCAAATCCTTGAGCACGTCGATCTAGTCCTAGTTCGTCGGGGTGAAAAGGTTGTTGTTTCAGTTCCTGTTCACGCAATTGGTGAGCACGATCGCGATGGAATCCTTGAGCACGTTCACAACTCAATTGAAGTTCGCGTTGAAGCAACAGCAATCCCAAGCTTCCTCGAAGTTAGTATCGAAGGAATGCACTCTGGTGAATCTCGTTATGCATCAGATGTGAAGCTTCCAGCAGGCGTTGAACTTGAGTCAGATCCAAAGACAATCGTTGTTCACTTGTCTGAGAAGTCCACAGTAGTTGAAGAGGTTGTTGCTCCAGTAGCAGCAGCAACTGATGCGGCAGCACCAGCAGAAGATGCAGAAAAGAAAGACGCTTAACCCTTACGCTTACCGTTATGACGTGGTTGGTAGTGGGCCTGGGCAATCCAGGCGATAAATACGCTGCCACCCGTCACAACGTGGGCCAGATGGTCATTGATGAATTAGTTCGTCGCCACAACGTTAAATTATCTTCACACAAATCCCGCACACACATCGCAGCCTTTAAGTTAGGTGTTGGTGTTGATGCACATCCAGTTATTGTTGCTAAATCACATTCATTTATGAATGAGACTGGTGGGCCAATTAAAGCTCTTGCTAACTTTTATTCTGTGGAACCACAAAAAATTATCGCGCTCCATGATGAATTAGATATTCCTTTTGCAACTATCCGCACCAAAATCGCTGGCGGGGATAATGGCCACAACGGTCTTAAATCTATGACTTCAGCTTTTGGCACGGCAGAGTATTACCGTGTGCGCTTGGGTATAGGTCGCCCTATGGGCGAACAAGATCCAGGCGATTTTGTTTTGAAAGCTTTTTCAAAAGTGGAACAAAAGGATTTAGGCGAATTTATCGTTCGTGGGGCCGATGTTGTTGAATCTTTGATTAATGAAGGTTTAGAGCGAACACAAACGCGTTACAACTCTTAATCAACCTGTATTTCTAAGTCCTGCAGCAACGCCGTTAATGGTGAGCAAAAGTGCCCTTCGCAATAGTGGGTCTGCAGAATCTCCAGCATCGCGCACGCGCTTGAGCAAGTTGATTTGTAGTAAGTGAATTGGGGAAAGATAGGCATCTCGAACTTGCAAAGTTCTAGCCAAAATTTCTTGATCTCCTAGCAAAGATTTCTTATTTGTTAATTTGAGAATTTCTTCCACAGTTAAATCAAACTCAGCCTGGATTTGATCGAGGAAATGGTGAAGTTCTTTAGGGACTAAAGTTTCAACGTAGCGGCGGGCAAGGGTTAAATCTGTCTTAGCTAATGTCATTTCAACGTTGCTAATGAAAGTGTGGAAGAAGTGCCAATCACCGAGCATCTTTTGTAAGACTTCAGTTTTGCCAGCTTCACGAGCAGCTTTTAATCCAGATCCCACACCAAACCAGCCAGGAACAATCTGTCGTGACTGTGTCCAGCCAAAGACCCATGGAATTGCGCGAAGTGAACTAAGTCCACTGCTTGCATCAGGTCGTCGCGATGGACGTGAACCCAAGAAGAGATTTCCAAGTTGTTCCACAGGAGTGGATGCATAGAAATAAGCAGGTAGATCTGGGTGATCAACTAGTGCGCGGTAAGCAGTAAATGAGCGATCACTAATTAATTGCATGCATTCATTCCAGCTTTGAAGATCTGCAATTGATTGGCGTGGTCCACGGTTGAGCACTGTTGCTTCTAATGAAGCGGCCAGAGTTAATTCAATGTTTTCACGGGCAAGGGAAGCCAAGGCGTACTTATCGCTAATTACTTCACCTTGTTCGGTCATTTTGATTTGACCATCAACTGAGCCCCAAGGTAGTGCAACTAAAGCTTCATAAGTTGGTCCACCACCACGGCCAACAGAACCGCCGCGACCATGGAACAAACGTAGTTTCACACCATGCTTCATTGCAATATCACGTAAAGATCGTTGCGCTCGGTGGATTTCCCACTGGCTAGTTGCAATACCTGCATCTTTATTCGAATCTGAATACCCCAACATCACTTCTTGGACATCTCCGCGCAGTGCCACAAGTGAGCGATAGGCGGGATTACTTAAAAGTTTTTCAAGTATCTCACCTGCTGCGCGCAGTTCTGCAACTGTTTCTAGCAACGGAGCAAAACCAATGCGTGCTTTAGTTCACCTTTATGAGCAAAAAGTGAATCTCGCATCAGCATTAAATCTTTAAGAAGCTCATCTGTATCTGCATAGTCCCGATGGGCAACATGTGCCGCACCTTTTGCATGGCGTTCGCGAGTTAAGGCAAGGCGATGCACAATTGCTGTGGCCTTTAAGCGATAAGGCTCTTGAGCGTTAAGGCGCAAGAAACGCGGTTCAAATTCGCGGATGTGCTTTAAATCCTGTTCAACTGAAGCAGTCAATTCTGGCGTAGCGCCAATGATTCTTGTTGAGACTGAAAGTACTTGGCGCAGTGAATTCATTGCATCGATTGTTACGCGAATCGCGTGAGCTACCTGTAGAAGCATCGCATCGTTGGTGACTTGTGGGGTCACATTTGGGTTACCGTCTCTATCTCCACCGATCCAGCTGCCAAAAGAAAGCGGGCGTGCTGTCACAGGAACAACAACGTCAATGCGCTTCATTTCACGTGCAAAGTCATTGAGAACTTCAGGAACTGTTTGACGGAACAAATCATCCAAGTAATAGAGAGCATTCATTGCTTCATCAAGTGGTTCGGGTTGGCCAACACGAAGTTCATCGGTCTGCCAGAGCAAATCAATAGTTTCAGCCAGGCGATCTGCTTGAGAAGGATTACGTCCATCTTCAAGTAAATCTGCAACCTGTCCTAATTTACTCAGAACTGAACGACGAGCTGCCTCAGTTGGATGGGCCGTGAATACGGGACGCACTGACATTTCATTAATCCAGCCAGAAATCTCTTCGCTGTTTAGTTCATGCCCAGGTGTTTGAGATTTTAACGCTGCTTCGATTTTGTCTACAGCGCGTGCTAACCATGATCCTCCATCAGCTCGAGCTTCGGCTAAGACACGTGCGCGGTGCACTTGTTCTGCAACGTTTGCTAAATTGAAATATGTACTAAAAGCACGCACTAACTGCACTGAATCTTCAACAGATAAGGATGCGAGTATTTCTTCGCCCTGGCCTTCGCGAACAGCTTTGCGCACATTTTCAACGAGCGCTAAAAGCTCAGGGCCTTCTTGGCGCACAAGTGTTTGACCCAGCAAATCTCCCAGTTTGCGGACATCGCTACGTAAAGCAGCATCATCTGCTGCTACTGCACCGCCAGAACCGCTGGATTTCATTGGGTAATCCTCTCAGGTCGCCGTAGGTGGTGCGAACAAATTAGAATGAATCCATTAGCCCCCTCCCTTTTGGGAACGGGGCCTAACGGCGTTTATAAGGAGGTGTACTTGTGCGTGGCTTAATCTCTTCGCTGCCAACGCAGTTAGAGGCATCTCATATCGTGGCACCTTCATCGATATATCCATTTCTCTTGGCAGCTCGTGCTGCGCATCACCCTTTACTTGTTATTACAAGTTCTAGCCGCAGCAGTGAAGATCTTGTTAATGAACTTCGCGAGCTACATAACAATGTTTTTGAGTTCCCTGCATGGGAAACCCTGCCACATGAGCGTTTAAGCCCACGAAGCGACACTGTTGCAAAGAGAATTCAAACTCTCTATGAGTTAGAGAAGAAACAATCTGAATTCCCAATAGTTGTTACTCCAGTGCGTGGTGTTATTCATCGAATTATTGCAACTTTGGGTAAGGACGCACTTTTACAGTTAGAAATTGGTAAAGATCAATCTCTGGATGAACTCGTGCGTCACCTTTCATCTCTTTCCTATACACGCACTGATTTAGTTGAACGCCGTGGTGAATTCGCAGTGCGCGGTGGAATCGTAGATTTGTTCCTACCGCTTGCAGATTATCCAATCCGTATCGATTTCTTTGGTGATGAGATTGAAGATTTAAGCTACTTTGAAGTTGCTAATCAACGCACCTTTAAGCCAGTTGTTGGTGCCATACAGATTTATCCTTGCCGAGAACTTCTCATTACGAAAGAAATTCGACACCGCGCCATTGAACTAATCGACTCTTTACCGCCAGCCGCAGCAGAGCTTCTAGAAAAGATTAGCGAAGGCATGAGTTTTGAGGGTATGGAATCTCTCATTCCCTTGCTTATCAATGAGACTGAAACGATTATTTCTAGAATGCCAGCTAATACTCAAATTATTTTCATTGACGAAGAGCGGATTAAATCTAGGGCTTCAGATTTACTAGCAACAAATGAAGAATTCTTAAATGCATCGTGGAGTAATGCAGCACATGGGGCAGTGGCGCCTATACACGATGGCTCTGGAACCTATATGTCGTGGGATGAGTTGAGTGCAGAAATTATTGAGCACAAGGTGGCCACAGGTTCCCTCTCTCCATATGGAAGCGATTTAGCCGAAGACACAGAGTTCTTAGATTACAACGCGATAGATCCAATGCGTGGGGACATTGAGCGCACTATTGAACAGTTACGAAATGCTGTGGAATCTCATTTCACAGTGGTCTTTGCAACTCATGGTCACGGAATGCTTGAGAGATATACAGGCATATTTAGGTCTGCAGATTTGCCAGTGCAGATAAATGAGAAGTTACTAGCTACTCCTACAAAAGGTGTTATTCATTTAACAACCTCAATCATTGCTCATGGTTTTGAAAGTGCAGCCCACCAAATCCTGTTCATGACTGAGCGAGATTTAACAGGTAGCAAGGGAAGTGTTAAAGATTCAGGGCGCATGCCCACAAAGCGAAAGCAAGCTATTGACCCACTAGAGCTTCGTGCTGGGGATTTTGTAGTGCATGAACAACATGGAATTGGACGTTATGTTGAATTACTAGAGCGCACAGTTGCTGGAGTGACCCGCGAATACTTAATCATTGAATATGCGCCAGCTAAACGTGGACAACCTGGAGATCGCATATTTGTTCCAACAGATGCACTTGAGCAAGTCAGTAAATATGTGGGTGGTGAAACACCTACCGTGCACCGTATTGGTAGCGGTGAATGGCAAAAAGCTAAGGGCCGGGCACGTAAGGCTGTGCGCCAAATTGCTGGCGAACTCATTCGCTTATACGCAGCCCGCACTAGTTCTCCTGGCTTTGCTTTTTCACCTGATACACCATGGCAGCGCGAATTAGAAGATTCTTTTTCATACATTGAAACTCCCGATCAGTTATCAACCATTAATGATGTCAAGGCAGATATGGAGCGTCCATATCCCATGGATCGCATCATCTGTGGTGATGTGGGTTATGGAAAGACTGAGATTGCAATTCGTGCAGCCTTTAAAGCTGTGCAGGATGGAAAGCAAGTAGCAGTTCTTGTCCCAACAACATTGCTTGTTCAACAACACACCAAGACATTTGCCGAGCGTTATGCAGGTTTTCCATTAAATGTTGCAGGAATGTCTCGCTTCAACAGCGCTAAAGAGAACAAAGAGGTTATTGATGGCCTTGCTGCAGGAACTATTGATGTGGTTGTTGGAACCCACCGAATACTTTCCAACGATGTAGCTTTTAAAGATTTGGGTCTTGTTATCGTGGATGAAGAACAACGCTTTGGTGTTGAGCAAAAGGAATCCTTAAAGAAGCTTCGCACCACTGTGGACGTATTAGCTATGTCGGCCACACCTATTCCACGAACTCTTGAGATGGCAGTAACTGGCATTCGCGAAATGTCTACGATTACTACTCCACCTGAAGAGCGCCATCCAATCCTTACTTATGTGGGCCCGGCAGAAGAGGCGCAGATTACTGCAGCTATCCACCGTGAACTCTTACGTGATGGTCAGATTTTCTATTTACATAATCGCGTTGAAAGCATTGATCGCACAGCAGCTAGGTTGCAGGAATTAGTACCAGAGGCGCGTATTCGCGTGGCACACGGGCAAATGAGTGAAGGCGCACTCGAAGAAGTGATTCTGGCTTTCTGGAACCGTGACTTTGATGTGCTTGTTTGCACAACAATTGTTGAAAGTGGGTTAGATATTCAAAATGCCAACACACTTATTGTTGAACGAGCTGACATGTTTGGTCTGTCTCAACTTCACCAACTACGTGGTCGTGTGGGCCGTGGCCGCGAACGTGCATACGCCTACTTTTTGTATCCAGCCGATCAACCTCTCTCGGAGTTAGCTCATGATCGTTTAACAACTATTGCAGCCAATACTGAGCTGGGTTCTGGAATGCGCGTAGCACTTAAAGATTTAGAGATTCGCGGGGCTGGAAATCTGTTGGGTGGTGAACAATCTGGCCACATCGCAGATGTTGGATTTGATTTATACATGCGCATGGTGGGCGAAGCGGTGCAAGATTACAAGCAGGGAATTATTGAAACCGAAGAAAAGATTTCAGAGTGCAAAGTAGAGCTTCCTATCAATGCGCATTTATCCAGTGAGTATGTGCCAGGGGAGAGATTGCGCCTTGATCTCTATCGACGTTTAGCTGATGTTAAAAACCCTTCAGATGTTGAATCTATTCGCGCTGAACTAGTTGATCGATTCGGAGAATTACCTGAGGAAGCAGTTGCCTTATTGGGAGTTGCCCAACTTCGTGCTCAAGCAAAGATCGCCAAGTTAACAGAGGTAGTAATCCAAGGAAAATACCTGCGACTAGCTCCTTTGACTTTGCCTGAGTCACGTCAGTTACGTCTGTCACGTTTGTATCCAGGTTCACTCTATAAACCGGCTACACGCACCGTTTTAGTTGCATTAGCCAAAGGCCCCGCGTGGAATCCGTCCCAGAATGAGCCTGAGATAGTGGATACTTCTCTTCTGGCCTGGGTCGTTGAGGCTGTTCACCAACTAAGCGAAGCACCGAAAGTGAGTTCATAGTGAAGAAGATTCTGGCAATTGTTGCCATCGCAACCACGCTCCTACTAACTGGATGTTCCCAAGTTGGTTCTGCTGCAACATTAGGCAGCACAAAGATTTCACAGGCCACAGTGCAAAGTAGTATTGATGCAATTCTTGCGGCTCGCCAAGGTGTTGACACCTCACAGATGCAACTTGACACTGGTGAAGCACTTAACCGTGGTCAACTTCGATTTCACTTATTAACAGCTCTTCTTCGTGAAGTTGGAAAAGAAATCAAACTTTCAGTCTCAAAGGCAGAGATTGACACACGCCGCCAGAGCATCATTGATCAAGTAGGTGGGGAAGAAGCACTTCCAAACGCACTTGTTGGTGCAGGAATTGCTCCAAAGGATTTTAATCAATACATCGAAGCTATTTCACTTTCAGACAAAATTAGCCAAGCACTTAGTGCTGCAGGTGTGGCTGAGGCCGATATTGGAGCACAGATTCAAAAGCTTGTTGTTGCAAAAGCTAAAGAACTTGGCGTAACTGTTAATCCACGTTATGGCAAGTGGGATGGCACAGTGGCCGATGTTGTTGCCTCTGATGCAGCAGGTACTGCTGTTACCCCAACAGAGTAAAGAATTAGTCGATGACGCAGGGTTCACAGCTTCAACGCTTAGTTGAGGTTATGAACCAACTGCGCTCTCCTGGGGGTTGTCCTTGGGATGCAGAACAAACGCATGAGTCACTTCTTAAGTATCTTTTAGAAGAGTCCTATGAATTTGTCGATGCTGTAGCAGGTGGAGATCGCGTTGAAATGCGCGAAGAACTCGGTGATGTATTACTACAGGTTTATTTCCATGCACGTATCGCTCAAGAGCATCCAAGTGATCCATTTTCAATTGAAGATGTTGCTCAAGGCATCGCTGATAAGTTGATTAGGCGCCATCCCCACGTCTTTGCTGGAGTTGAAGTAAAAACTTCAGAAGATGTTTTGCAAAACTGGGAAGATATTAAAAAGAAAGAAAAGGGTCGCACTTCAGCCCTTGATGGGATCGCTATGGCGCAGCCGGCGTTGCCTTTAATTGAAAAGCTTTTATATCGCGCCGAAAAATACAACGTTGATCTGCACACTCCAACGTTTGCTGACATGAGTGGGGACGCTGATGAAGGTGCCGTGGGAGCGGCGTTACTGGCCGTTATTGCATGGGCCCACGCCAATGGAATAGATGCTGAGGCGGCGCTACGCAAAGAGGCATTGAAGTTAAGCGAACAAGTGAGCGCTATCGAGGCACGGTAGGATTAGTCCAGTAAAGATTGTGCGATTTCAGCGTTGAGGTCTACGGCACAAATTGTGTAAGTGACGAAGGAGAAACTCAATGGCAATAATCGAAGCTCTCGGAGCTCGTGAAATTCTAGACTCCCGTGGAAATCCAACGGTTGAAGTCGAAATCCAATTAGAAGATGGAACACAAGCACGGGCTGCAGTTCCAAGTGGTGCATCAACAGGTGCATTTGAAGCCGCAGAGCTTCGAGATGGTGGAAAGCGCTATCTAGGTAAAGGTGTTGAAAAGGCAATCGCATTTGTTAATGATGAAATTGGACCAGAGATTATTGGCTTTGATGCCCAAGATCAGCGCTTAATTGATGAGGCAATGATTACTTTAGATGGAACTAAGAACAAATCACGCATGGGTGCAAACGCAATCCTTGGTGCTTCACTAGCAGTTGCTAAAGCATCTGCTGAATCTGCCGATCTTTCACTCTTTCGCTACTTAGGTGGACCAAATGCACATGTACTTCCTGTGCCAATGATGAATATTCTCAATGGCGGTGCACATGCTGATACAAACGTAGATATTCAAGAGTTCATGATTGCTCCAATTGGTGCACCCACATTCCGCGAATCACTTCGCTGGGGTGCTGAGATTTACCACGCACTCAAATCAGTTCTTAAAAAGCGTGGCTTAGCAACATCAGTTGGTGATGAAGGAGGATTTGCTCCAAATCTTGAGAGCAACCGCGCAGCGCTAGATTTGATTCTTGAAGCAATTGAAATCGCAGGATTCAAGGCAGGCAAAGAGATTGCACTTGCAATGGATGTTGCTGCAACTGAGTTTCACGACAATGGCAAATACACATTTGAAGGTGCCTCAAAGACTTCTGCAGAGATGATTGCTTATTACACCTCACTCGTTGAGGCCTACCCAATCCTTTCCATTGAAGATCCACTCAATGAAGAAGACTGGGATGGCTGGAGCGATATGACTAAGAGCTTAGGTTCACGCATTCAAATCGTGGGAGATGACCTATTTGTAACTAACCCAGAGCGTCTTGCCCGCGGAATTGCAGGAGGAACAGCAAATGCTCTACTTGTTAAGGTCAATCAAATCGGAACGCTCACAGAAACTATTGATGCAGTTGAGATGGCACACCGTGCTAACTATCGCTCAATGATGAGCCATCGTTCAGGTGAAACTGAAGACACAACGATTGCTGATCTAGCTGTGGCACTTAACTGTGGACAGATCAAGACAGGTGCACCTGCACGTACTGAGCGCGTTGCTAAGTACAACCAACTACTACGCATTGAAGAAGAGCTTGCTGAAGGCGCACGTTATGCCGGCAGAGATGCTTTTCCACGCTTTAAGGCATAAGTGATTTTGTGGCGCGTCGACAATTAAGTTTTCGAAGTCGGCGTAATTCTGGGCGTGCTCTAGCGCTATGGGCAATATTTTTTATTTTGGCCCTAGCCATTGCGCCTCCAGTGAAGCACTATTTCACTCAGCGAGCACAAATCAGTGCACTTAATTCACAGTTAGCTTCAGATAACAAGGCGCTAGAAGCCGCGCGCCAAGAACTTTTGTTATGGCAAGATCCTGAATACATTAAGTCGCAAGCCCGTGAGCGTTTGCACTTTGTATTACCTGGAGAGCGCCAATACATAGTGACAGAAAATGGAACTGCATCAAATACAGATGAGGGCACTAAGGTTGCCAACTCCCTAACAGATGGACAACCTTGGTATTCAAGACTTATTGCATCCATCACAGAAGCTGGTTAATCCTTTGCGCGAAGTAACACAAGCAGATTTAGATTGCATTGAAATTCAATTAGGTCGCACACCACGTGACGTTCATGCAATTGCTTACCGCTGTCCATGCGGTAAACCTGCAGTAGTGGAAACACCACCGCGTCTTGCCGATGGCACGCCTTTCCCAACTTTCTATTACGCAACCTGCCCGCGCTTAACTGCAGCAATTTCAACTCTTGAAACAACGGGCTTAATGGGTCAGATGAATGATCGGCTTGAAACAGATGCAGAGTTAGCTGGGGCGTATCACGCAGCTCATGATGACTACATTGCAGCGCGATCAGCACTTGGTATTGATGTTGCTGAATTAGAAAATGTCTCTGCAGGTGGAATGCCAACCCGAGTTAAATGCCTGCACTCACTTATTGCGCACTCACTCTCAGCTGGCCCAGATGTGAACCCACTGGGCGATGAAGCGCTAGCAAAACTACCCAAGTGGTGGGAAGGCAATCCATGCGAGTAGCAGCCATTGATTGCGGCACCAACTCAATTCGCTTGCTGATTGCAGATATTGAAGGCGATAGTTTTCGTGAAGTTCTGCGCACGATGGAGATTGTTCGCTTGGGTCAAGGTGTTGATGAGACCGGGCAGTTCCACCCAGATGCAATCACTCGCACATTGGCAGCCGTTGATAAATTTGCCAGAGAGATTGCAAAGCGCGGAGTTGAAAAGATCCGTTTTTGTGCAACTAGTGCCACACGCGATGCAACTAATCGTCACCTTTTTGTTGATGGAGTACGCGAGCGACTAGGGATTGAACCTGAAGTCATTAGTGGGGATGAAGAAGCAGCACTTTCCTTTGTTGGAGCAATCCAAGACTTTCAAACATCTGATGGCCCTTTTCTTGTCGTTGATATTGGCGGCGGATCAACTGAGTTTGTCTTTGGCACAACAAGTGTTGAGTTTGCAAAATCAGTCAATATAGGCTGTGTGAGAATGGCTGAGCGACATTTTGCAAATGATCCTGCGCAACAATCACAAGTGGATGCAGCACGGGCTGATATTGTTGAAGCAATAGCCAAAGCGGCAAACATTGTTCCTATTACAAAAGCAAAAACGTTAATCGCTGTTGCAGGCACAGCAACTACAGTTGCAGCTGCTGCATTGAACTTATCTGAATACGATCGCTATGCAATTCACTTATCTCGAATCAGTGCCGAGCAAGTTCATGAAACATCACAAATGTTTTTAACCAAAACCCGAGACGAACGCTCAAATCTTGGTTATATGCACCCAGGTCGAGTGGATGTGATTCCTGCAGGTGCATTAGTTCTTTCAGAGATCATGCGCGCAACTGGGGCAAGTGAATTCGTGGCATCTGAATCAGATATCTTGGATGCAATTGCCCGTTCATTAGCTGGAAAGAGTGCTTAGGAAAGCAGGGTAGATTTACCCCTTGCACGTGGCCCCGATAGCCCAATGGCAGAGGCAGAGGACTTAAAATCCTCCCAGTGTGGGTTCGACCCCCACTCGGGGCACCATCTTCGCATAGCCTGGGAATCTTCTGGGCCTTAAACTTGTTATGAATGGCAAACCACCAGAGGTTCTGGTGGCACTACAAAAGGAGAGAAAAGTTATGCGCAGTTCAAACCCTGTTTTAGGACGGGCGTTTAATCAGCGTGGATACGCTGCATTTGATCCGAGCACAATTAACTCAGACCCAGCAGCGATGGAAGAACTTTATAACGCACCTGCTGCATCATCGATGCGCACAGGTCGTATGACGATTGACGATGTAGTCACTCGCACAGGAATTTTATTTGCAGTCCTAGTTGCAGTTGGGGCGGTTGCATGGACACTTAACCTTGGCGGCGGGGCAATGTTGCTCGGTGTCTTTGGTGGTTTCGCACTTGCAATGGTCAACAGCTTTAGTAAAACCGTTAAGCCTGCTCTAGCAATTGCATATGCAGCTTTTCAAGGTTTAGCACTTGGAACAATTAGCAACATCTACAACTCTGCATATGCAGGAATTGTTAGCCAAGCAATCATCGTAACTATCTGTGCTTTCACAGGCATGCTTTTTGCTTATAAGAGCGGACGCATCCGCGTGACACCTAAGTTCACCAAGGTGCTCATGACTGCACTAATCGGTTACTTAGTACTGGCACTGCTTTCATTTGTTGGTTCATTTTTTGGTGCAAGCATCTATAACATCGGTGGCCTTGGTTTGATTATGGCTGCAGGTGGAATGGTTCTTGCAAGCTTCTTCTTGATTCTAGATTTTGATCAAATTCAAAAGGGAATCAATGCCGGTGCTCCAGAATCAGAGTCATGGCGAGCTGCCTTTGGTTTGATGGTCACAATCGTGTGGCTATACCTAGAAGTTCTGCGCCTGCTTTCAATCTTGCGCGGCAACGACTAATTACAGATCTTCATCGAGGGGCCTCAGGTTTTTAACCTGGGGCCCTTCGACATTTCTGGTCTCTGGTATTTGATAGACCAAGATAAGTGCAATAACAAAGATGGCAGCTGACATGCCAAATGCTGTGCGATAGGAAAAGAAATCTGAAACAGCGCCAATAATGATTGGCCCAACCATCATTCCAGCATCACCAGCCATCTGGAAAATAGCAATTACCTTGCCACCTTTGCCCTTAATAACATCGCCCACAATGCTGGCCGGAGTAGTCGAAAGAAAAGCACCACCAAAACCAAGGACTGCCATTGAAATCAAATACATCCAAATGTGAATAGAAAAAGTAAGTAATAGAACTCCAAACAAAACAACCTGTGCACCAATAATTGATGCAGCCCGGCGACCCTTTTCATCAGAATATCTGCCAGCTCGCAGCAGTACTAGACCTTGAATAACTGCAGAGAGTGCAAGACCATAACCAACTACTGCTGTTGTGGAGTCCAATTCTTCTGTAACAAAGATTGGCAAGATTGATGCACGAAGACCAAAGAACACCCAAGTGCCAATAAAGGTAAGCACAAGTGCAATTCGATACGGCTTCATCGCTAACGCTTCACGCACGGTGGTGTGATCTGATGTATCCACACTTTTATCAACTTTGCCGATTTTATCGCCCTTGAGGAAAAAGTGTGCAACCGTTCCAGAGCAGATGAGCATTCCTGAATAAACGAAAAATGGTGCACGAAGTGAAATCACTGAAAGTAATCCACCGATTGCAGGACCTGCTATGCCACCTAATAGAAATGAACCTTGATAGACCGATTGTGCTCGTCCACGATTAGCATCATCGACAGATCGCATAATCACAGAGCCTGCGGCCACTGAAAACATTGATGAACCAAGGCCACCAGCAGCACGGAAAAAGAGAAGTTGTTCATAGCTTTGTGCAAGACCAGCTAAGAATGTGAAGAGTGCAACCATGAAAACACCTGAAGAGAACACTGCTCTCTCACCGAATTTATCTACTAAAGTGCCAGAGATTAATCCAGAGGCAAAGCGGGTGATTGCAAAAGCAGAGACCATTAGGCCAATTGCTGCGTTGTTGACGCCAAAAGATTTAGCAAAAACTGGGATAGCTGGTAATACGATGCCAAAACCAACGGCAACAAAAAAGGATGCCGCGACAAGTATTGATACTTCTCGCGGCAGATCCTTAAATGGAGATTGCATTAACCCAGTGATTCTCCAGCTGCATCTTCACGTGCTGCGGCGTAGTCCTGAGATGTGCGAAGGGGTGTCTCGCGCAACATAAACGCCAGCAATAATCCCAGGGCAGTTATTGGAGCTGCTGCATAAAAGACGATGTGGAAGGAGTTCACGAAAGCCTCAAGTGCAGTCTGTTTAATTAATGGTGGGAATGTTTTTAGCACTGCGGTGTTAGTTGTTAGTACTTCTAGTTGTGCAGTATCAAAGTTAGCAAGTGCGCTTGGATTTGTTTTGGCTAACTCTCCAAAACCTGAAGACATATAGTGCACAACGCGGTTAGTCAAAATACTTCCAAAGATCGCAGTTCCAAATACCGATCCGAGTGAGCGGAAAAAAGTATTAGAACTAGTTGCAATACCCATATCTTTGAATTCAACTGCATTTTGCAGCGCGATAACAATGGTCTGCATTGAAAGGCCAAGGCCAGCGCCAACCAAGATCGCATAAATTGAAATCTGCCAATAAGGCGTATCAATCTGCAATCGTGTCATAAGTAAGATACCAACGGTCATAATCGCTGTTCCCATGATTGGGAAGCGTTTGTAGTGACCATGCTTTGAAATCATTTTGCCTGAGACTATTGAAGTTGAAACTATGCCAAGCATAAGCGGTATCAGTTTTAGCCCAGCTTCAGTTGCGCTATATCCCTTTACGACCTGGAAATAGAGGGGCAACATCACGATTGCGCCAAACATTCCAGCACCAATTACTGCACCTAAGAGTGAAGTGATAGAGAAAGTGTGATTTTTAAAGAGGTAGAGAGGCAGGATCGGCTCTTTAGCCTTGCCCTCCCACATCAGAAAGAGCACAGCAAGGATTACACCAATGAGTGCATACATGATTGTGCGGCTATCGCCCCAACCATATTGAGGGCCATAGATTGAAACTGAAAGTAGTATTAAACAGACAGAGACAACCATTAATAGAGCACCTAAGTAGTCAATGGAATGCTCGCGCTTGACCTTGGGGATGTGTAGAACAGCTGAGGTAATTATTAGTGATGCAATTCCGATAGGTAGGTTGATGTAGAAAATCCAACGCCATCCAGTAACTCCAAGAATTGTTTGATGATCAGAGAAGAATCCGCCTAGAAGTGGACCGGCAACTGAAGACAAGCCCCAGACAGCGCCAAAATAACCCTGGTACTTACCGCGATCGCGGGGAGGAACAATGTCACCGATGATGACGAAAGTAAGCGCCATCAAACCGCCAGCACCAAGACCCTGTAGTGCGCGAGTTGCAATTAACTGCTCCATGTTTTGTGAAGCACCAGCTAGGAATGAACCTATTAGGAAGGTAACAATTGCGAACTGGAAGACAATACGACGGCCATAAATATCTGAAATCTTTCCATATAACGGAGTAGATGCCGTTGATGTAAGTAGGTATGCGGTGACTACCCATGTGTAATGGTTGAGACCATCAAATTCTTCAACAATATTTTTAAGTGCTGTTGAAACGATTGTTTGGTCAAGAGCTGCAAGGAGCATTCCAGTCATAAGGCCGCCCAGGATGATCATGATTTCCTTGTGGGTGTGGGCCTTTGCTGATGCGTTAATTGGGGTGTTTTGAGACATGTAGGTAAGATTAGCGCGTGAAATCAGTTATCGCCGAAAATCTAGTCAAGACCTATCGAAATGGTGAGGTAAAAGCATTAGATAATCTCTCACTTGATGTGGAAGAAGGCACAGTTTTAGGCGTATTAGGCCCAAATGGTGCTGGCAAAACAACAACTGTGAGAATTCTCGCAACGTTGCTAAAACCTGATTCAGGCATTGCAACAGTTGCAGGAATTGATGTAGCCAAGCATCCTGACAAAGTACGTGAATTAATTGGTTTATCAGGTCAATATGCAGCAGTTGATGAGACATTAACTGGCTGGGACAACTTAGTGATGTTTGGTCGTCTCTACCATTTAGGCAAATCAGCCTCCATTAAACGTGCTGATGAATTACTTGAGAGATTCTCACTTACTGATAGCGCTCGCCGTCCCATCAAGACTTACTCAGGTGGAATGCGCCGCCGTTTAGATTTAGCAGCATCTTTGATTGTGCAACCAAAAGTTCTCTTCCTCGATGAACCAACAACAGGCCTTGATCCACGTGGTCGCCAAGAGATGTGGGGAGTAATTCAAGAACTAGTAAAAGGCGGCGTAACACTTCTACTTACAACTCAATACCTAGAAGAAGCCGATCAATTAGCTGATGAGATCGCTGTAATTGATCACGGAAAAGTAATTGCTCGTGGAACTTCAGATGCTTTGAAAAAGCAGGTGGGTGGAGAACGCCTAGAGATTACTGTTGATAATACTGACATCCATAAAACGCAAGAGATTGTCTCTCGAATCAGCTCAAATGCAATTCATACTGATGTGCGCACAATTTCAGCACCAGTTTCAACTGGCTCTCTTGCTCTCATGGAGGCGTTGCGCGCTCTGGATGAGGCGAAAATTCATCCCCTTGATATTGCTCTCAAGCGACCATCACTAGATGATGTGTTCTTATCTCTTACCGGCCATGTGGCAGAAGAGGAAGTTATTGCTCAGCCCGTAAAGAAAAAGAGAGGGGGCAAGAAATGAAATACGTCATCAGTGATGTCATGACAATTACTAAGCGACAACTGCTCCAGCTTGCCCGAATCCCTGAACTTCTAGTTTTCTCAACGATTCAGCCAGTGATGTTTGTACTTCTTTTTCGCTTTGTATTTGGCGGCTCTATTGAAACGGGTCAACCCGGTGGTTATGTCCAGCTATTGATGCCAGGAATTTTCGTTCAGACCGTTGCATTCACCTTGGCTGCAACTGCAGTTGGCTTGGCTGAAGATATGAAAAAGGGCCTCATCGATCGTTTTAGGTCTTTGCCAATTTCAAGAGGCGCAGTAGTTATTGGTCGCACCTTTGGCGATGCACTTCTTAACATTCTTGTCTTAACTGTCATGGCAACAGCTGGATATGCAGTGGGTTGGCGTCCAACATCAGGCTCACTTTCAATCTTTTTAGCTTTCTTATTCCTGTTTATGTTTGGTTATGCCCTCTCATGGATTGGCATCTATGTTGGCCTAGCCGTTAAAGAGGCTCGAACTGTGCAAAGCGTGGGCTTCTTAGTTACTTTCCCACTGACATTTCTTTCAAATGCTTTTGCACCAACTACTGGGATGCCTAAAGCTCTGCAGTACTTTGCGGAATGGAACCCAGTTTCAACAATGGTTGCAGCATGCCGTGAGCTATTTGGTCTGAAAAATGAGTTTGGGGCAACAGCTAGCTCTTGGCCAAGCCAGCACCCACTAGAGACATCATTGCTCTATATGTTTTTACTGATGGTGGTATTTATTCCACTCAGTATTAGAAAGTATAAAAATACTTCTAATTAAGAGTAAAACTCGGCAGATTTAATAACTACCTTAATCTCACGTCCATTAGGTGCGGTGTAAGAAACGCTCGCACCGATCTCTGCGCCCATCACTGCAGCACCAAGTGGAGATTTCTCGCTATAAACATCGAGATCTCCGGATGCAATCTCACGTGAGCCCAAAAGAAACTTCATTTCATCTCCAGCAATCTCTGCTGTAACAACCATGCCCGCTCCAACTTTGCCATCGGCAGCAGCAGGCGGAGTTCCAATGTGAGCATTTTCTAACATCTGCTTGAGTTGGCGGATACGCGCTTCCATCTTGCCCTGCTCATCGCGGGCTGCGTGGTAACCACCGTTTTCTTTTAAATCACCTTCAGCACGCGCAGCTTCAATCTTTGCTGTGACATCTTTGCGGCCATGTTGTTCTAGGTATTCTAATTCGGCGCGCAAACGATCTGCAGCTTCCTGCGTTAACCATGTTTGTGCGCTCATAAGGCGTAAAGGTACTAGGTGGGCGTAGATGCCTACAACTTATTTAATACGGCAGGCAACCACATCAGCGTTAACGCCTTGGCTACGCGTAGGAATTTCAGTGTTTTTCTGTACTACTGCAAGGCCAGGCCCGATTTCATCCTCAATCTGTCCAACGACTGTTTTATCGTAATCTCTGGCAACCAATGTGCATGTTAAAACCTGGTCTTTATCTTTTCTAACTACTTCATATCTAATAGACATTGCACGATCAGTTGTGGCAGTAAATGAAATAACTGAGGAACGGATATCTGGGTTTGAATGGTGAAGCCCCACCCACACCAGCCAGCTGATTCCGATAACAGCGATAAATATGGCCGGGGCTACCCACCCCTTGGTTGGGCGCACGCCATAGCGATCCTCGTAAGAGAACTGCGAGCCTGATTGCATGACATGATTATGCCATGCAAAAAAACTTTGAGATGAGTGTTGCCGGCTCCTTAACGATTTCGATTCTAATTATCGCTGTAGTTTTCTTGATGCGCAGTTTCTATAAGCGCTTTATGGGTGTTGATCGAAGCGATGACGGCGCAGACCAGTAACTCTTTTCTTTCTAAAATAGTTCAAGGCTTAGCAATCCTGCTTGTAGTAGTAACCTTTTTCGCACTTGGCCTGTGGCAGTTAGATAGAGCAAAAGCATTAAAGGAAAGTTTGGTAACTGCGACTCAAGTAGATACAAATATCGTGCCACTGACATCTATTGCCACCGCAAGGCAGCCCCTTCAGCCAGAGGCTTTTAATAGGATGGTGCAGATTTCAGGAAACTATGTCGCAACTTATAGAGCACCTAACCAAGTCAATGGTGATGGGCAGGTCAGTGATTGGGAAGTTGGCTTGCTGCAAGTTGGCACGAATCAAGGGATTTTAGTTGTTAAAGGTTTATGGTCAGAGCGATTACTTAATCCAGATATTTCAATGGCCATGGTGATAGATATCAAGGGGCAGCTGCTTGCTTCTCAGTCTGAAGATCGCTTTATCAATGGAGATGGCGCGATCTCGCGCTTAGATAGTTCGGTGATTGTGGGATTGACTGATTTAGATTTATTTGATGGTTATGTGATGGCAGTTTCTGAATCACACAACGGCACCGAGTTAACTCGCCAGCGCCTGAGTCCAGAGAAGCTCACTTCAAAAATCCCAGGCTATTACTGGCAACACATCTCTTACGTGGTGATCTGGTGGCTCATGGCAGCGGTGGTGCTTTACCTTCCCTTCTATCGCCGTAGAGTTAAGCCATGAAATCAAGCCTTGTGCGTTTTAGAGTAATGGCCATTGTCTCTGGTGTTATGTCACTTCTGCTCTGGTTTGTTTATATGCCAGTTAAATATCTCTTTGATCTACCTGATCTACATAGCTCAATTATTTGGATTCCAATGGTGCACGGTTATCTCTACCCAATTTATATCCTGACCGCACTGCAATTCTCAGTCAAAGCCCGTTGGTCGTTGATGAAGATGCTGGGTCTGCTTTTAGCTGGAACTCTTCCAGTTGCCTCACTGATTGCAGAACGTCGAGTTGTTCTGGCTTTCAGAAAAACTAGCTGGGCTAAAGCCCATCCGTAATGATGGCGTTGAAGTAAACGTGGCTATTAGTTATGGGGGCCGGCGCGAAATTGTTGATGCCGTGAAGTCATATCTTGGGGAAGAGGAAAAGTCAGGACATTCTCTTAATCAAGCTAAAGAGAATTTGACTGCTGATGAGGTTTCTAAGTTTTTATATACCGCAGGCCAACCAGATCCAGAGCTGCTCATTAGAACATCTGGAGAACAACGCCTTGGTGGTTTCCTTTTGTGGCAAAGCGCCTTATCTGAGTTTTACTTTTGTGAGGCGTATTGGCCAGATTTTCGCCGGGTGGATTTCTTACGTGCTCTTCGTGCCTACTCACTACGACAACGCCGTTTCGGCAGTTGAGATTTTCGCCCAAAACTTCTGCAAGATTTAACTTATCCAAGGCGCGTGTTGCCACAGAGTTAGCCTCAAGGTGTTCTACCTTTTTACATATCCGAAGCAATATCCCACTAGTACAACTAAAAATGAGGAGTCCAGCCATTGGCTGCTAAGAGTCAAAGCTCTAGAAAGACTTTTGTTTTAGATACCAGCGTTTTATTAGCTGATCCTGGCGCCCTGCACAGATTTGCCGAACATGAAGTAATCATTCCTATCGCCGTTATTGGCGAACTTGAGACCAAACGCGATCACCCAGAACTGGGCTACTTTGCCCGAGCAGCCCTGCGTGCTTTAGATGATCTTCGCATCACTCATGGCCGACTCGATCAGCCGCTGACTGTGACACCTGACGGTGGAACACTTTCTGTGGAACTCAACCACACCGACCTTTCCACTCTACCCCATGGCTTTTTGCGAGATGGCACCAACGACTCTCGAATTTTGGCCATAGCTAAGAACTTAATGTCAGATGGCAAGAACGTTGTTTTAGTTACTAAGGATTTACCGCTTCGCGTTAAAGCATCATCTGTTGGTGTTGAGGCCCAAGAGTATTTGGCAGAGCTTGTTGCCAATAGTGGATGGACTGGAATTGAAGAGTTAACCGTTGGCTCATCAGTTATTGATGATTTGTATTCCTCGGATAGAGCAGAGCATGAAGCGGCCCATAGCCTGCCTATTCACACGGGAGTTATTTTGCATTCAGAGCGTGGCAGCGCGCTGGCCCGAGTGAGTGCTGATAAACAGTTGCAGTTAGTTAGGGGAGATCGCTCAGCTTTTGGTTTGCATGGGCGAAGCGCTGAGCAGCGCATTGCCCTAGATCTGCTTTTGGATGACTCCATTGGAATCGTTTCTATGGGCGGACGGGCTGGAACTGGTAAGTCGGCGTTGGCGTTGTGCGCAGGTCTTGAAGCAGTGATGGAAAAGCGCATCCATAAAAAGGTAGTTATCTTCCGACCTCTCTATCCCGTGGGCGGTCAGGAACTTGGATACTTACCAGGCAGTGAGGGCGAGAAGATGTCGCCCTGGGCCCAGGCAGTCTTTGACACCTTAGGCGCACTTGTTAGCCAGCCGGTTATTGATGAGATCGTGGACCGAGGCTTAATTGAGGTTCTACCTCTGACCCACATCCGCGGACGATCCCTTCATGACTCCTTTGTCATCGTCGATGAAGCGCAGTCCCTCGAGCGCGGAGTTCTTTTGACAGTGCTCTCTAGAATCGGCACCGCCTCCAGGGTGGTTTTGACCCATGACATCGGCCAGAGGGACAACCTTCGAGTCGGTCGCCATGATGGAGTGGTGGCAGTTGTTGAAACTTTGAAGGGCCATCCACTCTTTGCCCACGTGACCCTGACTCGAAGCGAGCGCTCGCCGATTGCAGCCCTTGTGACCGAGATGCTGGAAGGTCCATTACCGGGCTAAAAGAAAATCACAGTCACATTTAGGGCAATTCGGACATTCCCCTAAGTGACCTGCGGTTTTACCCCATCCACACCTAAAGATTTTCTGTGAATCTGCGACTTAGGCCCAGTTAGATTTGCCGATGTCAGTCCTAGGCGCCACTCTAAAGCCATTCCCCGTTAGTTATGAAGCCTCACATCGAGGCTGATGGCTTGCGGTGTCGTTGATGCGGGTGAGAGATAAGGAGTAGAGCTATGACGATCAAGCGCAAGAGTATTGCGATCTGGAGCATCGTTGCCTCCATGCTCTTTTTATCCTCTGCCCTTCCAAGTGCATACGGTCTGGAATTTCCCATGACCTCAGCCGTTGAAATTGAAAGCGATGCCACAATTTTGGCTTCGGCCATAAATCCAATAGATAGCGCTGCAGCTTTATACGGCTCAATCAATTTAGCCTCCACACCAGTCGGTGCCATGTTCTCCTCAGATCTAGCGTTGGTCTCTGCAATTAGCGCTTCAGTTGAAATGGCTCGCACTGCCATTGGTGCTAAAAAAGTCGCTCAGGCGATTTTGACCCAAGAATATGGATTCAATGAATCTCAGTTCGAATGCTTGAACTCTCTCTGGACTAAAGAGAGCCATTGGAACTACAAAGCTCATAACTATCGCTCAGGTGCTCATGGAATTGCCCAAGCTCTGCCAGCTGAGAAGATGAGTGTGGTGGGAACGGATTGGCGCACAAACCCGGTGACTCAGATCCGTTGGGGAATTCGCTATATCACCATGCGCTATGACACGCCATGCAAAGCATGGTCAAAGTGGAAATCACACCGTTACTACTAAAAGCTTTTAAGGTTTGCTTCCAATAGTTAATGGCTTTGAGGTTTCGGCAAAGAAATCATTGCCTTTATCGTCCACCACAATAAATGCTGGGAAATCCACTACATCGATTTTCCAGACCGCTTCCATTCCTAGCTCTTCATAATCTAAAACTTCAACTTTCTTGATGCAATCTTGCGCCAATCTGGCAGCAGGACCGCCGATAGAACCTAAGTAGAAACCGCCATAGGTTTTGCAGGCATCGGTCACAGCCTTAGAGCGATTTCCTTTTGCCAGCATGACATGTGAGCCGCCCTTGGATTGGAAATATTCAACGTAGGAGTCCATGCGACCTGCAGTAGTTGGACCAAAAGAGCCAGAGGCATAACCGGCAGGAGTCTTTGCAGGACCTGCGTAATACACGGCATATTTCTTTAGATACTCAGGCATTGGAGCACCAGCATCCATCGCCTCTTTAATTTTTGCATGTGCTAAATCGCGGGCAACAACTAACGTGCCAGTCAATGACAATCGAGTCTTTACTGGGTATTTTGAAAGCTGGGCTCTGATGGCATCCATTGGCTGATTTAAATCAATGGCTACAACATCATCATTTAAATGCTCATCGGTTGTTTCAGGCAAGAAGTGGGCTGGATCTTGCTCTAATTGCTCAAGGAATATGCCCTCTTTGGTGATCTTGGCCTTGGCCTGGCGATCGGCAGAACAGGAAACTGCAATGGCGATAGGAAGTGATGCACCATGTCTAGGCAATCTCACAACTCGAACATCGTGGCAGAAATACTTGCCACCAAACTGGGCGCCGATGCCTAAGGTGCGAGTGAGCTCTAAGACTTGTTGCTCTAATTCAAGGTCGCGGAAACCATGACCAGTTGCAGCATCACCTTTTGTTGGCAGTGAATCCAAATACTTAGTACTAGCTAGCTTGGCAGTTTTAACGGTGTGTTCGGCGCTGGTTCCACCGATGACAATTGCCAAGTGATACGGCGGACAAGCAGCCGTTCCAATAGAGCGCAGCTTTTCATCAAGCCAGGCCATGAAGGAGTTGGGATTGAGAATCGCCTTAGTCTCTTGATAGAGGAAAGACTTGTTAGCACTTCCGCCGCCTTTGGCGATGAATAAGAAGTTGTATTCATCGGCATGCTCACTGTCAGCATAGATTTCAATCTGGGCAGGCAGGTTATTGCCAGTGTTTTTCTCTTCCCAGGTTGTGACTGGTGCCAGCTGTGAATAGCGCAGGTTCAACTTGGTAAAGGCATCATAAATACCTTGAGAAATCGCTACTTCATCGTTAGAAGTTGTTAATACGTGTTGGCCTTTTTTAGCCATGACAAGGGCGGTGCCAGTGTCTTGGCACATCGGCAAGATTCCACCGGCAGATATGTTGGCATTTTTTAAAAGATCGGTTGCAACAAAGCGATCATTAGGTGAGGCCTCTGGATCTTTGATGATATTTGCTAACTGCGCCAAATGATCAGGGCGCAGGTAATGGGAAATATCGTGGATTGCCTCTTCTGTTAGCTTTGAAAGGGCTTCAGGTGCTACTTCTAGAAACTGCCTATCGCCTAGCTTTACAACCTTCACGCCCTCTTTGCTGACAAGACGGTATTTCGTCTCATCTTTTCCAAGGGGGAGCAGTTGTGAGTAGGAAAAAGTAGGCGACATTGTTTTTTACTTCGCCGCCGGCTTTGCAGAATCTAACTTCTTCTTTGCCCCATCTAGCCATTCCTGACAGATCTTGGCTAGCTCTTCACCGCGCTCCCAGAGCTTGAGTGATTGCTCAAGTGTGGCACTGCCATCTTCAAGGGATTCAACAACTTCGGCTAACTCATCTCGGGCAGCTTCGTAAGAAATCTTCTTTTCACTCATGGGCTAAATCTACTCCTTTGTATTATTCGGCGTCACTGTGGCATTGGTCTCGCCCTTTGCAAGGCGCAAGCGCAATACATCGCCTGCTTTTAACTTCGTTGCATCACGGGCGATATCGCCGTTAGCTAATTGAACTACTGAGTAACCACGATCCAAGGTTGCCTGCGGTGATAGAGCTCGAACACGGGCCTTGATTTGTACTAACTCTTCTTTGGCAACTTTGACATGGCTGGCAAAAGATCGGTGGGCACGATCTTTAAGAGCTGAAATGATTTCGGCGCGAGAGGTGATGATTACGTGGGGATCTCTCATCACGGGGCGATCTTTAAAGGATTTTATGCGGGTTGATTCCATTTCAATACGAGCCAGCAATGTGCGGCGGGCTCTATCGGTCAGCTTTGAAATCATCTCTATTTCTTCTGCTATATCTGGCACTACCCGCTTTGCGGCATCGGTGGGAGTTGATGCTCGAAAATCTGCAACTAAATCAAGTAGCGGTGAGTCTTTTTCATGGCCGATGGCGCTAACAATCGGAGTTAAACAGGATGCTGCCAGTCGCACTAATGACTCATCGCTAAAGGGCAGGAGATCTTCAAAGGAGCCGCCGCCTCTTGTAATAATGATTACTTCAACATCTTTATTGGCTTCAAGTTCGCGCAAAGCCTCTGATACTTCAGATACTGCTGCAGCGCCCTGCACAGTGACCTCACGGATTTCAAATTCAACGCTGGGCCAGCGGCGCTTGGCATTTTCAACAACATCTTTTTCAGCATCGGTATTGCGACCGCAGATAAGACCAATCTTTTTTGGCAACAGCGGCAAACTAACTTTTCGATCTGAATCAAAGAGACCTTGCGAGGCAAGCAGAGTTTTTAGCGCTTCAAGGCGGGCAAGTAATTCACCCACACCCACTTGGCGGATTTCTCGGGCAGATAAAGTAAGGGAGCCGTTTTTTGTATACCACGATGGCTTTGCATACATCACTACTCGCGCATTAGCTGGCAAAGGTTGAATCGCTGCAATAACTGATTTGTGACACATCACCGATAAGGACATATCAACGCTGGGATCGCGCAGGCGAATAAAAGCCATCATGCCGCTGCGTTCATTGATCTCTGAGATTTCACCTTCTACCCAGATAGGGCCAAGGCGATCTACATATTCTTTTATTGCTTCAGTGACCACCCGCACAGGCGCGGGGGATTCACTTGAAGTTTCGAACATGTGCCCAGCCTAATAGACTCCCCTCATGGCTAAGAGAGTTCTACTTGCTGCGCCCCGCGGATATTGCGCAGGTGTTGACCGCGCTGTTATCACGGTAGAAAAAGCCTTGGAGCTCTATGGAGCACCTGTTTATGTCAGAAAGCAGATTGTGCACAACGTCCACGTTGTTGCCAGTTTGGAATCAAAAGGTGCCATCTTTGTTGATGAAACTGATGAAGTTCCAGAGGGTAAAACTGTTGTTTTCTCAGCCCATGGAGTTGCACCACTGGTTCATCAACAGGCAGCTGCCAGATCATTAAAGACAATTGATGCAACATGTCCACTTGTAACTAAAGTGCATATGGAAGCAAAGCGCTTTGCTGCAGAAGATGCTGAAATCTTGCTCATTGGCCACCATGGTCATGAGGAAGTTGAGGGCACAGCAGGTGAAGCAATCGGTCAGGTGCGAATTGTTGATGGCCTAGATGGTGCTCGAACAGTTGAACCAACTCCAGGAAAGAAACTTGTCTGGCTATCACAAACCACACTCAGTGTTGATGAAACTCTTGAAGCTGTGGCAATCTTGAAGCAACGTTTTCCAGAGATTCAAGATCCACCTAGTGATGATATTTGCTATGCCACGCAAAACCGCCAAGAAGCGATTAAAACTATCGCCCCACAAGCAGATCTTGTTATTGTTGTTGGATCTAAGAATTCTTCTAACTCTGTGCGCTTGGTTGAAGTAGCCCTAGAGTATGGTGCAAAAGCATCGTATTTAGTTGATTATGCCGAGCAGATTCAAGATGAGTGGTTGAGCGGAGTTGAAACTATTGGATTAACGAGCGGTGCATCTGTTCCAGAGATCTTAGTTACTGATGTTTTAAAGACCCTAGCCGAGCATGGTTATAGCGATGTTGAAACTATTACAGCAATGGAGGAGTCACTGCTCTTTGCATTGCCTCCAGAGCTTCGAAAAGATTTGAAAGCTGCTGGTCAGGTTTAATCTCTACGGACTTTAGAAGGCTTAGTTTTCGCCTTTGCATTTAAATAAACAAACCAGCCATAAGCAGCGCCAATGATTAAAAACGGTGCCACACTGGCAAGTGCTGCAATGAAATCAATACCAACGCGTGAAGGTCTAAAGCCATCAAAGATCATTATCCAGAAAAGAGCGTTGGCTGCAAAAGCTAGTGGTGGAGTAACAACAGAGACATAGGTTGTGCCAGGGCGACCAAAGCGAAGTGCGCCATAGAAAGAAAGAAGAATCATTACCCCGGTAAGAATTCCAACGCCACTGCGCAGCCAGAGTTCAATGAAAGTAAAGAAACCAATAAAGAAGCTCTGCAGCACGACGATGCCTTGTTTTTTAAGTCCAGGGCCCTGAATCGCCAACTTAGTTACGGTGCTCATTTACCTATCTCCATCTGTTATCTCTTCTGCATCAATAAAGTCATCATCGCCTAATTCATCGTTTTTTAGCTCACGAACAGATGCCGGTGCCTCTGGGTACTCAATAGCCAGTTTATCTTTATCGCCAGTAACACCCAAGTTATGGATGCGACGGGCTGGGCTAAGAACAGTTTTTTCAGCAGTTGGCACGAGATCTTCATAGGCTTTAGATGTTGATGAAATAGCTTTACCAACTGCCACAATCTTGGTGTGTAGGAGAGTGATGTTTTTCAAGAACGTACTTGCAACCTTTTGAATCTCATCAGCATTCTCAGCCAACTTATTGCGTGTGAAGATATAGCCAATGGTGCGAAGTAGCGCCATCATGGAAGTTGGTGTGGCAACAGTTACGCCCACTTTAAAAGCCTTTTCGAGAAGATTTGAATCCAGGCGAAGGGCCTCAGATAACAAAGTCTCAAAGGGAACAAAGAGAACGACGAAATCTGGAGAGCCTTGGGACTTGTGATAGCCGCGCTTTGCTAAGGCTTCGATGTGCTTGAGCAAATCTTTAGTGTGAGCCTGCAAGAGCTCATCACGATCTGCCTCATTAGCTGGATCAAAGGCTTCTAAGAAGCGATCAAAAGGAAACTTTGAATCGATAAAGATATGACTTCCACCAGGCATCTTCACAGTGATATCTGGAATACCTGATGAATCTGAATCAGTCGTTGATTTCTGTCGGAAATACTCGTGATCTTCGCGAAGGCCAGCACCTTGAAGTAATAGTTCAAGTTGGGCTTCACCAAATTTGCCGCGTGTTTGTGAGTTAGAAAGTGCGCCAGCAATCTTTTTTGTTTCATCAAAGATTGATTCAGAGGCGCGGCGCATCTCAAGAATTGTTGTATTTAACTTTGCTTCAGCCTCTGTGCGAATGCGGTTTGCCTCATTGGCTTGGGTGGAGAGTTTTTCAACTGACTCTTTCATTGCAACGAGCTCTGCATTTAACTTAACGGCTGACTCTGTTTTGCTGCGCTCTGCTTCTAACTGAGATTTGTAATCATCAAGAAGTGCGCGATCTGCGACAGAGGATGCAGATTTAAGGCGTGCAACTAGATATCCAATAGCGGCACCGGCCATCAGGCCTATGAGAAGGGTTACTACATATGCGGGCATGGGCCTATCGTGGCAGTTTGCACTGACAATCCCGCGTAGGCTCTACCCACTATGAGCCTGTCTATCGGAATCGTCGGTCTGCCAAATGTGGGTAAATCCACCCTTTTCAACGCATTGACCAAGAACAACGTCCTAGCAGCTAACTATCCCTTTGCAACCATTGAGCCCAACGTTGGAGTAGTTGGTGTGCCAGATGATCGCTTGGCAAAGCTGGCAACTATCTATGGCTCACAAAAGATTCTGCCAGCTGCACTTTCATTTGTTGATATCGCAGGGATTGTTAAAGGCGCATCAGAAGGTGCCGGCCTTGGCAATAAGTTTTTAGCAAATATCCGTGAAACCGATGCAATCTGCCAAGTTATTCGAGTATTTAACGATAGCGATGTTGTTCACGTTGATGGCCGCATTGACCCAGCCAGTGATATTGAAACGATTAATACCGAGTTAGCGCTGGCCGACCTGCAAACAATTGAAAAGGCAATCCCACGTCTTGAAAAAGAAGTACGCGTTGCAAAAGAGAAAGCCCCAGCACTAGAGGCAGCAAAGGCTGCAAATCAATGGCTGCAATCTGGTCGCCCACTTTCACAAAGCTCTATTAACCGAGAAGATCTAGCCGAGCTTCACCTACTTACTGCAAAGCCATTTCTCTATGTTTTTAACGTGGATGCTGCCGAGTTAAATGATGGTGAACTTCGAAAAAAACTGCAAGCACTTGTGGCACCAGCAGAGGCAATCTTTTTAGATGCAAAGACTGAAGCAGAGCTAGCAGAACTCAGTGATGAAGATGCACTCGAGCTTTTGCAATCAATTGGTTTAGAAGAACCAGGGCTTGCAACTTTAGCCCACGTTGGTTTTAGAACTCTAGGCTTGCAGACTTACTTAACTGCAGGACCTAAAGAGGTTCGCGCTTGGACTATTCATAAAGGTGACACCGCACCAGTTGCTGCAGGTGTTATTCACACTGATTTTCAAAAGGGCTTTATTAAGGCTGAGATCGTTTCATTTGATGATTTGATGCAAGCCGGATCAGTTGCCGAAGCGCGCTCTAAAGGAAAAGTGCGCATGGAAGGCAAAGATTACGTAATGGCAGATGGAGATGTTGTTGAATTTAGGTTCAACGTCTAGCTTTATTGTGATTTAGGCGCCGGTGTAATACTTTCCGATTTCGCTAAGCGCCTTATCCAACATCTCAAGACCCAGCTTTGCATCTTCTACTGAAATATTGCATGGTGGGCACAAGTGAATGCGGTTGAAGTTATTAAATGGCATTAATCCATGCTTCTTACATGCAGCCACTAACTCATTCATTGCAGGACTTGATGCACCGTATGGAGCTAGTGGCTCATGTGTTGCGCGATCAGAGACCATATCCACGCCCCAGAACACACCTGCGCCGCGGATATCGCCAATAACTTTGTGCTTCTTAGCTAACTCTTTTAAGCCAGGTCCAAGAACGCTTTCACCGATCATTGTGGCGTTTTCCAGCATCTTCTCTTCCTTCATGACATCGATAGTTGCAACCGCAGTAGCACATGCCAATGGGTGGCCCATGTATGTCAGGCCGCCAGGAAATACCTTTTCATCAAAGGTTTTTGCAATTGCATCACTTATTACTACGCCACCAAGCTGGACGTAACCAGAGGTAACACCCTTGGCAAAAGTAATCAGATCTGGAACTGCCGCACTGTGTTGATAAGCAAACCACTTACCTGTGCGACCAAAGCCAGACATGACTTCATCTGCAATCCATAGAATCTTGTATTTATCACACAACGCACGGATTCCATCAAGATATCCCTTAGGTGGCATTAACACACCAGCAGTTCCTGGAACTGATTCAATCAAGATTGCAGCAATTGTTGTTGGACCTTCAAAGATAATTGTTTGTTCAAGATGCTCTAGTGCGCGCTTGCACTCTTCTTCCTCAGTTGTTGCCCAGAAGTTAGTGCGATAGAGATATGGACCAAAGAAGTGAACATGGCCAAAGGC
>RGHD01000070.1 GCA_010024385.1 Actinomycetota bacterium | reverse complement strand
GAAATAGCATGTTTGTATACTAATTGACTGACAGTATTTTTGAGAAGAATAGCGTACTGATCAAATGATTCAATATTGCCTTGTAACTTAATGCCATTCATTAAATAAATAGAAACTGACACATGTTCTTTTCTCAACTGATTTAAAAAATCATCTTGTAGATGTGTGCTCTTTTTGTCCATAGAAGGTTCCAAATAGTGTTATAAGTAAAGATTCAAGCGCTTTAAAGTTTCGTCTCGTCCAAGAATCGCCATGACAGCATCGATACTCGGTGATTGGGCAATTCCGGTTAAAAGCACACGCAACGGCATTGCAAGTTTTGGGAATTTAATCGCATGTGATGTGACCACTTCATTCATCACATTATGTATGGCTTCTTTCGTCCAATCAATCTTAATTAAAGAGGTTTGAAAAGTTTTTATAAGGCTTAACGCTTCGTCATTAATATGCTTTGCAAAGTCATCATGATTAGGTTTTTGATATTCGAATATATAAAGAATATCTTTCGCAAGACTGGTTAAATGATTTGCGCGTTCGCGATGAATCTCAATCGACTTTTCTAAAAGGTCAGGATCAATTGATGTATGCACTGCTTTTTTGATAAATGGCTCTATGGCTTCTCGAATACGAGGAAGTGGTAATGTTTTAATGTAATGGCTATTGAGCCAATCTAATTTTTCAGTATTAAATTGTGCAGATGAAGAAGTAATATGGTCAAAATCGAACCACTGACAAAAATCTTCCATACTAAAAATTTCATCGTCACCATGACTCCATCCTAGGCGCGCTAAATAATTAAGAATGGCTTCAGGTAAATAGCCTTGATCAAAGTATTGCATCACACTCACAGCCCCATGTCTTTTAGATAACTTTTGACCGTCATCACCTAAAATCATGGATAAATGGGCATAAGCTGGTACTTCTGCATTTAAAGCTTTTAAAAGATTAATTTGACGGGGCGTATTATTAATATGGTCATCGCCTCGAATGACATGTGTCACTTTCATTTCCCAATCATCAATCACCACACAAAAATTATAAGTGGGCGTGCCATCAGATCTTGCAATCACTAGGTCATCGAGTTCTTCATTCGCAATGGTGATATCCCCTTTGACTAAATCACGCCAAGAGACGACACCTGATGTTGGATTTTTAAAACGGACCACTGGTTCAATGTGTGGTGGAATAGAGGGTAAACTTTTTCCAGATTCAGGTCGCCATTTACCATCGTATTTTGGTTTTAAACCTGCTTTCATTTGTGACTCACGAAGCGTTTCCAATTCTTCTTTGGATGAATAACAAAGATAAGCTTTATCCTCTTTTAATAATTGATCAATATATTTTTTATAAACGTCCATGCGTTTTGTTTGGAATATCGGACCTTCATCGTAATCAAGATGAAGCCAAGTCATGCCATCCATAATGGCTTGAACAGCTTCAGGTGTAGATCTTTCTATATCCGTATCTTCAATACGTAAAATAAATTGGCCTTGATTTTTTTTGGCATACGCCCAAGAGAATAATGCAGTCCTCGCACCACCAATATGTAGATAACCTGTGGGGCTAGGCGCAAAACGTGTGACAACAGTCATAGGGATTTCTTCTTAAACATTAGGACCTGCAAACAAATCATGTTGATCATAAGACTCAATTTTAACATCGACAAAATCACCTGGCTTTAAAAGCTTGCCATCGCGTAAATAAACTTTACCGTCAATATCAGGGGCATCTGCCATCGATCTTGCAATGGCGTAATCAGCTTCATGACCATCTACCAAGACGGTGCATATTTGGCCGACTTTATTTGCAAGTTTTTTATGGCTAATTTTGGCTTGCGTTTCCATAAATCTTTTTAATCGCATCTCTTTAATTTCTTCTGGGATCTGCCCATCTAAAAGATTAGCGCTCGCACCATCGACAGGAGAATATTTAAAACAACCCACTCGATCTAATTGTGCTTCTTCAAGAAAATTAATAAGTTCATCAAATTCGGCTTCGGTTTCCCCAGGAAAACCTACAATAAAAGTACTTCGTATGGTGATATCAGGACACACTTCTCTCCATCGATTGATACTTAGAAGATTATTTTCAGAGCTCGCAGGTCGCTTCATCAATTTTAAAATACGGGGGCTTGCGTGTTGGAAAGGCACATCAAGATAAGGCAAAATCAAACCTTCTGACATTAGGGGAATCATGTCATCGACATGAGGATAGGGATAGACATAATGCATTCTGATCCACACACCTAAAGACCCTAAAGCTTCAGCCAAATCATAAAGCTTAGTTTTGATGGGACGACCATTCCAAAAGCCACTTCGATATTTCATATCTACGCCATAAGCACTTGTATCTTGTGAAATCACTAATATTTCAGATACACCGCTATTGACTAAAGTTTCAGCCTCCGTCATCACATCATCAATCGAACGACTGACGAGGTCGCCTCGCATGGAAGGAATAATACAAAATGAACACCGATGGTTACAGCCTTCTGAAATTTTTAAATAAGCGTAATGTTTGGGTGTTAAACGAATTCCTTGCGGGGGCACCAAATCACTAAAAGGATCGTGCGGTTTTTCC
>RGHD01000069.1 GCA_010024385.1 Actinomycetota bacterium | reverse complement strand
AACTTGAGTTGCACGTGGTCCAAGAATACGAAGTACCTGCTTAGGATCAATTGCGCCGACGACCATCTTCTGGCCAACTTCAACGCGTGTACCTTCTTCTACAAGTAGCTTCTGGCGACGAGTAACTGGGTAAGCAACTTCTTCGCCACCATCATCTGGAGTTACGACAATCTTCTTGCCTTTTACATCCTCACGGAATGAAACAACACCTGCTGTTTCAGCAATTGGCGCAACACCCTTAGGTGTACGTGCCTCGAAGAGCTCGACGATACGTGGAAGACCGTGAGTGATGTCATCACCTGCAACACCACCAGTGTGGAAGGTACGCATTGTTAGCTGAGTACCAGGCTCACCGATTGACTGCGCTGCAATAATTCCAACTGCTTCACCAACTGCAACACGTTGTCCTGCTGCAAGTGAGCGACCGTAGCAAGCTGCACACTGTCCAACCTTGCTATCGCAAGTCAGAACTGAGCGAATCTTTACTTCATCTACTCCAGCTGCAACGAGTTCCTCAATGTTGCGATCTCCAAGATCTGTGCCAGCAGGCAGGATGACCTTGCCATCAACTTCAACATCATCGGCCAATGTGCGACCAAATACTGAAGTTTCAACGTGATCAAACTTAACTAGGCCGCCAGATTCTTGACGAACACCAATCTGTAGAACAAGACCGCGATCAGTACCGCAATCTTCTTCACGGATGATGACATCCTGAGCAACGTCGCAAAGACGACGTGTAAGGTAACCAGAGTCAGCGGTACGAAGCGCTGTATCTGCAAGACCCTTACGTGCACCGTGAGTAGAAATGAAGTACTCAAGTACAGAAAGACCTTCACGGAAGTTAGATTTAATTGGGCGAGGAATAATTTCACCCTTTGGATTTGCTACGAGTCCGCGCATACCTGCAATCTGACGGATCTGCATCATATTTCCACGAGCACCAGAGAAGACCATCATCCAAACTGGGTTAACGCGAGGGAAGTTTTCTTCCATCTCTTTACCCACTTCAGCTGTTGCCTTTGTCCAGATCTCGATCAATTCCTGACGACGCTCGTCATCAGTGATGAGTCCCTTTTCATATTGAGATTGAACCTTGTCAGCCTGTGTTTCATAGCTCTCAAGGATTTCCTTCTTGCGTGGAGGTGTTACAACATCTTCAATACCAATAGTTGCTCCTGCGCGAGTTGCCCAGTGGAAACCAAGTGACTTCAAGGCATCAAGGGTTTGTGCAACAACAACCTTTGGATAGAACTCAGCAAGACGATCAACAATGCCACCAAGTTGCTTCTTTGTTACATCAAGATCGACATAAGGGAAATCAGCTGGAAGCGCTTCGTTAAACAAAGCGCGACCAATTGTTGTTTCAATAGTTTCATTTGAGTTATCAAGACGAATCTTGACCTTTGCCTGCAATGAAACTGAATGTTGATCATGAGCCATGATTGCTTCTGCAATCGAGCTAAATGCACGACCTTCTCCTAGTTCACCATCTCGAACCATGGTCAAGTAATAAAGACCAAGAACCATGTCCTGTGTTGGTGAAGTAATTGGGCGTCCATTAGCAGGTGAGAGAATGTTGTTTGAAGACAACATCAAAATACGAGCTTCAGCCTGTGCTTCAGCAGATAGCGGCAAGTGAACTGCCATCTGGTCACCATCAAAGTCAGCGTTGAAAGCTGTACAAACGAGTGGGTGAATCTGAATTGCCTTACCTTCTACCAACTGTGGTTCGAAAGCTTGGATACCCAAACGGTGAAGAGTAGGTGCGCGGTTTAGAAGTACTGGATGCTCTGCAATAACTTCTTCAAGAACATCCCACACAACTGGACGAGCACGTTCAACCATGCGCTTTGCAGATTTAATGTTCTGCGCGTGGTTAAGGTCAACAAGTCGCTTCATTACAAATGGCTTGAAGAGTTCAAGTGCCATCTGCTTTGGAAGACCGCACTGGTGCAGCTTCAACTGTGGACCAACAACAATTACTGAACGACCTGAGTAGTCAACGCGCTTTCCGAGCAAGTTCTGACGGAAACGTCCCTGCTTACCCTTGAGCATGTCTGAAAGTGACTTAAGTGCACGGTTACCTGGACCTGTAACTGGACGACCACGACGACCGTTATCAAACAAGGCATCTACAGCTTCCTGCAACATACGCTTTTCATTGTTAACGATAATCTCTGGTGCACCGAGATCAGCTAGACGCTTCAAACGGTTGTTACGGTTAATAACACGACGGTATAGATCGTTGAGATCTGAAGTCGCAAAGCGACCACCATCGAGTTGAACCATTGGACGTAGATCAGGTGGAATAACTGGAACGCAATCAAGAACCATTGATGCTGGCTTGTTGCTTGTTGTAAGGAATGCGTTAACAACCTTTAAGCGCTTGATTGCACGAGTCTTCTTTGCACCTTTGCCATTTTCGGAAAGGTCAGTAAGCATCTTGTGCTCAGCCTCAAGATCAAAAGTCTCTAAGCGATGCTTAATTGCAGCAGCACCCATATCTCCCTTGAAATACATTCCATAACGATCGCGCATTTCGCGGTATAGGTTTTCATCACCCTCAAGATCTTGAACCTTCAAGTTCTTAAAGCGAGTCCACACGCTTTCAAGACGATCAAGCTCGCGCTCTGAACGATCACGGATTGCCTTAAGTTCACGCTCTGCAGATTCGCGGACCTTACGCTTCACATCTGACTTAGCATCTTCAGCTTCAAGCTCTGCTAA
>RGHD01000068.1 GCA_010024385.1 Actinomycetota bacterium | reverse complement strand
AAAGAAGAGCACTACCTGCCCGCTTTCTATGAAGGCTGCACACAACAGTTAGCTGAAGTTCAAGCAATCCTAGACACACCAGGTCCTGCAACTTTTGAGAACACGATTGTTGCTTTGGAAAAAAGTGGGCAGATGTTAATGCGCACGCTATTAGTTTTCTTTAACAAGTCATCGAGTGATACCAACGATGCTATGGATAAGATTGAAGAAGAGTTAGCACCTAAACTTGCCGCACATCAAGATGCAATTAATTTAAATCCCGCTCTCTACGCCCGTATTAAATCTTTATACGATAACCGTGAATCTTTGGGCTTGAGCACTGAAGATGCTTGGCTTCTTGAGCGCTACTACAAAGATCTCATCCATGCCGGAGCGCATTTATCTGAATCAGAGCGCGATCGTCTGAAAGAACTTAATGAAGAACTTTCAAAGTTAGAAACACAGTTTTCTAAAAATGTTTTAGCTGATACTAATGACTTAGCCGTATTGATTGAAACTATTGAAGAGCTTGATGGTTTAAGTGAGAATGAAATCGCATCAGCTGCAGCTGCTGCCAAAGAACGTGGCCATGAAGGTAAGTGGCTCATTGGAATGGTTAATTTTTCTGGAAATCCAGTCCTTGATTCTCTAACTAATCGAGCACTTCGCAAGAAAATCATGGAAAATTCCCTAATTAAAGCTAATCGCCCTAACGAAAATGACAATAAGCCTGTCCTTCTAAAAATGGTAAAGCTACGTGCAGAGCGCGCCAAGCTATTTGGCAAAAATACCCATGCCGAGCATGTAATCGCAGTCCAAACGGCACAACATCCAGACAACGTTCATGCGATGCTTCGAAAGATTGCGCCAGCTGCTGTGCGAAATGCCAAGGCAGAAGCAGAAGATCTTAAGAAATCAGCAGGTGCTGATATTGAAAGTTGGGACTGGGGATTTTATACAGAACAAGTACGCCTAGAAAAATACAATATTGACACCAGCAAAATGCGTCCCTACTTTGAGCTCGAATCAGTACTAAAAAATGGAATTTTCTTTGCCGCAAACAAGCTTTTTGGTATCACATTTAAAGAGCGTCCTGATTTAGTCACTTATCATCCAGAGGCCCGTGCTTTTGAAGTATTTAATGAGGATGGTTCAAAGCTAGGACTCTTTATTGGCGATTTCTACACACGTGATTCAAAGCGTGGCGGCGCTTGGATGAATAACTTGGTTGATCAGAACTTCCTTTTCAATCAACTACCTGTGGTAGTTAACAATCTCAACATTCCAAAGCCTCCAGCTGGAAAACCAACGTTGCTGACTTTCTCTGAAACAACAACTCTTTTCCATGAGTTTGGGCATGCTCTACATGGTCTTCTCTCACAAGTGAAATATCCACGTGTTTCAGGAACAAGTGTTCAGCGTGACTTTGTTGAATTTCCTTCTCAGGTTAATGAGATGTGGATTTTGTGGCCCGAAGTTGTTGAGAACTACGCCCGTCACTTTGAAACTGGTGAGAAATTGCCACAAGAGTGGATTGATAACCTCGAAGCTGCATCAACTTTTAACGAAGGACATGCAACAACTAGTTACTTAGCTGCTGCTATTTTGGACCTTGCCTGGCACTCATTGAATACAGAAGAAGCAACAAAAGTTAATGATGTAGAGGCCTTTGAAGCCCAAGCAATTAAGGACTATGGGCTTGATTTTGCGCCTGTTCCAACACGTTACCGTTCCACCTATTTCTCACACATCTTTGCTGGCGGCTATTCCGCTGGCTACTACGGCTACATCTGGTCAGAGGTTTTAGATGCTGACACCGTGGATTGGTTTAAAGAGAATGGTGGATTGCAACGCAAGAACGGTGAGCACTTTAGAAACACTTTGCTTGGACGTGGTGGATCTATTGACTCAATGCAGATGTTCCGCAATTTCCGTGGTCGTGATTCAAAGATCGAGCCGTTGTTGAAGCGTCGTGGTTTGCTGTAGCTTAAAAAAATGAACTAAAACTTAACCAGCAGAGCCAGAACCAGACGGACCAGCCTTGCGCTGTACCTGTGGAGCGCCTCCACTGCGTTGTCCGCCGCGAATTTTTGATCCAGTTTCAGCATGTGTCTGAGTACCTGGTGCACTTGGTTTGTTTTTCTTTGCTTCAAGGGCAGCAAGCATTCTAGCTTTCATGTCATCATTCTTTTCGCTCATGAGACAACCTTACTAGTTAACTTGAACTCTCTTTGTACTCACGTAGACGCTCAAGAACTTCAGATTCACGGTATCGACGATGCCCACCAAGGGTGCGAATTGCTGTTAACTTGCCGGCCTTTGCCCACCTAGTCACAGTCTTTGGATTAACGTGGAAACGGAGTGCGACCTCTTTGGGAGTCAGGAGAACTTCAGCATCAGGTAAACGTGCCATTGTGATCTCCTTAAAAGGTAGTGGGTATGTCCGAATTGCTCCGTATTGTGGTGAAGTATTCCGATTAAGCCGCTGGGATGCAATATGTAAAAGATGAATTAATTGGCTGATTCAAGGGCTTGAACCCTGCGCCAGCGTGACATCAAACGCTCATATCCTTGACCAGCTAATGAACCATCGGCTGCAGCAAGACCAGAGAGAGATTGCAAGACATCTTCAATTGATGTGTCTGAGAGTAAGCCATCTTCGTTGTTATCTCGCAACGCTTTATTCAAATACTGTGCAAGCCCGCCATAATCTAGTTCAACATATGACATTGGGTGAAACATCTCTAGCCAAGCAAGTAAGTTTTCTAGATCTTGTTCAAC
>RGHD01000067.1 GCA_010024385.1 Actinomycetota bacterium | reverse complement strand
ACTTTGCCGTGGACAACAGCCTTCTTAACAATGAGTTCTCGGAGAAGTTCCTTAGAGTTCACACAAGAACCTTATCTATAAAATCTTGCTCATTTACCATCACGACATGTTGCAAGATCGCCTCGAAATATCAAGGTTATTTCATCGTTTTGCCTTTGGGCCTAAACCTGGTCAATTTTCTGCGGCGCTTAAGAGTGGATTGGCTCAAACTAAAAGGGATCTATTAAACGTCCCCGCTATCGATACTGGAGCTCAATCAATTTCGCTTCCCGTGGTTACTGATTTAGGGCCGCGACCTGCACCAAACACGGCTGCAGTTCTAGATTTCGCGAGCGCTATGAGATCGCAGACTCAAAATTTAATCACATGGTGGCTTGATCTTATGGTGGCAAGCGATCATGGTTTGACCGAAAGATTGGTCTGGTTTTGGCATGGTCATTGGGCGACTTCAATTGCGAAAGTTGATTATCCACTTGCTATGTATAAACAGAATCAAGTATTTCGGACCTACGCTTTAGGAGATTTCCAAAAATTAAGTCGTGCCATGATTTATGATGGGGCGCTTCAGTTTTGGTTAGATGGTCAAACTAGTACGCTGAAAGCTCCTAATGAAAATTTAGCTCGCGAGCTGATGGAACTTTTTATCTTAGGTGTAAATCGATACTCAGAAGATGATGTAAAGTCTCTTGCAAAATCGCTCACGGGATTTCGGGTAACCACCAGCACTGGCGAAGTTGAATTTCAGCCCAATAGACACGACTTCAACCCGGTAACTCTCTTAGGCACTACCAAACATTTCACAGCAGAGGAGGCATCAGATTTTCTAGTGGCTCGAAGCGATTGCCAAAAATTTATTGCAGAGCGAATTTGGTATCGATTCATTTCAAGTTCGGTTGAAATGCCAGGTAATTTTGCCAGCGTCAACGCTTTTTCAAATCGCTCAATCGCAGCGGCAATAAAAGCTGCAGCCTACGACCCGGCTATGAGTGATGCTAAAAATCAAATGGTTAAAGCTCCAGTTGAGTGGTTTGTGAGCGCCTGTCGGGCGCTAGAACTTATTCCTTCAAAGTTAGAAAGTGGCGCTAAGTTAATTCAAGCGCTCTCTGCCTTGGGTCAACTTCCATTTAATCCACCGAACGTTGGTGGGTGGCCAGCGGCTGAAGCATGGCTTTCTTCTGCATCTGCCCAATATCGAATCAATTTAGCTCAGTGGTTGGTAAAACAAAGTTCGCTTCGAGCAATTAAGGAGTTTGATCCAGACCGTTGGTTTATTAATAGCGCTGATTGGTTGGGGGTTTCTCAGTGGAGCCCGCGAACACAGGCAGCCCTGCGAGAGAGTCTTGCTAAACCTACTGAATTTGCAGTGCTCGCGCTTACAAGTCCCGAATATGTTGTCAATGCTTAGGAGAATCAGATGGACACATTAACTCGAAGAAAATTTCTCTCTATGACAGCAGGAGTTGTTGCCGCCAGCGCAGCTGCCCCAGTATTGAGGTTAAGTGAAATCGCAGAAGCTGCAATCAATCGACCACTTCCTTCGGGAACTCCTATTTTGGTTTTGGTGACACTTTATGGTGGGAATGATGGGCTCAATACAGTGATTCCATATACGGACCCCATATATTTTTCATCACGCCCCAATATTTCTTATAAACAAGATCTCATGATTCCACTAGATTCGCAGTTGGCATTTAATCCCTCTATGAAAAGTATGAAGACGCTCTGGGATGCTCGAAAGGTTGCAATAGTTCGTGGGGTTGGATATCCAAAACCAGATCGCTCTCACTTTTCTTCAATGGCGAAGTGGCAAACCGCATCTCCCGAGCGCCACATCAATACGGGTTGGATTGGTAGATGGGTTGATTCCCAACCTGAAGATTCAATGCTGGCAATTTCGCTCGGTTCGGTCTTGCCGCCTCTTTTTGCGGGAGCAAAACGCTCTGGATCAGTTCTTCCTCTTGGGGGTCTCACTGTTCCTTCAGGAACGCTCGGAATGCAGTGTCAGCAATTAGCAAAACCTTCACGAACAGATTCATCACTGATGGCTTCCGCAGCGTCATCTATGCGCAATTTATTTTCAGTATCAAGCACGGTGCAGCCAATACTGAAAGCGCCTGCACCTGCTTCTGCAAATTTACCCACTGTTGCTGGGGGAAATGCAGGAGGCGATAACAACCTCTCTGCTCAATTAGATATTGTTGCCAAATTGATTTCGGCGGGATCTCCTACGCGCGTGTGGTCAGTCTCTCTAGGTGGATTTGATACCCACGCCAATGAAGCAAATGCTCAATCTGTTCTACTCGGTGTTGTTTCCGACTCAATTGCGCGCTTTTTGAGTCAACTATCAGGCACTTCACGCTCGAGCGATGTGACAGTCGTGATCTACAGCGAATTCGGTCGGCGTGTAGTTGGAAACGGTTCTCAAGGGACTGACCATGGAACTTCAGGCCCTATGTTTATTATCGGAGATAAAGTTAACGGCGGGTTCTATGGAGACCAGCCATCGTTAAAGAATTTGATTAATGGAGATTTAGCGGTGACAACCGATTTTCGTGATGTTTACTCAACTTTAATTGAAAAGGTTCTGCAATCTCCACCTGATCAAGTTTTGGGAAGATGGAGTGGTCGCACTCAATTTATGCGGGTTTAATCTTCTTTATACACAATAACATTGCTTTGCTTTTTAGTTTTTTGAGCAATTGTTGGGTTTTCAGCAAGGAGTGCATCGACTTCGATACGTAACTTGGCAACTTCGAGCGCCATATTGGCCATCGCAGTTTCTAGTTCGATAATGCGTTTGATACCCGCATGGTTAATGCCTTCGCCGACTA
>RGHD01000066.1 GCA_010024385.1 Actinomycetota bacterium | reverse complement strand
AGTGGGTAGTCATTAGGCAATAGAACCCAATTGCCAGCTTTCGTGATTCCAATAAGGATTGCGTTGTATTTGCTTGTATCTAAACCTTTAAGGACTCCCCCGGCAGAAAGACAGGAGATCTCATGTTCACTACTTATTCCACCGCAAATGATGGCAACATTTAACTTACTCATCGAATAAAGTTTTCTGCTCTAGTTGTTATCTCCATGAGGCGATCCAGGGCATCAGATGGAGAAATCACGCCGGCAACAACATCGGCAACGGCTTCGATAACTGGCACTTCGACTCCTACTCGGTGAGCAATCTCAAGAACTGCATTGGAGGAGGCTACGCCCTCCACGGTCTTTGCCACATGTTCACGCGCAGTTGCCATTGATCCTGAGCGTCCTAACACTTCACCAAAGGTGCGATTGCGAGATAGCGGTGAACCACAACTTGCCACCAGATCGCCCATTCCGGCTAAACCTGCAGCACTGAGTGGATCTGCCCCATGGGCAGCACACAAGCGCGCAACTTCATTTAATCCTCTAGTAATGAGCATGGCCTGTGTATTTTCACCAAATCCCATTCCAATTGAAATTCCAACCGCTAGCGCGATAACAGATTTAATGGCCCCTGCTAATTCGCAACCTAAAACATCGGTAGAGGTGTAAACACGGTAATAGGGAGTTCCAAATAACTTAAGAGTTTTCTCAGCCAAAATCTTCGTAGGAGCTGCAGCAACGGCGCCTGCGGGCTGGCGTAAAATGAGCTCAGTTGCAAGGTTTGGACCGGTGATAAGTGCAACATTTTCCGTTTCCATTTCCTCATGAATAATCTCTGTCATACGAGAAAGGGTGCTCACTTCAATGCCTTTGAGGGTGCTGATATAGGTAGCAGCTGGATCAACTAAAGATTTCCAACTCTTTAAGTTTTCTCGCAAAGTCTGAGCAGGCACAGCCAACACATAGATATTTGAATAGTCAAAAGCTTCATTTAAATTCGTTGTGGCACTTAACCCAAGCGGCAGAACATTCTCATCCAGGTACTTTCGGTTGGTGTGACTGGTATTAATTTCATCCACAATCTCTTGATTGCGCCCCCACACAAGAACGTGATTGCCTGCATCAGATAAAACTTGGGCCATAGTGCTGCCCCAAGCACCAGCACCCAGAACAGTTACTTTGCTCATCGCTTCTTTTTAAAGTTTCCGGTTCGAGGCAAATCAGAGTTGTGTGGATCAAAGATCTCAACTGGGCCTTTCTCACCCCGTAATTCTTCCAGTAAATCAGTTATTGCCCGCATCACAAAGGCTGTGGCCTCAGTCAGCGCAGTTGGGTCATTTTCCTTGCCATACCAAGGCGATAAATCTAAAGGCTTTCCCGCCAAAATCTTGATGGGGGTGCGAGGAAAGAGCTTTACTTTCTTTTCATAGGTGGGCATCACAATCTGTGAACCCCATTGGGCAATAGGAATGACTGGGGAATGGGTCATAATCGCAAGACGTGCAAGACCAGTCTTGGCAACCATTGGCCAACCGTTGGGATCACGGGTAAGAGTGCCTTCTGGATAGACTCCAAGACAGTGGCCAGATTCCAAAAGCTTTAACGCATGCTCTAGAGCTTTAGCAGCATCTTTGCCTTCTCTGGCAACTGGAACTTGGCCAGCAGCTAGCAAGATCTTTCCAATCACTGGAACTTTAAAGACACCTTCTTTACCGATATAGCGTGGTGCACGGCCGCTTCTAAAAAGAAAATGGGTAAGGAACAAAACATCTAAATATGAGACGTGGTTACTGGCAACAATTACTCGCCCGGTCTGGGGAATATTCTCTGACCCGCGCCAATTCTTTTTACCCACAAGATTTAAAATTGGAATGGCGATTTTTGTGCAGATTTTAAAAGTTAGATTTGTTCCAAGTGGCTTTCCTTGAGGCGGTGCGTAAGAAACTTTATATTCCGCCATGTGGGTAATACTAACGAGTTGAGATTGAAAAAGGCATAAGAAAACGGGGCCGGCGTGAGCCGACCCCGTTCACTAATAACTAAGCGAATTACTTCTTCTTAGCCTTCTTTGCTGGCTTGCGCTTTGCAGGAGCCTTCTTGGCAACCTTCTTCTTAGCTGCAACCTTCTTTTTAGCTGCTGGCTTCTTCTTAGCAGCCTTCTTTGCAACTGGCTTTGCCTTAGCAACTGGCTTTGGTTCTGGCTTTGGAGCAGGTCCTAGCTTGCGCTCACCTGAGATGACATCCTTCAAACCCTTTGCAGGCAAGAAGCGAGCCTTCTTTGAAGCCTTGATCTTGATTGTTTCGCCAGTGAATGGGTTACGTCCCATGCGAGCCTTGCGATCAACCTTCTTGAACTTACCGAAATCGTTGATCATTACGTCCTCACCCTTTGAAAGGTTGCGAACGATAGTGTCAAAAACGATATCTACAGCGTGTGCTGCTTCCTTCTTGCTGTCGTTGAAATGTGGTGCCAACGCCGCAATGAATTGGGCCTTATTCATTGAAATCCCCTTATTACGCGTAAATGTTAAGCAATCGCTTAACGTGTTCATAAACTTACGCGCATATATAGGGTGATTAGGCGATTAATGCAGGTGTGTCGCGAATTAATTTTTTAATGAAATTGCAAAAAATCGCTGTTTTTATGCGTAGAAAACCCTCAATTCCAAGTTGAGAGTTTTACATCACCACGCTCACCCCTACCTAAATCTTAGTGATTTACGCTTGTTTTTCACTCACTATGAGCGAATTGGAAGCGTTGCTGGCTTGAGAGTGGTTCGAGATTTCTCAAAAGAGTCAATGGAATCAGCGTTTTTAAAGGTTAAACCAATGTCATCTAGACCCTCCATTAAACGCCATCGGGTGTAGTCATCGATTGCAAAAGGCAAAACAACGTCGTTGTAGCTCACGTTACGAGTTTCTAGGTCAACGCTGACAGAAGTGGCTGGATTAGCCTCAATAGCCGCCCAGAGCGCCTCTACATCGCTCTGCTCGATAATGACAGTAAGCAAGCCACCTTTGAGTGAGTTACCGCGGAATATGTCAGCAAAGCGGCTAGAGATAACAACTTTAAAGC
>RGHD01000065.1 GCA_010024385.1 Actinomycetota bacterium | reverse complement strand
AATAAGTGATCGCGTGAGTGGTGTTACAACGCTTTATGTGAGTGGTACTACTCTCATTAATACCGATAGCATTTCTAGCAGCAGCACACAAACTTATAACGGTGCTGTGACTTTAGGTAATAGTAGCACCTTAACAACTACGAATGCACAAGTAACTTTCAATAGCACAGTGAACGCTGAAGCTTCTGAAGCGAACGCACTCACTTTAAATGTCGGCACTTCAGAAGTTGAATTCAATGGTGTTGTAGGAGGAGGTACTAACGGTGCTCTCGGTGCAGTTGCAATCACAGGCGCTCTTGATCTTAATGCAGCGATCACGAGCGCTGCCTCACTTACTGTATCCACCACCTCTGATCTTGGTGCTAACGTCACCACATCAGGCACACAAACCTATACCGGTGCTGTGACGTTAAGTGCGAATGACACCTTCACTACCACAGCAAACGGTAGTGTCTCATTTGGTGGAGCTATCGATGGTAATGCAACAGGTAAGACACTCACCATCAGTACAAATGGTACAGGGGATACGACATTCACTGGTGCAGTGGGTGCTACCAATGCATTAGGTAATATTACGATCACCACAGACGTACTCACTGCTGCTGCGATTAAACTCGCAGGCACTTTAAGTATCACTAATGGTGGTGCAAGTTCGATCACAGGCATCATCAGTGACGGTGCGAGTGCGGCATCACTCACGAAAGCAGGCTCGGGAACTTTAAGTCTCTCAGCAAATAATACCTATACGGGAACCACAACAATATCCGCTGGCACACTCCAAATAAGTGGAAGTGGACTTTTAAATAATGGCAGCTACTCCGGAAATATTTCTATTGCGAGCTCAGCAACCTTTAGATTTTCATCATCAAGCAATCAAACCCTGTCAGGTGTGATTAGCGGAGATGGTTCAATATTAATAGATGGTACGGGCGAACTCACTATTAGTGGATCAAGTAACACATTATCTGGAGGTATGGACGTAGGTACGGGTGTTTTAAAAATTAGTGCTGATAGTGCATTTGGTTCAACACCAGGTTCTTTTGATGCAACGAATATTACTCTAAAGGGTGGCACGCTCCAAATTACTTCGTCATTTACAATCAATGCGCTAAGAGGTATTACGCTAGACACCGACACATCGAGCACGATTATTATTGATACAGGCGTTACCTTGACCTATAACGGTGTCATGGCGGGCTCCGGCAATTTGACCAAGTCCGGTTCAGGCACCTTGCAGCTCGGGGGAACGAATACGTTCACCGGTAACTTGGTGGTTTCTGCTGGAGTATTAACCATCACTAATCCAAGCGCCCTTGGAAGTAGCTCTGGTTCTACAACAATTAATTCAGGTGCGCTAGTGAATATTAACATCACAGATGGCCTCTATTGGGGTTCGAATATTGATGAGCCATTATCTATATCTGGAACAGGTTCAGGAAACGGGGTGCTTGTTAATCAAGGAAATCAATATGTAACGTATCGAGGATTGGTTACCTTACAGGCTAATTCAACAGTGAGACAGGATGGATCGTATTTTATATTTAATCCAACCTCTGGCAACGCGTTTAGCGGATCCTTCGACTTAACCTTTGACACGAATACAAGTTACATCCAAGTTTACGATCCAATCGCTACCGGAAACGGTTCCCTCACAAAGACCGGATCGAACGCACTATACTTATTTGGTGATAATACCTTCACAGGGGCTGTTACTGTTTCCGCAGGAACTTTATACGCAGGAAATAATAATGCACTAGGAACCACAGCCGGAGGCGTAACCGTTGCAAGTGGTGCAGCACTCTATCTATATGGGGGCGTGACAGTTGGTGCTGAGGCTATTTCGGTTACAGGTACCTTTGGTTCGGCATACGGAAACAATATCTATCAGGGTGTAGTGACACTTACCGATAACGCAACAATTGCAAACACAGACGGTGACACATTGTTTGTGATTAACTCCTCTGGCTCTATTTCAGGTACCAACAAGAATCTTACATTTAGTGGTGCCGGAGTTGTTGTTGTAGATGATCCAATTAGCCTTGGCTCAGGAAGCTTGACACTCTCCGGAAATCCGATTGTTTATTTACAGCAGGCTAATAGCTTTACGGGACATATTTTCTTGTCAGGCGGTGTGTTAGCTCCCTACGCAAATGATGCGCTTGGTGATAGTGGTAGCACAAATAAAATTACCTTCCAAGGTGGTGCCGTCCGTCATTACAGCACAAACACTTCAGAACTCTATGCAAGGTTCAATACACCGACAAGTGGTAACGCATGGGGTATTGACCCAGGTAATTTTTCTATTAATTACAACGAAGGTTTGGGCGAGACATTCACGGGAACCAATGTAGGCTTCTCCGTCTTTGGAAGCCTTGGAATCTCAGGAAGTAACGGATCATACTCCTTGCAGTCCGCAAGCTCAGGAACGGTTACATTTGATACAACCCATTTATACACGGGCACCACAACGCTCAGGGGTGGATCAAGTACCACATTATTACTCTCAACCCTACCACCATCAGGCCGTGACATCGTTGTGAAGGGCGGCATCTTAGACCTGAATAGCCAAACTACGGATGTTATGAATTCAATTACAATCGGTGGAGACACGCAGAATGTTGCTGGGTCCGATACCGGCCAGAGTGCATCCTTACCAAACGGTACGATAAAAGCTAACACCTATAGCTTTAATCCAGGATCTGGTACGGACACGATTACCGCTGTTGTGGCTGACGGAGCATCAGCCACGGGTATTGTAAAAACTGGTTACGGAAGAACTACTTTCGTTGCAAATAATACCTATTCAGGTTCGACCACGATTGCAAATGGTTATTTACGAATTAGTAAGGATGAAAACCTTGGTACGGTTCCAGGATCGACCACGGCGAATAATATTATTTTAGCCTATCCGGGCACCCTTGAAATTAGTGACACCTTCACACTAAATGAGAAGAGGGGTATTCAGGTGTCGAGAGGCTCGAGCGCTTCAGAGGTTCCATTTATAGCATTCACTGCAGGAGCAAAAACGCTCACATATAACGGTGTCATTGCAAACGGTAGCTACGGAAGCGCATCAAGCGGTGGCTTTTA
>RGHD01000064.1 GCA_010024385.1 Actinomycetota bacterium | reverse complement strand
CTCTAGTCGTCCTATTTTTTGTTGCTCAATACAACCGCCTCATTCGCCTTAACATCTCAGTTGATGAGGCATGGGCACAGATTGAAGTTCAATTAAAGCGCCGTGCTGATCTGATCCCTAACCTTGTTGAAACTGTTAAAGGTTATGCAGCCCATGAACAATCAACCTTTGATGCTGTTGTAACAGCACGTGCTAAAGCAACAACTGCCAGCACAGTTGCAGACACAGCTGCAGCCGATGGAATGCTCACACAAGCATTACGCGGACTACTTGCAGTTGCTGAGGCCTATCCAGATCTAAAGGCATCAGCTAACTTCATCTCACTTCAAGAAGAGTTAGCAACAACAGAGAACAAAGTTGCCTTCTCTCGTCAGTTCTATAACGACAATGTGCGAGAGCTCAACACCGCAGTAAAGACTGTGCCCACTAACTTCTTTGCAGGCTTTGCAAAGGTTAATGAGCGTGAGTTCTATGAAGTTGAAGATCCACAAGATCGCAAAGCTCCGAACGTTAAGTTTTAATGAACTTTAGAACCCAACAAGCGGCTAATCGCCGCAAGACAATCGGGCTGCTCATAGGTCAAGAATCAGATAACCCAAAGCTATTTGGTTTAATTCAAGAAGTGACTATTGCTAGTGGCCTACCTATGCCAAAGGTGGCAATTGTTATTGATAACGCTCCAAATGCCTTTGCTACTGGGCGAAACCAAGATCATGCACTGATTGCCTTCACAACAGGCATTTTAGATGTCATGGATCGCGATCAACTGCAAGGCGTTATTGCTCATGAGTTAGCCCACGTTGCTAACCGTGACACATTGGTATCAGCCGTTGCAGCAACTACTGCAGGTGCTATTGCAATCTTGAGTGACATGTTGATGCGCATGATGTGGTTTGGTGGCGGCAGAGATCGCGACCGCAGTGGTGGCAATCCAATACTTCTTCTCTTCTCACTTCTCATACTTATCTTGGCACCAATAGCGGCCATACTTTTAAAATCTGCTATTTCGCGCAAACGTGAATCACTTGCCGATGCAACTGCCGTTGCTTTCACACGAAACCCAGCGGGCCTTCGCAGTGCACTCGAAGTGTTAGAGCGCGATTCAACGGTTGTGCGCCAGAAATCAAACTCCATTGCACATATCTGGATTGAATCACCATTGGATGCAAAGGCTGTTTCTAAGATGTTTGCAACCCATCCACCCATTGCAGAGCGCATTGCAGTTCTAAAGGCGATGGAGTCTTTGAACTAGCCCTTAACTGAGCGCAAAAGAACCTGTGCCACATCTAGAACTTCCATGGATGACTCACGTGAGCTCATTCCATCGGTAGTCATAACGCGGCAGAAAGGACAGGCAACAGCTAACTCTTGCGCTCCTGTTCCAATCGCTTCATCAACACGATTTAAGTTAATGCGCGTTCCAATTTTCTCTTCCATCCACATGCGTCCACCACCGGCACCACAACAGAACGAGCGCTCTTTATTACGAGGCATTTCAGTGATGTTGGCACCTGTTGCTTCAAGGATTTCACGTGGTGGTTGGTAAATCTCATTATGGCGACCTAGGTAGCAAGGGTCGTGATAGGTCATTGCTGTGTGGCTCATCTTGATTGGAAGCAATTTCTTCTCACGAATCAACTGATTGAGCAGTTGAGTATGGTGAACCATCTCTAACTCAAAACCACTCTGTGCATAATCGCGACCAATTGTTGTGAAGCAATGTGGGCAGGTAACAACAACTTTCTTTTTACCCTTTGGACGATCAGCAAAAACCTCTTTAAAGGTTTCAATGTTTTCTGCAGCCATAATTTGATACAAGAACTCATTACCAGCACGACGTGCTGGATCTCCTGTGCAGGTTTCTTTCTTTCCAAGGACTGCAAACTCAACACCTGCCATGTAGAGAAGTTCTGCAACAGCCTTTGTAGTTTTGCGAGCACGTTCATCATATGCACCAGCGCAACCAACCCAGAACAGGTACTCAACTTCATCAGGCAAAACACCTTCAACTACCTTGATTGGGAAATCACATTCAGCAATCCATGCTTCACGATCATTTTTGTTAGCACCCCATGGGTTACCTGATTGTTCTAAGTTACGGAATGTTCCACCGAGCTCTGCTGGGAAATCTGACTCCACCATTACTTGGTAGCGGCGCATGTTAACGATGTGATCGATGTGTTCGATATCTACTGGGCATTCATTGACACAAGCACCACATGATGTGCAAGACCACAAAATATCTGAAGTAATAGCAGCGTTTTCGCCCACCATTGCTTCAGTTTCAACAGTTTTTGCAAAGGCGTGATCACGCATAGCCATGATTAAAAGCTTTGGAGATAGTGGTTTTTCAGTGTGCCAGGCTGGGCATTGTGACTGACAGCGACCGCACTCAGTACATGAAGTCATATCCAACAAACCCTTCCAGGTTATGTCGGCGCGAGTGCCAAGACCAAAGACATCATCATCTTTTGGATCTTCAAAGTTAACAACTTCACCGTGTGAGAGCATCTGCGGTAATGGTCCAAGTGAAGACTTACCATCTGCGTTTGTGCGAAAGAAGATATTGAATGGTGCTAAGAAACGGTGCCAAGCAACGCCCATTGTTAGGTTGGATGCAATCACTATGAACCAAGCCATTGAACCAATAATTTTTATTGCTGCAACTAATTGAATAGTTGAAGTGAGCTGTGTCAGGGTCCATGACTTAAACATGTCTGCAATAAACCATGTTGTAACAAAGTGGCGATTCCATGCAGTCTCATCAGAGAGTGCACCTTCTAATCCGCGCAGTGCAATAACGCAGAAGACAATAAGCAAGATTGTGAACTCAACGTAGTAAGCCTTAAGCATTCCGCTGCCATAGAAACGCGAGCGCTTATTGCGAAGACGTGTTACTTGGCGGATTCCAATTAATGTAACAATTCCAATTCCTGTTGCCCACGCAATGAGCTCTGTGAAGTATTCATAAACCCAGAAGTGACCAATAACAGGAAGTGCAAAGTAAGGATCAATGAGTTGACCGTAGGCGGTGATGAGAGTTCCAAATAAAGCAAAAAAACCAATCATGACAAACCAGTGCGCAAAACCAACAACAGTGAAGTTAAACATCTTGGTGTGACCAAATATTTCGCGTAATGCCATGCGAAGACGTGTGCCCTTGTTATTGCCACGTGTTGGATCTGCTGCACCCTTTTTATAGATAGCTAATAACGTGCGAACCCGCACGGTTAGAAGGGCGAGGGCAAAAACAGTTATCCCGTAAGAGATGGCAGCAAGGGTCAGGTTCACATACGGAGAATATCGCAAAGACTGTATACCTAACGTTC
>RGHD01000063.1 GCA_010024385.1 Actinomycetota bacterium | reverse complement strand
CGCTCGTCCATCATCGGGGAGTCCCTCAAGCGGCTCTACCGGTTCCGGGGCGATACGACGGTGGGCGATATTCCATACGCTCAGCACGGTTCGGAACCCGTCGCAAGCTGGCGCTTCGGTATCTACGGCGGCAATGGTGATGGGATCATGCCAAATTTCGGCATGGGTTCGGGAAACATGGTTTCTGCTCCTGTTGCCGGTGGCCGCGAGTTTGACGGAACTAATTGGTATGGCACTGATAACAGCGCAGTCTATAGGCAGTTGTATGAGAGGGATTTAACTCGGGCCGTTGCCAATGAGAATGCACCATATGAAGCCCTCATTAGTTCAGGAACTTTTACCCATGGCCACTTAGGGCCTGAGTGCTTGCGAAACCTATTGCCGTTACTTGCTAATAACGGCTGGTTAGTAGTGGGAGTAAATAACGAACACTTTGAAGGAAAAGGATTTGCAGGGGAGTTAGATGCACTTGTTTCACAAGGTGCAATAGGCCAGCCTGAGATACTGCGAATTGATGTGTATGAGCCGGGCAGTGTGCACTACGGGGATCAAGCCAGAGTCATTGTTACTCGCGCAATTAATTAGGCAATAGAGCGAAGGACTGCTGTAACAACTCCTAAGATTTCGCAGTTATCGCCATTGATAGGCTCAAATGCATCATTTGCTGGCAGTAGCCAGATGTGGCCATCTTTTTTAGAGAAGGTTTTTACTGTGGCTTCGCCATCAATCATCGCTGCAACGATTTCACCTTTGTTGCAATCTTTTTGTGAACGGATCACTACATAGTCACCATCACAGATAGCTGCATCAATCATTGATTCGCCCACTACTTTGAGCATAAATAACTCACCTTTTCCAACAAAGGACTCAGGCAAAGGAAATACTTCTTCTACTTCTTGCTGCGCAGTAATTGGTCCACCTGCTGCAATGCGACCAACGAGTGGAATCATCCGCGTCTTATCGACAGGTGCCCCATTGACCTCGGGGGTTAGCTCTAATGCTCGGCCCTTGCTCTCATCTCTTCGGATGAAGCCTTTTTCTTCCAAGATCTCTAGCTGATATTTCACTGAGGCCGTTGAGGTCAGGCCAACGGCCGCCCCGATCTCTCGCATGGTGGGTGCATAGCCCTGCTCGGCCATGGCCGTTTCGATGACGTTGAGGATCTCTGCCTGGCGGGCGGTTAATCCCTGGGGGGTGTGTGTGCTCATGGATATAGGGTGACATAGATTGGGGAAAAATTCAAACATATGTTCGAATTTAACTTGCCATTTGTCGGTGGTGGGGTGTTTAATTACCTTATTCGAACAGTTGTTCGAATACCTTCCCCAAGGTAGTTCGCAGGAGAAAAAACTATGAGCACAGTGTCAGTAGCTAGCAATACCAGTGTTTTACAGGGCTTTTCTAGCCCTTTCACACAATCGATCAATCCGTCCGGCGCACCTCTTACTCGTCGTGCTCGACTAGCTCGCACTTTGTTCGTAGCTTCCTTGAGCGTGGTCTTGGTGGCAGCTTTTGCTGCCCAATCAGGTGCCGGTGATCAAGTATCGGCATCTACCTCTTATCTCACCGTTGTGGTGCCAGGGGGTGAAACCCTGTGGTCTGTCGCCTCTGCCTATTCACATGGTGATGTGCAGGCGATGGTTGAGACGATCCGTGAGGCTAATAACTTAAAGGGCTATGACGTTCAGGCAGGGCAGAAGCTGCGTATTCCTTTTGAGGGCTAACCCCGACACGCCCTAGCAATCCTTTTTATGTACTCAACAGGCAAACCCTCGAGAAATGCTTTATAGTTCCCACTATATGTAGGGGTCGAAGGCAGTAAAACTTCCATAAGTAGTGTTTTTAGGGTAGTTTTCCTCCTCCGCCTAATACATCTAAAAGTTGGAATTTCTAGGATTTCGAAGGGAGACACGCCGAGATGATTTGCCCGTTCTGCCGATACGAAGATTCCCGTGTTGTGGACTCTCGTCCCATCGAAGATGGCACACAGATTCGCCGTCGCCGGGAGTGCCCACAGTGCAGCCAAAGGTTTTCCACTCAAGAAGTTGCTTTGCTCAACATCATCAAGCGAAGCGGTGCCACTGAGCCATTTAGCCGCGAGAAGGTCCTTGTGGGCGTTCGCAAGGCCTGCCAGGGGCGTCCAGTAAATGAAGATGATCTAGTTTTGCTAGCCCAGCGCGTGGAAGAAACTCTACGTTCAACAGGTCAAGCAGAGATTGAAGCTCAAGAAGTTGGAATGGCCATCCTTGCGCCACTCCGAGAACTCGATGAGGTCGCTTACTTACGTTATGCCTCTGTGTACCGTAACTTTGCCTCCCTCGAAGATTTCGAAGGTGAGATCGCTCTACTGCGAGCTATACCTTCAAGCCATTCTCCGGCGCAATTGGAAAAAAGTAATTCCCCAATTACTGAGAACAACGTTACAACAGCACCACAAAGCAATAAAACATTAATGAATCAGAACAACTAAAGAATACGGGGAACCACAGATGTCAGAAACGGTCATCAACCGACCAGCCAAAATCAAGGCCCACAACACCATTAAGGGTAAGGGTCTGACGATCGAGCGTATCTACACGAGCGAAGGCGTACACCCATACGATGAAGTTAAATGGGAACGTCGTGATGTAGTACAGCAGAACTGGCGAACTGGTGAGACCGTATTTGAACAACGCGGTGTTGAGTTTCCAGACACCTGGTCAGTAAACGCATCAACGATTGTTACAACAAAGTATTTCCGCGGCGCAGTAGGTGCTGAAAATCGCGAATGGTCACTCAAGCAAGTTATCGATCGCGTAGTTCTAACCTACACAAAGGCTGGAAAAGAGCATGGTTACTTTGCAACAGATGACGATGCAACAATCTTTGAACATGAATTGACATACATGCTCTTGCATCAGGTTTTCTCATTTAACTCACCAGTGTGGTTTAACGTGGGAACAAATGAGCCACAGCAAGTAAGTGCATGCTTCATCCTCTCAGTCGATGACACTATGGAGAGCATCCTTAACTGGTATAGGGAAGAAGGAATGATCTTCAAGGGCGGCTCTGGAGCAGGTCTTAACCTCTCTCGTATTCGCTCATCAAAAGAGCTTCTAAAATCAGGTGGAACAGCCTCTGGTCCAGTCTCATTTATGCGAGGCGCAGATGCCTCTGCAGGAACAATCAAATCTGGCGGTGCTACACGCCGGGCAGCAAAGATGGTTGTTTTAGATGTTTCTCACCCAGATATCGAAGAGTTCATCGAAACTAAAGTCAAGGAAGAAGACAAGATTCGCGCACTTCGCGATGCTGGCTTTGATATGGACCTTGGCGGAAAAGACATTATTTCTGTTCAGTACCAGAACGCTAATAACTCAGTTCGTGTTTCAGATGAGTTCATGCGCGCAGTTGAAAAGGGCGAGTCATTTGGTTTGACTGCTCGTTCAACTGGTGAAGTAATTGAAACCGTTGATGCTCGCACACTCTTTACCAAGATGGCGCAAGCTGCTTGGGCATGTGCTGATCCAGGAATTCAATATGACGACACCATCAATGATTGGCATACAAACCCTGAGACTGGTCGTATCAATGCATCTAACCCATGCTCTGAATACATGTCGTTGGATAACTCTTCTTGCAACTTGGCATCCCTTAACTTGATGAAGTTCCTAAAGTCTGATGGTTCATTTGATGCAAAAACTTTTGGAAAAGCAGCAGAGATGATCATTACAGCGATGGATATATCAATCTGCTTCGCTGATTTCCCAACTGAGGCAATCGGTGACACAACAAAGGCA
>RGHD01000062.1 GCA_010024385.1 Actinomycetota bacterium | reverse complement strand
CAGTTCTCCTAGAGAAGGTCAACAAGGAGAGCGCAGACAAAGCAAAGGCAGCCCTAGAGGCAGCTGGCGCAACAGTCACAATCAAGTAATTGCGTTAGAGATCGCCCCGCTTGGCATCACGCCAGGCGGGGCTTTTTCTATTCCCAGCCCCCTTATTCACATTTTTGGGCAATTGGCTGACAAATCGCACGCTTGGGGGTATAAGGACCCAGTTGGACAGGGTGCGGGCCTGCGCGATAACCTTCACCTTCGCACAAAATTCAAATGGTCAGGGCATATAGCGGCTGAGACCTAATAGTTGTGCGTCCCTGCTTTATTGTCTGGAAGGACATATCTTGGCCGCGAATAAAAAACCATCAGTAGCTCCACGCCGAATCTCTTTTGCAAAAATCCGCGAACCACTCGAAGTTCCTAACTTATTAGCGTTGCAAGTTGAAAGCGTTGACTGGTTATTAGGTAACGATGCATGGCGCTCACGTATTGCTGCAGCCGATTCAATGAATCGCGGAGAAATCCCAACAACTTCAGGTTTGGAAGAAATCTTTGAAGAGATTTCACCAATCGAAGATTTCCAAGGATCAATGTCACTCTCATTCCGTGATCACCGTTTCGAGCCACCTAAGTACTCCATTGGTGAGTGCAAAGAGCGCGACATGACTTATTCACAACCTTTATTCGTAACAGCAGAGTTCACAAACAACATCACTGGCGAAATTAAGTCACAAACAGTTTTCATGGGTGACTTTCCAGTTATGACTCCACGCGGAACCTTCGTTATTAACGGAACAGAGCGCGTTGTTGTTTCACAGCTAGTTCGCTCACCTGGTGTTTACTTCGAGCGCACAATTGAAAAAGCATCTGACAAGGATGTTTTCACAGCTAAGGTAATTCCAAGCCGTGGTGCATGGCTTGAGTTTGAAGTTGATAAGAAAGATTTGGTTGGTGTTCGCATCGACCGTAAGCGTAAGCAGTCCGTAACTGTCTTCTTGAAGGCACTTGGTTGGACTGAAGAACAGATTCTTGAAGAGTTCGGTGATTTCGAATCAATGCGTGCAACTCTTGAAAAGGATACTGTTAAAACACAGGATGAGGCTCTACTCGATATCTACCGCAAGCTACGTCCAGGTGAACCTCCAACTAAGGAAGCTGCACAGAACTTAATTGAAAACCTTTACTTCAACCCAAAGCGCTACGACTTGGCCAAGGTCGGCCGCTTTAAGGTTAATAAGAAGCTAGGTCTTGATCTTGAACTAAAGGCATCTCTACTTACAATCTCTGACATCGTTGCAACACTGCGCTACCTAGTAGCCCTGCACCGCGGAGATGTATTGATGGAATACGGCCGCGAAGTTCGCGTTGAAAAGGACGATATCGATCACTTCGGTAACCGTCGCCTACGTACTGTTGGTGAACTTATTCAAAACCAGGTTCGTATCGGTCTTTCACGTATGGAACGTGTTGTTCGTGAACGTATGACTACACAAGATGTTGAAGCCATTACGCCACAGACATTGATCAACATTCGTCCAGTAGTTGCATCAATTAAGGAGTTCTTCGGAACTTCTCAGTTGTCACAGTTCATGGACCAAACAAATCCATTGTCAGGACTGACACACAAGCGCCGTCTTTCTGCGCTTGGTCCTGGTGGTCTCTCACGTGATCGCGCAGGCTTTGAAGTTCGTGACGTTCACCCATCTCACTACGGACGTATGTGCCCAATTGAAACTCCTGAAGGACCAAACATCGGTCTTATCGGTTCACTTGCAACATATGGTCGTGTAACTGCATTTGGATTTATCGAAACTCCTTATCGCAAAGTTTTAAAGGGTCGTGTAACCGATCAAGTTGATTACTTAACTGCTGATGAAGAAGACGAGCACATTATTGCTCAGGCAAATGCACCATTAACTGAAGACTCTCACTTTGCTGAAGCACGCGTACTTGTACGTCGTCGTGGTGGCGAAGTTGAATACATCCCAGCTGATGAAGTTGATTACATGGATGTCTCTCCACGTCAGATGGTCTCTGTTGCAACAGCAATGATTCCATTCCTTGAGCACGATGATGCAAACCGTGCGTTGATGGGTTCTAACATGATGCGCCAGTCAGTTCCGTTGATGCGCGCTGAAGCACCACTAATCGGTACAGGCATGGAGTTCCGTGCAGCCGTTGATGCTGGTGACGTTGTGACTGCTACTAAGGCTGGCGTTGTTACTGAAGTATCTGCTGAAGAAGTAAAGGTCATGGCAGATGACTCCACATACCAAACATATTCACTTCACAAGTTCACTCGCTCTAACCAAGGAACTTCATATAACCAGAAGGTTATTGTCTCTGAAGGTCAGCGCGTTGAAGTTGGCTCAGTAATTGCTGATGGACCATGTACCGAACTTGGTGAAATGGCTCTTGGTAAGAACTTGCTCGTGGCATTCATGTCATGGGAAGGCCACAACTATGAAGATGCGATTATCTTGTCGCAGCGTTTGGTTCAAGACGATGTTTTGACATCAATTCACATTGAGGAATACGAAGTAGATGCACGCGACACCAAGCTTGGTGCCGAAGAAATCACTCGCGACATTCCTAACGTTTCAGAGGAAGTTCTAGCTGATCTAGATGAGCGCGGAATCATCCGTGTTGGTGCCGATGTAGTACCTGGCGATATCTTGGTTGGAAAGGTAACTCCTAAGGGAGAAACCGAACTAACACCTGAAGAGCGTTTGCTGCGTGCAATCTTTGGTGAGAAGGCTCGTGAAGTTCGCGATACATCTCTTAAGGTTCCACACGGTGAGTCAGGAAAAGTTATTGGCGTAAAGATCTTTGAATCCGAAGAAGGCTTTGAGTTAGCAGCTGGCGTTAACCAATTGGTTCGCGTTTATGTTGCGCAAAAGCGCAAGATTCAAGATGGTGACAAGCTTGCTGGTCGCCACGGTAACAAGGGTGTTATTTCTAAGATTCTTCCAGTTGAAGATATGCCATTCCTTGAAGATGGAACTCCAGTAGATGTTGTCCTTAACCCACTCGGTGTACCTGGTCGTATGAACGTTGGCCAGGTTCTTGAAATGCACTTAGGTTGGGTTGCAAAAACTGGTTGGGATCTATCTGGTGTCGATGAAGCATGGCAGAAGCACATGCGCGCAATCGGTGCTGAAAAGGGAGAGCCAGGAACTAAGTTTGCAACACCGGTATTTGATGGTGCTCTAGAAGATGAAATCTCTGGTCTTCTCTCAGCAACATTGCCTAACCGCGATGGTAATCAATTAATTGGTCGTTCAGGAAAGGCCCGTTTATTTGATGGCCGTTCTGGCGAGCCATACCCAACACCAATTTCAGTTGGATACATGTACATCTTGAAGCTGCACCACTTGGTGGACGACAAGATTCACGCACGTTCAACTGGTCCATACTCAATGATCACGCAACAGCCACTGGGTGGAAAAGCTCAGTTCGGTGGTCAGCGATTTGGTGAGATGGAAGTGTGGGCACTTGAAGCTTATGGTGCTGCTTACACACTTCAAGAACTTCTCACAATTAAATCTGACGACGTTTTAGGACGCGTAAAGGTTTACGAAGCAATTGTTAAGGGCGAAAACATTCCTGAACCAGGTATCCCTGAATCATTCAAGGTGCTTATTAAGGAAATGCAGTCCCTATGTCTAAATGTTGAAGTGCTTTCTTCAGAAGGTGTCGCAATTGAAATGCGCGATACAGATGAAGAAGTATTCCGTGCCGCCGAAGAGCTAGGTATCAACTTGTCACGAGTTGAGCCAAGCAGCGTAGAAGAAGTGTGAGAGGGATAAAACCATGTTAGACGTTAACTTCTTTGATGAACTACGTATCGGCCTTGCATCGGCTGAGAATATTCGCGAATGGTCTTTTGGCGAAGTAAAAAAGCCAGAGACAATCAACTACCGCACACTTAAGCCTGAAAAGGATGGCCTATTCGACGAGAAGATCTTCGGACCAACTCGTGACTGGGAATGTTATTGC
>RGHD01000061.1 GCA_010024385.1 Actinomycetota bacterium | reverse complement strand
TTCTGACTCTGTTAACAGACAGTTTATTCTTCCGAAATGAATGTCTTTAGCCGAATGAATAGGCCACTTATGGGGCATGCCATCATTCGTCTTGACCAAGATTTTGAATAGGGGTTGTAATTCGGTCTGGATTCAGTATACTGTACAAAAACACAGTATACGGATATGAGCGCAGTACTTCAAACCATCAGCCAAGCAGTGCATTCGGTTCCTGCTGGATTTCCTGCTGCTGCGAATGAGAGCAGCCATGAGCAGGTGAGCCTTGATAGCTACCTTGTGTCAAACCCTGCCAGCACAGTATTGTTCCGAGTGCGCGGGGAGTCCATGACTGGTGCCGGAATATATGACGGGGACTTGCTGGTGGTTGATCGGTCTATTGAGCCAGTGCACGGGCAGGTTGTCGTGGCCACTATCAACAATGACATGACGGTCAAGCGCTTGTACAAACGGGCAGGCGAGGTAAAGCTACAAGCTGCCAACCCACAATTTCAAGACATCACTTTTGTAGAGTCTGATGAGATGTCAGTTTGGGGAGTGGTGACTTTTAGTCTAAGGCGCTGGAATTGATCTTTGGAGAACCCCTGGTTCTTGATACTTGAAATTGGTAATGAATCTTTAGAAACAAGTCCCCAGTATTTTGAAAACACTTACTTTGGCAGGCTGCAGTCTCAACAGCAGAACATTCTTTTTCCAGCCAGCTTTCTAAATGATTCAAGTGAGCGAGCTTTGTGAAGTCCACATTTGTAACAACTTAATGAGCCCATAGGACTCGAACCGCCAAAAGGTGAACCGCCTTCTTTTGATGGGGTGGCCATTCAGAGTGTGTGCATACCGTTGTTTTTGCCTTTTGTACTCAATGTGTGCACAGTTTGTAGTTGTCACCCTGTAATTAGTATTTCGACCTTGTCTGTGGTGTCTCCTCAGACCAAAAAAACAAAACCACATTGATCTGATGGTTTAACAAGGATTACTAACTTGCATTATGCAAGTCTTATCATATACTTGCATTTCGCAAGTTAAATTTCATTTATTTAACAAGCAGTCCTTGTCATGGCAAAAGGAGAAATCAATGCTTTTAAGAATTATTTTTATTGCATTTGTAGCAATTGCAAACATTTCTTTAGCAACAAGTACGCAGTTGATTGAAGATCCACTTTCAATCAGTCCAATCAGTCATCAAAGTGCCATGTTCAGTGCACTTGAATTGCACGATATGGGTGATTTAGGAACACAAGAGATTCAATATGTTGTGAATTGTCAAAATCAAACAATGTCATTAACAGGATTTGCAGTCATCACACCCAGTGGACGAGTGACATCAAATGATACAAATGTAAATAGCAATTCAATTTCATTCTACAAACCAACATACGAACATGATGTGCGAATTCTTCATCAAGCATGTGGTGAAGCGAGTGTAAGAAAAGCTATGAAGTAAAGAGTGCACAAATTCAATACTGATGCAGTAAGGCATGAGTGTGCTCAGTTAGAGGTTTTCCTCTTCAGGGTTTTCCTCTATATAACCATGTCAATTAAGCAATTCAGACGTCACCCTGTTCGTAGCAATTGGCTTAGTCGCCTGATCCCCGTAAGGGATCCACTTAAATTAAGCGGTCGAAGAATCAACTTGCATTATAAAAGTCTAATGATATACTTGTTTCTTGCAAGTTAACTTCAAAGGTCATATTCCATGGAAAAAGTATTACTTACAGGAATCACAGGTTATATCGGTCAGCACTGTGCTGCTGAACTATTGAGTCAAGGCTATGAAGTCTTAGGCACATTCAGGTCAAAGGCAAAAGCAGATGCAACCAAGTCAGCCATAGCAAAAGTGACATCTACTGAAAAATTAAGTTTTGTTGAACTTGACTTGATGTCAGATACAGGTTGGTCAGAGGCTATGAAGGATTGTCAATTCGTCATCCACATGGCATCGCCTTTCTTTCTCAAAGAACCTGTTAACGAAAATGAATTGATAGAGCCTGCTGTGCAAGGCACATTGAGAGTCATAGAGGCAGCAAAAAAAGCTGGAATCAAAAGATTGGTATTGACATCATCCACATTTGCAATCATTGCAGGCAAAGAGACTGGAAAGTATGGGCCCAAAGATTGGTCTGATACTAATGCAAATATCGGTGCATATGCAAAAAGCAAGACATTGGCTGAGCGAGCTGCTTGGGTTGCAGTCAAGGACAGCAAGATGGAATTGACTGTGATAAATCCAGGTGCAGTTTTTGGTCCATCGTTGCAGGCAGATGATGGTCAAAACATGACAATGATGAGAGACATGATTGCAGGAAAAGTTCCAATGTATCCAGACATGGCTATGGGAATGATTGATGTGAGAGACGTTGCCAAACTACATGCAGCAGCGTTGACTGCAAATGATGCTGCAGGAAAAAGATTCATTGCATGTTCAGAAGAGCCTATTGAAATGGGAACCTTGTGCGGTGTTTTGAAAAATGCAGGCTACAAAAAAGCACCATCCATCAAAGCACCCACTTTCTTGCTCAGAATCGTTAGTCTGTTTGACAGAGAGGCAAAAGGAATGATGCCTTTCATTGGTAAAAAAGCCTCTTATGACATTTCTGCAACTTTGAACATTTTGAAATGGAAGCCAACAGACATGCCAACATCTTTCAAAGAAATGGCTGCAAGCATCTCTAAGTAAACAACATCTGAATTGTTAAGGAAAACTCATGAGTGAACAAACACAAAAACCAGCATTCTTTATGGTTCAAGTCAAAGCAAAAAGCATGGAGGATCTTTCAACTCGCTATGCGCAATCAGCGATAGCCAGTCTGATGAAGCATGGAGGTCAAATGATTGCTGGAACACCTCAACCTCATGTATTGGAGGGTGATTGGAATGGAAGTTGGGCAGCGATTTTGAAGTTTCCAAGTTTAGAAATGGCTCAGAATTGGTATAACTCCTCAGAATACAAGCCATTGAAGGAGCTTAGGATCAATGAATTGACAGAGCATGGACAAATTCTGTTAATTGAAGGTATGTGAATGGACTCGGAAATGTCAACAATCTAGAGTTAGATTGATGCTTGGATTCTTCATTTGCTATTGAAAATAAAATATCTCTTCAACAAGGAGTTGCAAGTGGGAAACAAAGACAGTCAAATGGAATGGCGTTCGCAATGTCCGATCAGTTCGGCATTGGACGTCATTGGAGATAAATGGTCGCTATTGGTTATCCGTGATTTGATTATTCACGGTGAGCGAACATACTCTCAATTGCTAGACTCCGCAGAGCATATTTCTACCAATATCTTGGCAAGCAGACTTGAGCTTCTGACACACTTCAAAGTCATTGAACGAACCAATCCAGTGGGTTCACGCAACAATGCATTTAAACTTACAAAAGCAGGGCTTGCACTAAAGCCTGCTATTGAATCATTGGCAAAATGGTCAGGTAAGTATTTACAAGAGTTTCATGAAAACATAGTTCAATTGCGCTAAAGCGTGCATTCATCTCTCAAATGCACTAACTTCTAAGCAACATATTCAAGTGCTGTTACCTCTTTAAACGATTGTGCAAGGTCTTATGACGACTTATGACCAGATTTGCTAACTTGAATTAAAAGTTGCTTTACTGATTCGGCAGAAAAAAAGGCCTCACCTGTCCGAGGAGCGAGGCCTTTGAACCGGGAATGCCCGGGGGCTTTTTTACTTCTTATCGAGTTTGTAAATCACGAAAGAACTCCCCATAAGAGCCATGGATATAGTCTCTTTCACGATGTCAATCTCCCCAAAAAAGTTGCTGGTGAGAAAAAAAGCCCAGAAAAAATTAGCCTTGAAATCATGTTTATTATCCTTTGTGTAAACAAGCTATTTCTTAAAGTTATTGTTCAATAAGTTATTTTTTTACTGATTTCAAAAAGCATTTCAAGAATTCTTAATCGAATTTTTTCATCTTCAACTTTTTTGGATAATTCCATCAACTCATTTGCCAAGTGCATATGTAATTTTTGTTGCTCTAACGCAATCGTTTTGCTCGCTTGATGTTCAACTTTCTTTAATTCAATTGCTCTGAGAATCTTGGGATTCTTCATTAGTGCGTTGGCGCTGATACTCATAACCTTCTTGGTTGAGCTGGTCTCGTAAGCCTGCTCGTAGGCTTCAATCAAGCTTAGATCTCCAGCAATAAGTGAAACAAATTTTTTTTGTTTTTCTGTGAGCTTTGTCGTATAAAAAGACTGTTCAATAGCTAAATTTCTATCTTGAGTTTTTTTTAGTTTAGACACCGACGCTTTTCTGTTATCAATACTTTTTAAAGTCACAATACCTCCGGGAATTGAATTCTACTTAGCTTGTGTATTGCAAGTCTAACAATAAACTTGCATAATGCAAGTAAAATATATA
>RGHD01000007.1 GCA_010024385.1 Actinomycetota bacterium | reverse complement strand
CTGCGATATCAAGATTACGCATTGTTAACTGTCCAATTCGATCAACAGGACCAAAGGCAGCGTTTTCCGTGCGCTCCATAGACAACTTCTCTGGTGCATAGCTTAGGGCTGGACCTGTTGTATTAATGATTGAGTAATCATCACCACGACGCATACGTAAAGTTACTTCACCAGTAACTGCTGATGCCACCCAACGTTGCAATGATTCACGAAGCATTAAGGATTGTGGATCTAGCCAGCGTCCTTCATAGAGTAGGCGACCTAAGCGACGGCCTTCTGCATGATAATTAGCAATAGTGTCTTCATTATGAATAGCGCTGATTAAACGCTCATATGCAATAAATAGCAGCGCCATTCCTGGAGCTTCATATATTCCACGGCTCTTTGCTTCAATAATTCGATTTTCAATCTGATCAGCCATTCCAAGACCATGGCGACCACCAATTGCATTGGCTTCCTTCATCAGCGCCACAACATCATCAAATGACTTACCGTTGATTGCAACTGGACGACCTTGAACAAAAGAAATTTTCACATCCTCAGTTTCAATCTTTACAGCTGGGTCCCAGAAGCGAACTCCCATAATTGGTTGAACTAGTTCAATAGAAGTATCGAGATTCTCAAGCGATTTTGCCTCATGGGTAGCACCCAAGATATTGGCATCAGTTGAGTATGCCTTTTCAGTGCTGTCGCGATAAGGAAATTTGTGAGCAACTAAATACTCAGACATCTCTTTGCGCCCACCAAGTTCATTAACAAAGTCAGCATCAAGCCATGGCTTATAGATTCTCAAATTTGGATTAGCTAAAAGACCATAACGATAAAAACGCTCAATGTCATTGCCTTTATAAGTTGAACCATCGCCCCAGATATTTACAGAATCTGCAGACATTGCTCGCACCAGCATGGTTCCTGTTACTGCGCGGCCAAGTGGGGTTGTGTTGAAATATTGTTTTCCACCTGAGCGGATATGAAATGCTCCGCATGCAATTGCAGCTAGACCTTCTTCTACTAAAGCGCTCTTGCAATCAACTAGGCGTGAAATCTGCGCGCCATACTCCTTGGCACGATCTGGAACTGAATCAATATCTGGCTCGTCATATTGGCCAAGATCTGCGGTGTAAGTGCAAGGAATTGCACCTTTTTCGCGCATCCATGCAACAGCCACAGAAGTGTCGAGTCCTCCAGAAAAGGCGATTCCGACTTTTTCTCCCACAGGAAGAGATGCAAGGACTTTAGACATGAGTGAAGTCTAACCGATAGTGAAGGTGGAAATTTTCTTTGAAAGGGCTGGCACTACGCCCCACTGCGTGGTGATTTCGCGATATCTGTCGATATCTAGCGCATCAGGTTGTGCCCCAGTCTTTACTGCACGAATCATGATGTTTCTAGGTGTGTGTTCACCCCCGATAAATTCAATAATCTCAACGCGATAACCAACGATGCGCAATATCTGTGCACGAAGTGCATCTGTAAGTAAATCGCCCATCCGCTCTTTCATCACACCAAACTTAGTGATCGCTCCCCATGGCTCTGGGCTTTGATCCATCTGCTTTTGAATATCGTGATGGCAACAAGGAGCTATTAAAAGTAGTTTGGCTCCGCCATTTACTGCCCAGGCAATTGCATCATCTGTAGCTGTGTCACAGGCATGAAGTGCGATTGCAACATCGACCTTGTTGACAGTTGTTGAAGCAATCTCTTCTGCTTTAAAGGTAATTGTGTCTGTGATTTCAAGCTTTGCAGCTATCTCATTGTTTCGATCACGTGATGCTGGGCGAACATCAATTCCAGTGACCTGAACAGGAATTCCTACGCTTCTTAAATACTGGTGGGCTGCAAAAGTTAGATAGGCATGACCACAACCCAAATCAACTATTGATAGTGGCTTATCTTTACCAGGCTTTGCAATCTGACCAGCTTCAATTGCTGAGTTAAGTGTTGGAATGAGTAAGCGTAGAAACTCTTCTACCTGTTTGTATTTATCATTCTTAGACGGCTTAATTTGGCCCTTATGATCTGCAATTCCAACTTCACGGAGAAAAGGGTCAGCTGGATCTAGCAAGCGTTCTTTCTTCTTATCGTGAGAAAGATTCTGTTCAAGGGTTTTGTTTTCAAAGTGAACCTGAGCCTCGCCACTCTTGGTAATACGAATACTTGTTGAGCCCCCCACGTTATCTATAGTGATATTTGCATAGCCGCTACAAAGCAGCTCTAGCACATGAGATTTATCTGCAGGAATGTTTTTTGTAGTTGTTGCCTTGCCATCGTTATAGGTGAGTTGTAAAACAATAGAGCCCTTTATTTCAACGGGTCGTATATCAATTCGCTCATGCTCTACCTGCATATTGCGCCTTCGACCAGAGAGAACAACGCGAACTAAGGTTTTGGTATCAAGGATGAGCGCGCATGCTTTCTCTAGAGCTTGTTCTATGGATTGAGGCATGTGTTATTTAGGCGAAATTACCGCTGTGCCCTTTTCGTGTGGGTAAATGGTTAAAAAGTGATTAGGAAGAGCTTTAGCAAAACTCTCTGCCAACTTACGCTCTCCCTCACGATTGACATCATCTATAACAATGATGGCTTTAGGTGAGAGTTTGGCGATGAACTCAGCGCGGGCTGGCATGCGTGCCTCTGGGTTTTTAGAACCTGGTGGACCATCAACAATGAGTAAATCAATGCGCTTCAAATCTTTCAAGACTGCGGTGTCATACCAATCAACACCTGAGATATGGGCTTTAAGTTGTGCAACCCTAATCTCAACACCACGTACCTTGTGCTCTTTTAATACTCCACGAGTTATATCTGCAAACTCGCCTGAGTGATCAATACTGATAACTTTCTTTGCCCCAGCTTTAGCAACTACTAATGTGGAAACTCCTGAGCCAAGTTCAACAACTAATTTTGGATTATGCTTGCGAACTAGCTGAGCCAGAGTTAGTAAAAGATCTGGAGAGGCTGCCCAGCTGCGAGTTGGTGGAACTGGTGCACTAAATTTTAAAAGTGTTAACAACTGCTGCATTGCTTCACTCTGGCGATAGGACTGCCAGACTTCGGCTTTTAACTCCTTGGTGGATGCAGCAATCTCTCGTGAAGTTCGCTCAGAACGTGCACTGACCTTTTGATGCAGATTACGTAGTAAACGGATGCAATAGGCAAGACCTAGTGCAATGATGATTAGTATTAGCAGCGAGAGGGATTTCACCAAGTAAGTCTAAGTGCGAGGCAGGTGAACTTCAATTGCCAAGCCGCCAAGTTCGCTCTTGCGAAGAGTAAATGTCCCCTTATGTCTTTCAATAACTGCATTCATGATGCTCATACCCAGTCCCGTGCCGCCCTTATCTCGGGAGCGAGATCTATCAAAGCGCTTAAGTCCTCGAATTTTCTCTCCATAAGATTCAGGAGGTAAGCCTGGGCCACTGTCTTCAATAATGATTGTTATCTGTTTTTCGGCCTTAACGCTTACTCGCACTGAGGTGTTTGCGGGTGTGTGTAAGCGGATATTAGTTAGTGCATTTTGGATAAAGCGCTGTAAATACTTTTCAGAGCCAACTAATTTGGCACTCTCATCAATCTGAGTGGTGACCGGATGAGTAGGTGCTATTTCTTTAAAGTCAGAGATGTTCTCACGCACTAACTGGGCAATATCAATGCTCTCAAACTCAATATTTCCTTCTTCCCCAAGCTGGGCCAACATCAATAAATCAGAAATCAGGAAATCCATTCGCTTTAACTCGCTGTTAAGTCGCTCAAATGCTGCGCTCTCTCGCTCAGGATCTAACTGCTTACCTTTGAGAAGTTCGGCATAGCCCTTCACAACGGTCATAGGTGTGCGCAGTTCATGAGCGGCATCACCTATGAACTCTTGCATCTTCTGCCTTTGCAATCGCTCTTGAGCTAATGCTCCAGAGCGAGAAAGCAGTGTTGTTGCAATTGACGCCAGGACGTTTGCAAAAATAATGAAAATGAGTAGCTTCCAAAGATTGATGGCTAATTCTCTATTGATATCAGCTAGTGATGCAACGACTATTAACTTATCGCCTTCAGGGATTGGAATAATGCGAAGACGAAGGTCCGGTCCCTCCAAAGGTGTGCCAATGGATTCACGTAAAATAGTTACTTCTCCTGAAGGAGTTGCAAAACCTAAAGTAAAATCAAAATTGTTTTGTTCAATACTCAGCAGGGCGATACTGACGGCATCCATTGGATTTACTCGAATATCACTTTCAACTTGATTAAGACGCTTATCAATCATCGCAATTTCACTGCGATATGTGTTCACAACTGCAAAGCCACCAATAAAAATGGAGAGAATTGAAGTAATAAGAGCAGTGGAAATTAGTTGACGAGTTCTATTCTTCATTAGACTTATTTAGGCTCCTGGATTTGAAATCCAACACCTCGAATTGTCTTGATGCCTTCAAATCCATCTCGGTGCAGTTTCTTTCGTAGATATGAGATGTAGGTGTCCACAACGGTACTTTCAGATTCAAAAGTAATACCCCAAACTTCATCTAGCAAAAGATTCTTGCTGAGCACTTTCCCCTTCTTCTCAATCAAAATCTGTAGAAGGCGGTACTCGGTTGGTGAAAGATCTACTTCCTCTCCATTAAAAGTGACTTGGTGTTGATCATCATCGATTGAAATTGGTCCACATGAGAGCAGTGTAGGAGTCTCAGTATTTTTGGTTGAGCGACGTAGAATCGCTTTAATACGCAAAATCAACTCTTCATTAGATTTGAGCGGCTTAATAACATAGTCATCTGCACCAATTTTTAATCCACGGGTGATGTCTTCCCTATCTTCACGTGCAGTGAGCATGAGCACTGGTGTTAAGTCATTAGAGCTTCGCAATCGCTCCACTAATTCAAAACCATCCATGAGAGGCATATTGATATCGATAACCAGAAGATCAGGCTTATGGGTTCGCAATAGAGTTAATGCAGACATTCCATCTGTGGCTTCCACAGTCTCAAAGCCGGCGATGCGCAAAGTGTCATTAAGAAGGGCACGGACCCCCGGCTCATCGTCAACGATCATGATCAGCTGTGCCATGGGGCCACTCTTGCATGATGAAGCAGTAAATCCAATAATTTGTCACTTTCTGAAGGCATTTCACAGAAAAATCACAACACTTACATGCATCATGTAGCCATGAGAATCAGAGGGCTGGCACTAATTGTCATGGTGATGACCTTTCTCCTTTCTACCTCCTTTCATGCTTCAGCCGATGACTCTCCTTCGCCATCTCCGGATTATCAAATGCTAATGAATCAGTACAAATTTGATTTGGATCAATACCGACTATTAGTTCAAAATCGTGAAAAAGCGCGATCTCAAATAAATCGAATATTTATGGCTGCAGTCGAAACTGCAAACCGTGAAGCTCGCACAGCGATGAAATTAGCAAAAACAGCTGCATCCAAAAATGAGATTCTCACTAATCAAAAGATTGCAGTGACCGCGGCAAGCGTTGCCCGCGATGCCGCCATAGCTGCGTTGGGTTCTCTTCCTACTCCACCCGTAAAGCCAATTAAGCCAGTTGAGGTGGCTATCCTAAACAAAATGAAAAATAAGAAATCTTCACCTTCTCCAACCAAATAGGGAAATTATTGACTATCGTTAGTACGTGAAGAAATTTAACTTATGGCTAGCTCAAAAAGTAACTACTGGTGTTGCAACGATGTGGTGTGCATATCTGTTTGCAGGTATCGCTCTTATTTCACTTCCTAAAGCAATTCAATCCGGTGATTCAATTATCATCGTTTCTTGGGTGGCACAAACTTTCCTACAACTAGTTTTACTCTCAATAATTATGGTTGGCCAAAAAGTACAATCACAAAGTGTTGAAGAAACCATCAATCAGACCCACGTCGCTACGCTTGCTGAATTCGAACTAGCCAAAGAAGCTAGAGACTTAGCTCACAAAGAAGTAACTGAACTCCACCAATTGACTAAAGACATGCATAAATTAATGCACGATGTTGAGGCTCGACTTAAGAGTTAAATCGTTATAAAAGCGAGACCTTGCTAACCTCAGTTTCAGAGTTCTTGCATTGCCTGTGTTCAACACTCTCGAATAAGTTCACCTCATGAATTCTGCGCCGTGGTGGAAAGAAGCCACGATTTATCAGATCTATCCACGCTCATTCTTTGATAGCAATGGCGATGGTGAGGGAGATCTACCTGGAGTTACTAGCCAACTGGACTATGTGAAAAATTTGGGTGTGGATGCAATTTGGTTGAGCCCTTTCTATACATCCCCCAACAAAGATGGTGGTTATGACGTTGCTAATCCCCGCGATGTTGACCCTCGATTTGGAAATCTTGATGACGCAAAAGAATTAATAGCACAAGCTCATAGGCGCAATTTGCGAGTAATTGCAGACATTGTTCCTAATCATTTCTCCGATCAACATGAATGGTTCCAAGCAGCCTTGAAAGCCGGTCGAGGTTCTAAAGAGCGTGAGCGATTCCATTTCTATGATGCAAATCCCGATGGAACTCCGCCAAACAACTGGATCTCACTCTTTGGTGGTCCATCCTGGACCCAAGTAGCAGATGGACAGTTCTACTTACACCTCTTTGATTCTTCGCAACCAGATTTGAATTGGGAAAATCCTGAAGTAAATGCTGACTTTGAGAAGACTCTGCGTTTTTGGATTGATTTAGGTGTTGATGGATTCAGAATTGATGTAGCCCACGGTTTAATTAAAGAAGACGTATTGATAAATCACTCTGACCCACAAGGGTTGAGTAACGCCTTGCGCCTTGATGTGGCAATGGATGCTGAAGTACGTAACGCACTTTTGCTTACAGTGCCATATTTTGATCGCCAAGGCGTGCATGAGATTTATAGGAAATGGCGAAAGCTTTTTGATTCATATGGAGAGCGTGAAATAATGGCAGTTGCAGAAGCTTGGGTTCATCCACCAGTAAATGCCACACGCTATGTCCGCGCAGATGAACTCCATCAAGTCTTTAATTTCGATTTACTAACTGCTGAATTTGATTCTAAAGTCCTATTTGATGTCATTGAAAGATCTATTTCCCTCAATGCCACAGTAAATGCCCTGCCAACCTGGGCATTGAGTAATCATGATTCACCACGTGTTGCTACCCGAATAGGTGATGAGCAAGCACGCGCACTTGCGCTATTTGTTTTTGGTCTGCCTGGCTCTGCCTATGTTTTTGCTGGTCAGGAATTAGGATTACCTGATGGACAGATTGAGGACTCAGATAGACAAGACCCAACATTTTTTAGAACCAATGGGCAAATCAAGGGCAGAGATGGTGCACGTGTGCCATTGCCATGGAGTGGAAATACAACTCCTTTTGGATTTAGCACTGGAAAACCTTGGCTACCAATTTCACAGAGTTGGAAAGATCTAACTGTTGAGAGTGAATTGGCTGATCCAAAGAGTTCACTTCATTTGTATAGAAATGCCTTGGAACTTCGCAAAGAATTTTTAGTTGGAGCAGGTGGAATAACCTGGCTCGAGTCTTGTTATCACGGGAGTAAGGGCGAATCATTACTCTCATATTCCAGAGGAGCTATCACCGTGGTCATGAATCTTTCAGATTCTGCTAAAGAATGTGACGCTGAAGGCAAATTAATAATCGTGAGTGGAGGCACAGTTGATGCTCGAGATGGAAAAAAGGTCATTCCAGCACGTTCAACAGCTTGGTTCTTGGCTTAACTGACAGACTTCTCCTATGGAAACAACCACTACCTGGGTAATCACAATTGCAGTACTAGCTGTAGTCATTCTCTTTGACTTGGGGATTGCGGTTATTCGACGCAAAAAAGCAACGTCAATGCTCGAAGCATCTTTCTGGACTGTTTTCTACATTGCAACTGCTCTCGTCTTTGGTGCATTACTTCCCCACTGGGTAAGTAATGAAGGCCAGAAAGAATTTTTTGCCGGATGGCTGACCGAATATGCGCTCTCAGTAGATAATATTTTTGTATTTATCATTATTTTAGCTAGCTTAAAAGTCCAAAAAGAAGCACAGCAGTTAGTTCTCCTACTTGGAATTATGCTCACGATTGCAATTCGTGCTCTATTGATCCCACTTGGCGCTGCACTAATTTCCCGCTTCGCTAGCATCTTCTTTCTCTTTGGAATATTTCTCATCTATACAGCCTGGCAGTTGGCTAAAGGAAATGAAGAAGAAGAGTGGAAGGAGGGCAAAGTAGTTGGAGTATTGAAAAAGCGTGGATTTAGTACTTTTGCAATTGCACTAGTCGCGTTGGGACTCACAAACTTGGTCTTCTCTCTCGATTCAATTCCTGCGATTTTTGGTTTAACCAAAGATCCTTACATAGTTACTACTGCTAACGTCTTTGCCCTCATGGGTTTACGTCAGCTCTACTTCTTGCTCGAGGGCCTTTTAACTCGCTTGGTATTTCTCTCTAAAGGACTCTCATTTATCTTGGGATTTATAGGAACAAAAATGATTATGGAAGCTTTTCATGGCATCGGTATTCATGACATTGCCGGTGTCCACATCCCAGAGGTCAGTCTAGAACTTAGTTTAGGCGTAATTATTGGCAGCTTAGCGATCACCACAGTAGCCAGCCTTACTGCAACTAGGAAAGATGGCAGTGAGATAATTTAATTAATATCTTTAGTCCTTACTGTTTCTCGACTATAGTCTTTACTTTTTTCATGAATCCTACGGATTTGAATATCAAAGCTCTTCATCGCAGCATCAAAAGCGGCAAGATCATTAAATTCACTTGCCTCTGCACGAAGCAGCGGCCCTGAGCCATGAGATGTCAGAATCACTCGGTGTGAATGTTTACCTAGACGTGGATTAGATTCATGGAGTATTTCTATTTCAACGCGGTCTATAACGACACCAAAACGCTCCATAGAATTTAATTTTTCTTCTGCGATTTCTCTAAAGTCTTCAGCAAGTTCGGCATTACGGGCATGAATTTGAATTTTCATGTTTAAAAGGGTAGTACTAGAACCACCAATGTTGCTATAAAAGCAAGGAGAAAAGATTTTCCAAGAATTTTTAACGCTGTAGCTCGATCTGCTGCTTTGTCTTGTGGGTCACTCACCCGGGAAAGATCGCCAAGTTTGCCGAAATTGAACGTGCCAGCAAAACCATAAGCCAAACAGAACTTACTGCGTGACTGAACAAAGCCCACCGATGCCACCATTAAAGGTAGAAATATTCCCACGCGTGCACCAGTTGGAGCACTAACTGAAATCATTCCAATTAAAGATGATATGGAAAGAAATAGACCAACGAGGGCAACAAATTGCCTTCTACGAATCTCTTTTTGTCCAATGTTGCATGTTCCTGCTATGTAGGTTGAATCAGACATCCTCAAACTCATCTTCATCAATCCACGTATCTGCCGCAGTATCTTCTTGGTGTTCTATCCATGAAAGGAATGAGCCCACGGCGCGAAAAGCCAACACAGCAACAGTTACTGCTGCAATGGTCCGGCGAAGGGCTTTAATCATGAGACAAAAATACTCTCTATTGCGAATTCCCGCCCTAGATGGCGTTTAGAGCTCTAGTGATGTCGTCCCAAATATCATCAACGTGCTCACAGCCCACTGATAGACGAATGAGCTGCTCTGGAACGGTTGGAGATTCAATTGGCCAGCGGCGTCTGCGCTCCCATAGTGACTCAACTCCACCCAATGATGTGGCATGAGCAATCATTGTTGATGATTCACAGACTTTTTGGGTTTGTTCTGCAGTTCCATCAACTTCAAAAGAAACGATGGCTCCAAAACCTGGATAGCGAACACGTGAGATTTTTGGATGGCTCGTGAGTCGTTTTACTAACTCCTTAGCGTTTTCTTGTGACTTGTTAAAGCGCAGCGGGAATGTGCGCAATCCACGCAGTGCAAGCCAAGCCTCAAATGGACCTGGAATAGAGCCGTTAAAGCTACGTGAATCATGCAGACGCTTAAATAATGCTGGATCACTAATTGAGAGTGATCCCATCAAAACATCACTATGGCCAGATAAGAACTTAGTAACAGAGTGCATCACAATGTCAGCGCCCATTGCCAGCGGATTTTGCACAAGTGGAGTTGCGAAGGTGTTATCGACTGCAACACCTATTCCTAGCTTTTTTGCTGCGCTAATCAAAGCAGGAAGATCAGCCACATCTAAACATGGATTTGTTGGCGACTCTAGCCAAACCAGAGCTGCACCTTTCATCGCATCAATTACCTCTTGAGTATTTACTACATCTACGAATCTAACTTCCAGACGACCGCTTGTGTGAAAAGAATTCAACAAACTCATCACACCGCTATAGCCTTGATTTGATGCAACGATAGGTGCACCTACTGGAAGAATTGAAAAAACCGCACTAATTGCTGCCATGCCAGAAGAAAAAGTAAGAGTCTGTCCACCCTCTAACTCACTTATTGCATCTTCTAGCGATGTCCATGTTTGGTTTCCATAACGGCCATAACCAATCGGACCACCTGAGTGAAAAGTTGACGTTAAATCAATTGAAGGATTAAGTGGTGCATCTGGTGTGACTGCTGGACGTCCGGCAGTAATTGCGCTGGTTTCAATCTTTTTGCTCATCTGCTAATCCTATGCTGATGCTTCAAGCACTGCCATTGCAGCGTTGTGTCCTGGAATGCCACTGACTCCACCGCCACGGATTGCTCCAGCGCCGCAGATAAAGATACGTGGATCATCAGTTTCTACTCCCCAGCGTGTTTGCTGGCTATCTTCACGAAATGGAAAACTCAAATCCTTATGGAAGATATTGCCTCGCGGTAGGCCAACATCGCTCTCGATATCTAGCGGTGACTTAACTTCAATTGCTGCAATAACATTCTCAAGTGGCTCTACTAAATATTGATTGAGTGAGGCTAGAGCAGCTTTGAGTGCGGCAGCTTTCGCCCCTTCATTATCAGTATTAAAGAGTGCAGCTGGTGTGTGCAATCCAAAAAGTGTCAGTGTTTGATATCCCTGCGCCTGCAGATCAGCACTAAGAATTGATGGATCAGTGAGCGTGTGGCAATACATTTCAACAGGAAGCATTTCTGGCATAGCACCACCCTTAGCTTGCAGATATGTTGATTCACACTGAGCAAAAGATTCAAAAGCATGAAAAGTTCCAGCAAAAGCTAACCGTGGGTCTATTCCAGATTTTAATTGAGGAAGAGACTTCAACAAGATATTGATCTTCATCTGCGAACCTTCAAGACTTACCGGTGGTGTCTTTCCACGTAATCGAGCTAAAACTTGAGGTGCAGCATTACTCAATACAAAGCTAGATGTAACTGAGGATCCATCTTCTAATGTCAAAATTGCATTTTCTTTATCTGTAGCAACAGATTTAACTCGAGCGTTAACTTTTATCTCAACTCCAGCAGCAGTGGCCACCCGCACTAACTCTTTAACCAGTGCGCCCATTCCACCGCGTGGAACCTTCCACTCGCCAGTTCCATTACCAATCAAGTGATACAAAAAGCAGATATTTGCTTGCATTTCATATGCTGAGGAAAAGGTCCCAATCAGCGCATCGGTCAATATAACACCGCGAACTAGATCATCCTTGAATCGTTCTTCAATTACCTCACCGATTGGGCGCTCAATCAAGTAATTCCATACTTCTGGCATATTAATCTCTGCTTTTAACTCACTTCTACTCTTTAAAGGCTGCAGCATAGATGGGGCGATTTTTACTGCAAACTCGGCTATCTCATTATAGAAATCCTGCCAAGCCGCCCACTCTGCACCGCTTGGATCTAACTCAATAAAGGAGGCTTCAGTTTCTGTGTCCCATTGGCGTGCCACATAAAGTCCAGAATCTTTTCCGTTTCGAGAATATGGGGTGTAACTAGAAACTGTTCTTGAAATACACTCAAAATCTAACCCTAGTTCACTGACTATTTGATCAGGTAATAGTGAAATCAAATAGGAGTAACGCGAGAGCATGGCGTCATATTCGGGAAATGCTCTAACACTTGTAGTTGCTCCACCCACCTCGGCATTAGCTTCAAGAATGACTACGGTCTTTCCAGCTTTAGCTAAATATGTTGCTGCAACGAGACCGTTATGGCCCCCGCCAATAACCGCAACGTCATATTGCTTCACTACAAAGATTTCACAATTCGATCAATCGCTTCAGTCAAAATTGTTGGGCTTGTTGCGTAATTTAAACGCACGAACTGTGAACTTTGTGGTCCGTACATATGTCCCGCATTAAAAGCCACTTTGCCGCGCTCCAATAGTGTTTGTGCTGGGTTCTCACCTAAATTCAAGGAAGTTAAATCTAGCCAAGAAACATAGCTGGACTGGGGTAAATGGGTCTTCACTGATGGCAGTTTGGCGCTAAGTAAATCGCGAACCATTATTGAATTCTCTTCAAGAGTTTTCAGAACTGAATCCAGCCAGACCCCGCCATCTTTAAAAGCGGCGGCCGAGGCAAAAGCTCCTAGAATTGAGGATCGAAATTTAACTGCTAACGGCATCAACGCGAGTACTTCATCAATTTTCGCATTTTGGGAAACGATTAAAGCTGACTTGAGCCCAGCAATATTCCAACCTTTAGAGGCAGAAGTTACTACAACACCAACTTCACGGGCTGTGTCACTAATTGCCAAGAATGGTACAAATTCATGTGATTTAAAAACTAATGGCGAGTGGATCTCATCGCTTATAACTGTGACACCATACTTCTTGGCCATGTCTGCAATTCGAGTGAGTTCTTCTCGGGAGTAGATGCGGCCCAATGGATTATGTGGAGAGCAAAGAAGGTGCGCCTTGATGCCAGAGGCATAAACTTTTTCAACTTCGTCAAGATCCAAACTCCATGGATTTACATTGTCATTTTGTAATCCAGAGTTCACGAAAGGAACATCAACCTTTTCTAACTTTACTTCGTTGATCCAGTTGTAGAAATTTTGATAGACAGGAGAATTGATAAGAATGCGATCACCTGGCTTCGTGAAGACACGCAAAACTTCTACACAACCAACTCCAACATCTGCTGCAATTCTTACCTGCGACTTATCTATTTCCCAGCTCCAACGCTTTGCACAGAATGCAGCAAAGCCATCGGCTAGTTCAGGAACTGGTCCTAAATAACCAAGGTCTGAGTGATTCACCATTTCGATCAAAACATCACGGATTGGTTGCGCTATCGGAAAGTCCATTTCCATAACTGGAAGCGGCAGAACATCAGCTGCAAATCCTCGCCATTTTTCTGAGCTGTGGGTGAGAAGTTCACTGAGCGAAGGTGCGACAACATTGTTATCCGACATAGCGGCTAGGTTACCCTGCCCAGCTCAATTAGTGAAAGAGGCTAAAACTAGGCTTCTTCTGGGCTAATACGCCTTGTTGAATTTCGCACAACTAAAGTTGTTGGAAGTACGAGTGAAGGTGGATCAATATTTGGTTTGCGCAATCTCTCCATAATCGACCACGCTGCCATTTCACCCATCAATTGCACTGGTTGCTCAATTGTTGTTAACTCTGAAAACTCTGCCATCTCATGGCCATCAAAGCCAACAATAGAAATATCATCTGGAGCTTTAAGTCCATGCCGACGAAGTGCTTGTATCGCGCCCAAGGCCATCTCATCTGATTCACAAAAAATTGCGGTGGGGCGATTTGGTCGGGCTAATAAATCATCCATGGCGCGGGCAGCAGTGTGCATTGTGAAATCGCCGTGGACTTCGCGTTGCGGTAACCATTCAAGGCCATTTTCTGCCAGTACTTGCATGAATCCTTTTCGACGATCTTGGGGAACACTAAAGTTAAATGGATCATCAGGGCGTCCTGACATTAATCCGATTTTCTTGTGCCCTTGATTAACTAAGTGTTGAGTTGCTGAGCGCGCTCCAGCGATATCATCGATTTTTACTGAAGCGCATTTTTCATGTTCCATTCCTACAAGTGCGATTGGGATTCCAAGGCTAAGCATTGAATCAAACTCTTCAACTGTGGGTGGCAAACTTATAACAATAAGTGCATCAACGCGTCCCTTTAGTAGTTGATGTTGAAATAACCTTTCGCGGCCCTTCATTTGACTGAAGTTATAAAGAAGAAGATCAAGTCCAGCTTCGCGCAAAGCTTGTTCGGCACCGCTAATAACTTGAGAGAAATACCAACGCGAGATATATGGTGCTACAACTCCAACGCTATTTGTCCGTCCAGAGGCAGTATTTGCCTTCGAGGGTGTGAGCGGATAACTTAATTTCTCAGCAGCTGCAATGATCTTTGCGCGAGTGGAATCATTTACATGATGCAGGCCTCGAAGAGCGCGTGAAACAGTTGCCGTGGAGACTCCCGCTTCCTCCGCAACTTCCTTAATGCCAGCCATCAACTGCCCCCGCATACTGTAAAAACCTGCAAATAGTTCCGCAAGAGACTGCAAAATAGGGCATTAACACTGCAATTGGCAATACCTCGCACTCATTTAGGACTAAATTGACCACTATGAGTAATCAAATTGAAACCCAGATTGATGTGTCCCTGACCGAGCGAAATCGCACAACTGCATTTTTTCGCCTCATCCTTATCGCGCCAATAGCGATTTACATTTTATCTTTTGCTCCACAGCAGTTTGATTCCGGCAACATGTCATGGGCAGCAGGGTTTTTTGTTCTGCCTGTAGCTCTGTCAATTGTTTTCCGCCAGGCATATCCATCATATTTATTGGCTTTCAATGAGGCTTTCCTATCTCTTTCAACACGAGTTGATGCTTATCTGCTCGTCTTAACAGATGAATATCCTTCATTAGAAGAAAATGATGTCGTGAGTGTGACTTTCCCAGAAGTAGATCCAAAAACCCTTAACCGTTACTTGCCTCTAGTGAAGTGGTTCTTGGCGATTCCTCTCTACATCGTTGGTCTGATTTATGCTATCTACGCCTTTTTTCTTACAATTTTTGCTTGGGTAAGTGTTGTCCTAACAGGAAACTATCCTGAGTGGTGTGCAGAAGGTGTAGTCGGAACTATTGCTTACTGGAATCGAATTGTCGGTTATGCCCTACTAATGGTTACTGACGAATACCCAACTTTCTCCCTTTAATCTATGGCGGTCCACTCTGCACAAAAGATGCGACGTATAGTTGCCGAAGTTGCAGAGATGGATCGCAAATTTGCACCACTGATTGCTCGTCGCCCCCTGTGCACAATCGGCCGAAGTACTCCAACAGAGTCTCATTTTGAATCTTTGGTTAGTTCAGTTATCTCCCAACAATTAGCTGTAAAGGCTGCTGAGACTATTCATGGGCGCTTGATTGATCTTTGTAAGGGAACGATAAATGCAAATAAACTGATCAAACTAGATGAGATTGCACTTCGAGAAATAGGTGTATCCGGTGCAAAAGCTCGCACATTAAAGGGCTTAGCTGGAGCTGTTGCCGATAAATCAATTGCCATAGATACCATCGATGAAATCCATGATGATCAGGAGATTTATGAGAAGTTAACTTCACTATGGGGCATAGGGCGCTGGACTGTTGAGATGTTTATGATGTTTCAATTGGGGCGTTTGAATGTTTGGCCCACTGGAGATTTAGCTGTGCGCCGGGGTTGGGACTTGGTCCATAAGAACAAGGAAGAAACTCTGGCGAAGGAATTAGATGTAAAGGGTGAGAAACTGCATCCATACCGAAGTGTTGTTGCCTGGTATTGCTATCAAGCAGTTCATGAAAGCCGCGGGCTGGACTACTAAATATCCTCAAGGATTAATGAGACAGAGTTAATGCACCAGCGCTCATCCGTTGGGACGTCATAACCCTCACCTTTAAAGATATGACCTAGGTGCGAACCACAGGCAGCACATCGCACTTCAGTTCTGACCCGTGGAAATAGTGAACGATCTTCAATGAGTTCAACAGCATCATCTGAAGTTGGAGCATAGAAGGATGGCCATCCGCATCCAGAGTGAAACTTAGTTTCACTACGGAAAAGTTGGGCGTTGCACGCTTTGCACTTGTAGACACCCACTTTGTCAGTGTCTGTGTATTCACCAGTAAATGGTCGTTCAGTAGCAGCGTTGCGTAAGACTTCATATGAAAGTGGGTCTAATTTTGCCTTTAGAGCAGCTTCATCTATCTGAACAGGATAGTTTTTCTCACTCATGCATGTATTCCAGCGTTTGGGTATGCGATGCCTGTGCTTGAGTGGCAGTCATAACCATTAGGGTTTTTTAGCAAATACTTCTGGTGATATTCCTCAGCTAAGTAGTATGGAACTCCTTCAGCACTCTTGATCTCTGTCACAATCTCATCTAAACCTGCAGAAGTTAAAGCATTTTGATACACATTACGTGAATTAACAGCTATTACATATTGCTCAGGTGTGGTTGTGTAAATGGCACTTCTATATTGGGTTCCAATATCGCCACCTTGTTGATTTAAAGATGTTGGATCATGCATTGTCCAAAACTCTTCTAGCAATCGCTGATAACTCACCTTTGACTCATCAAATGTGACTGCAACCATTTCAGCGTGACCAGTTACTCCTGTGCACACTTGTTCATATGATGGGTTTGGACGCGTACCACCCATATAGCCAACTGAAGTTTGCTTCACTCCATCCAACTGCCAAAAGCGGCGCTCAGCACCCCAAAAGCAACCTGTTGCAAAATATGCGATTGAACTCATAGGTCTCATTCTGACAGTAAGGCGAGATAACTGCACCCGCTGATAACCTACTCATGCTCATGAGCCCCCGTAGCTCAGGGGATAGAGCACCGCCCTCCGGAGGCGGGTGCACAGGTTCGATTCCTGTCGGGGGCACTCACTTGATGCATATCACCCTATTTTTCACAATCTTTTTCGATTCATCCTTGTTTATCACTGCATAACAAGGGAGAATTACCATCTTGCGCAACATTGGTGTGCGTATATCCACCGAAAGAATTTATGTGATTTGGGTATGCCCAAATCCTTTATGTGAAGGGGGTCCTCCCATGGATTGGCGACATCAATCAGCCTGTCGTGATGAAGATCCTGAACTCTTCTTCCCGGTTGGAAATACTGGACCGGCAATTACCCAAATTGAAGAGGCTAAAAAGGTTTGTAATCGTTGCATCGTTAAAGAACAATGCCTTGCATGGGCGCTAGAGAGCGGACAAGATGCTGGCGTTTGGGGCGGACTTTCAGAAGATGAGCGTCGTGCACTTAAGCGTCGTGCTGCACGTAATCGTGCTCGTTTAATGGAGCAACAGAACCAATTCTAAAGTGGGAATCGTAAGTTAGCTTGAGTTCCCGAATCAGTTGATTGCAATTTCAACACACCTTTAAGCTCATTCTCTGTCAAGGTTCGAACAATCTGAAGCCCTAGATTTGAAGATGTAGCTAAATCAAAATCCTTTGGTAGACCGACTCCATCATCTGTAATATTGATGACACATTCATTGCTATAGCGAGACAATTCAATAGTAAGAACTGAGCCCTGCTCGGCTAAACCATGCTCTAGGGCGTTGTGCATTAACTCTGTAACAACAAGTGAGAGTGGCGTTGCCAGCCTTGATTCAAGAGAACCCAACTCACCTTTTCTCTCAATTCTTAGTTCGCCCATGCGAGGACTTAACTCAAGTGCATGAGTAATCAAACTTGTAAGCACTTCATCAAATGCAACTTCATTTTCACTACTTGTAGAAAGCGTGTCATGAACAAGTGCAATAGAGGCGATTCTGCGCACCGCTTCATTAAGGGCCGATGATGCACTCGGGTCTTCAATTCTGCGCGCCTGTAAGCGAAGAAGAGCTGAAACAGTCTGGAGATTGTTTTTAACACGATGATGAATTTCTCTAATAGTTGCATCTTTGGTAACAAGCTCTCTGTCGCGTCTACGAAGTTCAGTCACATTTTGAAGCAAAACAATGGCACCTATGCGATCTTCACCTTGCAACAATGGGAGCACCAGTAAGTCAATAGTTGCGCCTTGGTTATCAATATCAACACGGCGCAAGGTCTTTCCATTAAGTCGTGTGCGAATTCCTTCTTCATGAGGATTAGGTGAATTCTTAGCTACTGCTTCAGCTACTTCACCTAATTTATTGTTTTCAATCTCACTCTTCCAACCCATTCGACTAAATGCAGATCGAGCGTTGGGACTTGCATATGAAATAACGCCATTAACATCCAGTCGAATCAAACCATCTCCCACGCGTGGCACTGGTTCAAAGAGTGAACTTGCATCAGGATACGGAAAGCTGCCTTGGGCCACCATCCGATAAAGGCTATGTGCAATCTCGCGATAATTTAATTCAAGTCGGCTGGGTGAGCGCATTAACTCAGCATTACGGTGGCGGGTTATTACAGCAATTACTTGCCCATCAAAAACAACAGGGATCGCTTCTTCTTTAATCATTAGTTCGCCGACTTTTTCAGCCTCTGAATCACGAACAATTTCACCGCTAGATAAAGCAGAGTCAATTCGTGGACGACTCCCCCACATCACTTCATCACCAATAACATCATTGGTAAAAACAGTTGCTGCAGTTGTTGGGCGAATATGTGCCACAGCCACATGGCCCGTAGGCCACATCTTCATATCTTTGCGAATAGGAACCCAAAGAATAAGATCGGCAAAGGAGAGATCTGAAAGCAGTTGCCAATCAGCAACTAATTCTCGCAGTTTGTGAGCCTGATCGATTGTTACTGAGCTACGGCTATGGATCAATGTTTCAAACTGGGGCATGTTATTTCCACTCCCCCATATTGATCTCAATCTCTTGGGTAGCAAACCAGATGAGCTCTTCTTCCTCAGGAAGGAGGAGAAGTGCGCATTGCACCTGTTCCCATGTGATTGCTGAGTTCAAGGTTACCGAATCATCATTGACTGTATTTACTTGCTTGGGCTCTAATTCAATAGCTAAAACAATTCCTGGGGCCTTATTTGATGAACGAAGTTCGAGTGCAGATTGTGCCGCCTCAAGAGATAAGAGATATTCAATCTCTTCTTCACCTAAATCTTCATTCTCCCCAACATAAAAAGGTGTGGGGGCCAAAATTGATTCCAGTTCTTTGCTTCCAGAATTTAGGAAGGCAGCAAGCTCATCATGAGAAATTGGAAGATAGGCTCGCATGCCTTAATAGTATTAGAAGTTAGCGCTTGAGCTCACTGGCCATTGTTGCAATTGATTTACGCAGCGAAGAGCGCATATTGACCTCGATGAGTGTGGCTTTCTCCTCCAGAGCCTTAGATGCTGCCCGAAGGTCACGGCTAATGGTTCGAACACACAAAGGTCTTAATCTCGTAGTAATCGCCAAGAACTGGGCTTCTTCATCTGCACCTTTCTTGCCTTGAGATCGCATGTTGAGTGTAAAACTAAGTGCAGATCTAATAGAGGTCTTTTCAAGCAAGGAACACACTTGTTCTAATCGGTGAATTCCAAGTAAGTCAGGACGAGCAATAACCATAAGCTCATCTCCTTGGTCGCAACTCCATGTGGTCATAGTTGAAGTCCAGCGTCTATCGGTTAAGCGATTTGAAAGCCCAGAGATGGATCCTAAATCAATGACAATATTGTCAAAATTCTGCGTTGCACTCTCCATTAACTCATCAATATTTCCTGCTTCTTGCTGAGTAATCTCAGCTATGGCAAGTTGAGGGGCAATAGTTCTCCATCCAGATTCTGATTTCACATTACGAATTGAAATAAGGGCAGCAATAGATGGTGCGCGAAAGTTTGCATCAACGAGAAGTGTTGATTTACCTAAAACACTCAATTCCATAGCTAGATTGAGTGCAATTGTTGAGCAGCCTGTGTCACTACCTGCAGAGCCAATTGCTAACACATGAGCTTTACGATTTGCTCGATTGATTGTACTAACCTGGCGCAGCATTGGGGCACGCACAAAGCCACGAACAATACTCACCAAATCTGTGGCAGTGGCTGGAATGGGATGTAAGTCCACAAACTCTGTGTTTGTCTGAGTTGAAAAGCCAACGACTTGTTTAACCTTTGTGCTCAGTTGCTTAACCACATCAAGTGTTATTCCAGGCAAATCTGGTGAATAGATAAGAAGTGAACTAGCAGCCTGTTCCAGATTATTTGAGCAAAATCTTTCAATCGCCTCAGTATCTATAGCCCTAAACACCACACTCCACCCTTGGGCAAATAGTGTTCCTGAGACAAAACCTTCAAACTGGGCATCTGAAATTGCAGTAATTACAACAGGTAATTCTTGATTAGACATTAGAACTAATCACCACCAGGCGTCCCATAGTTGTGGCACTTAGTAGTCGAAGAACTTGAGTTTGCTCCACTGAAACAGTAATCGCAGTATCTGTGCCAAAGTTCTTATTCTTCACATCTGCGCTAATTATTGGAACGCTGCCCAGAATGAGAATTGGTTCCTGTGGAGATTCGCCATTGAGACTATCAATCACCCAGTAGATATCCACTAATGCACCAACATAGATTCCAGATGCAAGGTCAACAGTTCGAATACTTATAGGGACTGCGCTGCTTGCCATGGTTTTAGCGGTGGTGCTCACTGAATTAACACTCATTACTTCCCCGGCAACGATGTTCTTAATGACAACTTGTCCCAGTGGGTCTAGATCTTTAGATAGATAATTTATTGAACTAGCTGCCAAATCCATGTCCACTAAAGAGATATCCCCAAATGAGATTTGATGTCCACTCTGCAAATCAATATTTGCAACCCAATACTGTGTCGTTGATTGGGAAAATGTGGCTAAAAAGAACGCTGAAAGAAAGGAGGCGGCAATAAGGGAAATTGCCAGTGGCATTCTGGATCGACTACTTGACCGTGGTTTTCTCATGAGTGCACCTAATTGCAAAGGCGGACAAGACTAAAAGCCTTATCCACACTCATCCTTTGTGATGAGAGTAAATCCACCTAATGGTTGAGCAAAGTGAGTACGGAAAGTTGCACCCTTCACTCATGACCACTAACCGAGTAGTAGAAGAGATTTCTATTAGCAGTTTTCGCATTGAGAAACTAACAAGTGCCACAAATGTTGATTGGCAGCATCCGCTACTGGAAATTTTCAGACCACAAGAGCAGCCCCAAACAGTCAAGCCCAGCAAGCTTTACCTCGTTCCATCTGGATTTGATGATGAGTTTGATCCAGATTTTGCACCGGAACCAACATCTGCCAGAGATCTTCCTGAACTACAAGCGTGGACTGAGCGCTTTGCACATTCAATTGTTGAAATTTGGGCTGGGCGAAGATCTCCACGGCAAGTGGAAGCTTTGTGTCATCATAAGATTTTTTCTGAGTTAGTTAGACAATCAGGTTCACAGAAAGCTATTGGACATATTCGTAAAATACACATTCAAGAACCACTAGATGGAATCTGTGAAGCAACAATTACTATCCGATATGAGAATCGCCTACGTGCGATGCTTGTGCGATTTGAAGGTATTGATAAGAGATGGTTATGTACTGCACTTACTTTGCTTTAAGCAGCACCGTGACAACGCTTGTACTTCTTACCTGACCCACATGGACATTGTGCATTACGAGAAACATCCCCAGTAGTTTTCACACCAGACTCATCTGCTGCCGTGTATTGCAGTCCGCTAGCAGATAGCGGCTTAGCTTCAAGACCTGCACCACTTACTTCCTTGCCTGAAGGCTCAACAGTTACTTCGATATTGAACAGGAATCCAGCAATTTCTTCTTTGATTGCATCCATCATCGCTGAGAACAAATCAAAACCTTCGCGTTGATACTCTACGAGTGGATCACGCTGTGCCATCGCACGTAGGCCAATTCCCTCTTGCAAATAGTCCATCTCATAGAGGTGCTCTCGCCATTTACGATCGAGAACCGAGAGCAAGACTTTGCGCTCAAGTTCGCGCATAGCCTCGGATCCAAGTGACTCTTCGCGCTTTGCATAAGCTGCCTTGCAATCTTCAATAACTGCAGCCGTTAAGAACTCTTTATCAAGTCCAGCGCGCGAACCAACACGAGCAATAAGTTCATCAATAGTAAATGAGATTGGATAAATAGTTTTAAGAGCCTTCCACAAGGTATCTAGATCCCAATCCTCTGAATAACCTTCAGAGGTAGCCATGCTGACATAGGCCGTTAGCGTGTCACTAACAAAAGTGGCTACCTGATCCTTAATATCTGCACCTTCTAGAACCATTCGACGCTCACCATAAACCACTTGGCGCTGGCGATTCATGACATCGTCATACTTTAAAACATTTTTGCGCATTTCAAAGTTCTGGGACTCAACCTGGGTTTGTGCTGAACGAATTGCATTACTAACCATTTTGGATTCAATCGGAGCATCTTCTGGAATGCCTGCAGCTGTTAAGAAACGCTCAACCATTCCTGAGTTAAATCGACGCATTAACTCATCTTGGAGTGAAAGGTAGAAACGTGATTCGCCTGGATCACCTTGGCGACCAGAACGACCACGTAACTGATTATCGATGCGTCGAGACTCATGTCGCTCAGTACCTAATACATAGAGACCACCGAGTGCAATTACTTCTTCATGTCCACGTGCAACCGCTGCCTTTTGGCGAGTGATTTCCTCTGGCCAAGCTTTTTCATATTGCTCTGCATCATCTACTGGTGAAATTCCTCGACGCTGTAATTCGAAATCTGCCATGAACTCAGGGTTTCCGCCAAGCATAATGTCGGTACCACGACCAGCCATATTTGTGGCAACAGTTACAGCGCCTTTAACACCTGCGCGAGCAATGATTGCTGCCTCGCGCTCATGATGCTTGGCGTTTAGAACTTCATGTGGGACTCCAGCTTTGCGTAAGAAACTAGAGAGCTCTTCTGATTTTTCAACACTGACTGTGCCAACTAGAACTGGTTGGCCCTTGCGGTGCTTTTCAACAATGTCTGCAGTTACAGCAATGAACTTTCCAGCTTCTGTTTTATAGACAAGGTCAGGTTGATCGATACGGATCATGCTGCGGTTTGTTGGAATTGGTACAACACCTAGCTTGTAAATCTGGTGAAATTCTGAAGCCTCTGTCATGGCTGTACCAGTCATGCCTGAGAGTTTCTCGTAGAGGCGGAAATAGTTTTGCAGGGTAATAGTTGCAAGAGTTTGGTTTTCATCCTTAATTTCGATCCGCTCTTTTGCCTCTAGAGCCTGGTGTAGACCCTCGCTATAACGACGACCAGCCAACATGCGACCGGTGTGCTCATCAACGATAAGCAGTTCACCATTCATTACTACGTAATCCTTATCGCGCTTGAAGAGCTCTTTCGCACGCACTGCGTTATTGAGGTAACCAATCATGGGTGTATTTGCAGCCTCATAGAGGTTTCCGATTTGAAGAAGCTCTTCCACCTTCGTTACACCATCTTCAAGAATCCCAATAGTGCGCTTCTTCTCGTCAATTTCATAGTGAACATCGCGCTGTAATTTACCGACAAGGTTTGCAAATTCAACATACCACTTAGTTGCTTTATCAGCAGGTCCACTAATGATTAATGGTGTACGTGCTTCATCAATTAAAATCGAGTCTACTTCGTCAACTACAGCAAAGAAGTGATCACGTTGTACACACTCTTCAAGCGACCACGCCATGTTATCGCGCAAGTAATCAAAACCAAATTCATTATTTGTGCCATATGTAATGTCAGCAAGGTATGCTTCGCGACGCTCTGCTGGAGTCATGTTGGCCAAAATCACGCCAACCTTTAAACCGAGGAAGCGGTGAATACGACCCATCCACTCACTGTCACGCTCTGCTAAATAGTCATTTGTTGTAACAACATGAACTCCACGACCAGCTAGAGCATTTAAATAAGATGGCAATGTGGCAACTAAAGTTTTACCTTCACCAGTACGCATTTCGGCGATATTGCCTTTATGTAGAGCGGCGCCACCCATAATCTGAACGTCATAATGACGCTGTCCCAAAGTTCGTTTTGCTGCTTCACGAACTACAGCGAAAGCCTCTGGCAACAAATCATCTAAAGTTTCGCCTTTAGAAAAGCGGTCTTTAAATAGCTCTGTTTGTTGACGAAGCTCTGAATCAGACATTGCAACAATGCGAGTTTCATGTGCATTTACGTCAACAACAATCTTGCTCAGTTCACGAAGGATGCGACCCTCGCCTGCACGCATAAGCTTGTCAAAAAACGCTGGCATCAATGCAACCTTTCAAAGCTCACGAACTGATCTAATCTCTCGTACCGGTCTCCTATCTTAGAGGCTGAGCCACACAAGCGGTAACCGAGCCCAAGACGGCAAATCCTTGTGAATTTAGAGCTCTGGCCGCCTCACAGACGGTTGCTCCTGTGGTGACTACATCATCAATGAGAATTAAGTCACCCCGAGGATAAATCTTTTCAGCTATCCCAAATGCACCATGCATATTCTTAGACCTAGCCGGCGCACTAAGCATACTTTGATCTTTTACTTTTCGAAGAATTCTTAACGCTGGAACTACAGGAATAGAAGTTCTCTCAGAAATTTCATCACAAATATCGGGAATAAAACTTCTACCCCTTTTTCGTCTGTTTATTGCCGACGAAGGAATCGGCACGAGACGAACATTGTATTTATCAAAATTCGTCTTGCTCAGTACGTGAACAATTGCATCGATGATTAACTCATCCGCCCCCTTTAATCCACGTTCTTTAGCGGCAAGAATTATCTTGCTAGCAGTTGGTGAATACAGGACCGCTGAATTAATTCGCAAACTACCAATGTGTGTAAGGTAATAATGGGGGTGCCATTCTCTCCTGCAGTTTGAACAAATAGAGATTCCAATAGCATTACAGCCAAAGCAGCGAGTAGGAAATAGGAGTTGACTCAGTTCCGAAAAAATCTGCATGATGCCAAGTTATCGTGAAAAGAATTACGTTGAACCTACTTGTGGAAACTAGGCTTGAACATCATCTGGAATTAACTTAATCAATCTTGATTCAATTCCTTGTCTAGTTTGACGAGGTAGTGTTAAAACAAAGTGGGCACCCTTACCTGGTCTTCCCCATGCTTCAAGCTCACCATTATGTAAACGGGCATCTTCTAGTGCGATTGAAAGCCCTAAGCCCGTGCCGCCACGTGTTCGTGCTCGTGAGGGATCAGCTCGCCAGAATCGGTCAAAAACTCGGGTGAGGGCATTTTCATCTAATCCAATTCCATAATCTCTCACACCAACTGCCACATCATGCTCACTTGCCACAATTGTGATTGCAATCGGTTTCTCTTCGGCATGATCAATGGCATTAGAGAACAAGTTGCGCAGAATGCGCTCAACTCTGCGTATATCGGCTTTCACTGTGATGCTTTCTGAAATGCTATAAATACGAAGATCTGTAGATCGTTCTTTTGCTACTAACCTCAAATCTTCTGCACAACGTTTTGCTAACAAAACAATGTCGAAATCAACAGCTTCGATGACTGCAACTTCGGCATCAAAGCGACTTACTTCAAGTAAATCCTCTAGTAATCGTTCAAATCGATCTAGTTGTGCCACTAGAAGTTCTGTACTTCTAGCTACGACTGGATCAAAACCATCCCGAGATGCGTTAATTACTTCAGAGGCCATACGCAGAGTAGTCAATGGTGTGCGAAGTTCGTGGGAAACATCTGAAACAAAACGTTGCTGAACTCGAGAAAGATTTTCTAGACGTGCTATCTGTTTCTCTAAAGACTCTGCCATTTCATTAAATGCGGTTCCCAAAGTGGCAATTTCATCTTGTGACACTACCTTCATTCGCTGGCGGAAATCTCCAGATGTGAACTCCATTGCAATGGCTGCAGCCTCTCGCACAGGTCGAACGACTTGGCGCACCACCAGCCAAACAATCAAAGAAATTAATAGAACTAGAGCTAGACCCGTTAGAGCCAACAGTCGTTGAATAAGATCTAAGGTTGCATTTTGATTAGCAAGAGAAAAAAGCATATACATTTCATACTGGCCGGCACCAGGTATCTGAACTTTTTGACCAAAAGCCAATCCAGGAATTCTTAAACCGCCTGTGTATTGGATTGTGATATTTGATGATACTAAATCTGCATTCTTACGGACAAGCTTACTTAAACTCTCTGGAATTGACTTTGGGTCAACTTGATTAGAAGTTATTTCATAGTTCTGAATTCGAGTATTGCCAGGGCTTCGAATAAAAACAACTTCTCTAGCATTTTCATTTGTTGTCAGGGATGTTGCCGAACTTATGATGTCGTTGACAACCTTAAGTACAGCTTCCTCTTTTTCACCTTCAGCCAACAAGAAGCGATATTCAGCTGAAAATATCGTTGAGCGCGCCTCGATTCGTGATGATTCTAAGTTTACCTTCTTAATACCAGTGGCCAACTGCGAGTTAAGTGCCGATCCCGTTAAGTAGATAACACCTAGGGAAAGCAGAACTGTTGAGATAATGACTCTCGTTGCAAGAGACTTACGAAGACGTATGAAGATACGGTTCATAATCTAGGAACCGCCCATCACTCCAGCTTTATAACCAACTCCACGCACAGTCACAACAATTTCAGGTCTCTCTGGATCATGTTCGATCTTTGAACGAAGTCGTTGGACATGGACATTCACCAGGCGTGTATCAGTGGAGTGGCGATACCCCCAAACTTCACTGAGCAATGCATCACGGGTGAATACACGGCCTGGTTCTTTGGCAAGGGCTACCAATAAATCAAATTCCAGACGAGTTAATGAAATCTGTTTACCTGCTCGCAAAACTTGGTGTGCTTGAACATCAATTGCTAAATCACCAATAGTTAACAAACCTGAGATATCAACATTTGTCCGACGCAAACGTGTGCGGATACGGGCAATTAACTCAGATGGGTGTCTAAAAGGTTTAACCATGTAATCATCTGCACCGGCTTCAAGGCCCCGCACGACATCATGGGAATCACCTTTTGCCGTCAACATAATGATTGGAACCATTGATTCAGCACGAATTAACTTGCAAACTTCAATCCCATCAAGTCCAGGCAACATAACATCCAACAGAACTAAATCTGGTGGATTGTTTCGAAATACATCGAGAACTTCATCCCCACGACTTACAAGGTCTACATCAATACCTGCACCGGTTAAAACTATGCCGAGCATTTCGGCAAGGTCCTGGTCGTCATCGACGACCATAACCAATGTCATTAGCTACCGTGCTCCCAAGAGTTCAAGTACATATCTTGTGCTGGAGTGAGTGTGTCAATGTGACCGCCCATGCTCTTCAACTTCAAGCTAGCAACTTCCTTGTCGATATAAGTAGGAACGTTGTGAACGCCAGGCTTTAAGTTCTTAGCTTCCTTAACAAGGTATTCAGCGGTTAACGCTTGATCAGAAAATGACATATCCATAACTGATGCTGGGTGACCTTCTGCTGCTCCTAAGTTAACAAGGCGACCCTCAGCAATAAGGAGCAAACGGCGACCATCAGCCATTACATATTCATCAGTTTGGTGGCGCATCTTTGCATTCTTTTTTGCTGCATGTTGTTCTAGCCAAGCAACGTCGATTTCAATATCAAAGTGGCCTGAGTTGGCCATAATTGCGCCATCCTTCATTACTGCAAAGTGCTCATCGCGCAATACATCACGGTTACCTGTAACAGTGATGAAAACATCGCCAAGCTTTGCAGCCTCTGCCATTGGCATAACGCGGAAGCCCTGCATCATTGCATCCAATGCCTTAGTTGGATCGATTTCAGTAACGATTACATCAGCGCCCATTCCCTTAGCGCGCTCTGCAACACCCTTACCGCAGTAACCAAATCCAGCAACAACAAGAATGCGTCCTGCTAGTAGGAAGTTAGTTGCACGAAATACTGCATCCAGAGTTGATTGACCTGTTCCATAACGATTATCAAACATATGCTTCGTGTCTGTGTCATTCACGGCAATCATTGGGAACTGAAGTGCTCCATCTTTTGCCATCTGGTTCAGACGGATAACTCCTGTTGTGGTTTCTTCGCAGCCACCAGCAATATTTGGAATTAACTCTTTACGTGTTGTGTGAAGAGTGTTGACGAGGTCGCAACCATCATCGAAAACTTGGTGTGGTTCAATATCAAGAGAAGCGTTAATGTGCTTGTAGTAGCCATCACGATCAACAGCGTTGCGAGCAAAAACTGAGATTCCATACTCGTAGACCAAAGCTGCTGCAGTGTCATCTTGAGTTGAAAGTGGATTTGATGCACATAGAGCGATTTCAGCGCCGCCAGCTTTTAGAACGCGCATTAAGACAGCTGTCTCAGTTGTTACGTGCATGCATGCAGAGATGCGAACACCAGCGAAAGGTTGTGACTTTTCAAAACGTGCACGGATTTGAGAAAGAACAGGCATATTGCGCTCTGCCCATTCAATACGCTTGCGTCCTTGTGCAGCAAGAGATGCATCTGCAATATCGTGCTTTGGAAGAGTGGAAGTTACAGGTACGTTCACGAAAAGCTCCTTTTATCGACTGCGGCCAGGAGGCTAGGTTACTGCCCCCACGCCTAAAGCGAGTAATGAAAGCGCTTCTAGCCGCGAATAAGGGCGAGAACCTCGTCACGTAGTGCGTGCATACGCTCTGGCTCCTTTGCCTCAACGTTAAGTCTTAGTAGTGGCTCTGTGTTGGAGGGCCGCAGATTAAACCACCATGTGTCCCCGTTAACTGTGAGTCCATCAAGATGATCCGTTGTCACCCCAGCCATTGAACTAAATGTGGCTTCGACTAATGCAGTTGCTGCAGTTGTATCAGCAACTTTTGAGTTGATCTCACCACTAAGGAAATATCGCTGATATGGCTTTAAAATCTGTGACATCGATTTGTCAGATTCTCCCAAAGCTGCAATCGCATGAAGAGCAGCAAGTGCCCCAGAATCTGCTCTCCAGAAATCATCAAAGTAAAAGTGCCCTGAATGTTCTCCGCCAAATATCGCTTTACTCTCCGCCATCATTTTCTTAATATAAGAATGACCAACTCGTGAGCGAAGTCCAACACCACCATTTTCCTCAATGACTTCCAATACAGCCCTCGATGAGATTAAATTATAAATAATCTTAGCTCCAGGATTTTTCTTGAGCTCGCGCTGTGCAATCAATGATGTTAAGTCGGATGGATTGATTGAATTGGCTTTCTCGTCAACTAAAAAGCATCGATCAGCATCGCCATCAAAAGCTAAACCCAAATCAGCTTCATGTTCCAGAACTGCCTGTTGAAGATCTCTCAAATTTTCTTCATCTATAGGATTTGCCTCATGATTAGGAAAAGTTCCATCAAGTTCAAAGTACATCGGGATTAATTCACAGTTTAGACGTGCAAATATGGCAGGAACCGTGTGTCCAGCCATACCATTTCCTGCGTCCACAACGATTTTAAGCCGGCGAATATTGGAAAGGTCCACAAGGCTTAAAAGGTGATCTACATACTCTTCAAGCATGTTCCGTTGTGTTTCAACCCCAACTGATCGAAGCTCAAGTGGAGAACCTCGTCGAACAAAGTTTTCGATTGTTAGTAACCCAGATTCCTTACCAATTGGGCGAGCCTGACTTAAGCAGAGTTTTATACCGTTGTATTCAGCAGGATTATGGCTTGCGGTAAACATCGCACCCGGTAAATTAAGTTTGCCCGAAGCAAAATACAACATATCTGTTGATGCTAAACCAATTCGAATAACATCCATCCCTAAGGAAGTAACTCCAGCAGAAAATGCATCTGCCAGAGGAATTGAGGATGGTCGCATATCTTCACCAATCACAACTGTTCCTGGTTCACGTTGCTGTTGTAGAAAGTGTGCAAAGGCAACGCCTGTAGCAAAAGTGAAGTCAGGAGTTATCTCTTCATCAACGAGTCCTCGAATGTCATAGGCTTTAAAAATATTTGCTATCTCTTGCGACATTCATCAATCCTTAAGATGGAACGGCTCGTAAATGACCTCGACGTCCGATGGAGGCATGTGAATTATCTTCACTTGATTCTGTAGGAGTTTCTTCAGTGCGCTTTGCAACTTCACGCACTGCATCTGCAATAGCCATCAAGTCATCATCTGAAGGACCAGGTTCATTTCCTGTCAACTCTTGTTTAATCACATTCCAGCCATGTGGAACCTTCAGACGCTCTCCATGAGTTGCGCAAAGATCATATGCATGTGGTTCTGAATACGTAGCAAGTGGTCCCACTACAGCAGTTGATTCAGCATAGATATATGTAAGAGTCATTGTTGCGATAGCACGGCAGCCCACGCGAGAGCAAGCGCGTCCGACCTGTGCTGGTGACTTCATGGTTAGAACATTAGTGGCCTGTGTGCCAATTTTTCGGGATTGTTAGGGATTTAGAACGCGAATGTTTGAATTTGGAACTTCCACTCGGGTCAGAGCACTACCGTTCACAATCGGGATAAATCCATAACCATTAGTTGAGGCTATGAGTGCGCCAGCAAAGACCCCTTTACTGCTGGAAACAATGGTGATTGATCGCGCATTTTCGGGAACACGCCATGTAGCAATATCGCTACCTTTAATTGTTGAACTAACGGTTTTACCATTTACTAATGTAGCTTTGACATTCACAGAGATTGATTCTCCAGCAAATGCGATGAGCGGTGATAGTCCAGTCACAGCAATACTCATTGGTGTTAGGGATGGTGTTGCCGTGCTCCAAACAAAGTCCTTGTGGCGACTGATTGTCACAGATGAGGAAACTGAAGCGACAATTGGTTCGGGCGATGTAACTCGAACCGCAAATGCACTTGCTGAGATTCTTGGCTCAAAAGAAAACTCAGAGACAACTCCTGCTTCAATTGAACGCGAGCTCATGCCAACAGGTATGAACTTTCCGTCAGCAGATAAAACTTCTAAGGTAAATGTTGTGTTGACATCTCCTGGTGTTAGGATTCGTAGCGTATGTGAGGCTGAAGTTTTTTGCCCCGCTTTAGGTAGCTGGTTGGGAATAGCTGGGATTACAAGCTCCTTGGATGCATTTGGATAAGAGTTTACAAAATCTCCACCGAGAGCCTTTAATCCAGCACCTTGTTCATCAATCATGAATGCATTTACGCGCCCAGATCGTGGAGTCACTTGGACTGCTAAAGATTTATCACCTGGTGCAAGTGAGTCAAGTGAGAGTTGAATATAGCTCTTCGATTTCAAATTCACAGATTTGATTGGCTGTTTTGCATTCTCGGTATAACTCTGAACATCCACAATAGAATCGCTCAATCCACTGTTAATAAGAATTAATCGTCCTCTGCTTGTGACATTTGCGGTGCCACCTACAAACCATGCTTCAGAGTTAGGACCAGAACACAATGTTCCCCCCGCCCAACTTCCTGCTCTACTTTGCCAAATAAGTGGAGTAGTTCCTTGGGCTGAAATAACTAGGGAATCTTTTGTTACAGGAAAGCGAAGTGCCTTAAAAGGCACAGTCTTGCTGCTTCGATTTTCCAATCGTTGGTATTGCGTCTTACGTGACGAGATTGAAATCTGTGAGGCTAATCCATTGAGCGTAGGCGGGCAAACCACCACTGGGTAGCTTTCAGAGTAATTGCTTGGCTTCGAGACTGTTGTTACCCCTGATGCAATCACGAAAGATGCAATAAGTGCAGATAAGAAAAGAAAAGGCTTCTCGAATTTCATGCCAACTCCTTTTCTGAAATTTCTCGTTTTCTACGACCAGCTGGCGCGGCCAAGATAATTGCCAAAGTCCATGCGATTAGCTGAAGTGATAGCCATGCTCTCCTTATCGTTCCATCGTGAAGCAAAGATATTTCGCCAGCTTCCTTTACCTGGAACTGTGGCAACGACTGTTCATCTTTAGCACGATCTAATCGATATCCATTTTGCAAAACTTGCCATGATCGATCAAAAGTTTCTGTCAACGTAATTGAGCCTGGACCGTTAACAGTGGTGCGAGCTCCGACTTCGCCAGCTTCTAAAACTGAACGTGTTCCATCTTTTGCAGTGAAAATAATTCTCCCAGTAACTCCAATGACTCTCCAAACAACGCCAGCCGAAGTCGCTGATGTGCGAGCAAATCCACCAATACCATCGATGGTTCGAATAACATTGCGACTAAATGGATTTTTAACAAAGACATATTTGATTCCATATGAAGAAAAGACTTGACTGCTGCCGATTCCAGAGCCATCAATGAGTTCTTGAGCTGCTAGTTCAATTGCTCGTACTTGCCCAGGTGCCACATCTGGTTCACCCAGTGAAATATCTTTACCCCGTGAAATGTAGTACTGAATTGATTTTGAGTTCTCAGCACCAACTTCACGTAAGACTAAAGTTTTAGTATCAGCCTCAGCAGTGAGAAAAGCTGGCATTACTCCCTTCATGTTGCTCTGCACAGGTGAATCTGCACCAGCGGTAATAGACCAGCCAACACTAGTGATGGAATAAAGCGCGGTAATAATTAAAAGCAGGCCTGCCAAAATATGACGATAGTGAATATTGCTGGCAATGAGCACAGTTCGTAAACGGTCCAAAATGACAACACCGGCTGCCACCGATGCAAGAGTTGCTCCAACTAAGAAAGTTCCAACCCAAGTTCTAGTCCCAGCGCTATTGCCATGCACTGTGATTGAGATAGATGAGAACAAAACTGCTGCAGACAAAAATGAGATACCAACTTGTGCGAAAGAGCGCGCATTGGAGGATGAAAAGAGAGCGACAAGTAAGAGAAGTAGAATCGGACTGATTACCCACCAAGGAAGAGATCCAGCGCCTCCAGGGTTACCTGAGAGAACCATTGCGCTAGGACCGCCAGCAAGGTTTAAACCTGGTTCAGCAAGAAAGCGTGCAGGGTGAACGAGTGCTTCAAATGAATATGGAGCCACCAAAATAAATGGGAATATCAGCAACGTTAAACGCTTGTAAAGCCTTGCCAGAAATAATTGCTTCTCCAATTTCTCGTTGTAGTCACTAAAAATTGCAAATCCAATAACTCCTAAACTCACAAGAGTTGTTATCAACGTAAATGAAGTTAAGACAGCTAGCAAAATACTTAAAGCATAGATGCGACGCCAGTTGCTGCTCTCTACTTGCTTCCAATTGCGAATAATCATCGGAATTTGCGGTGCAATTATTAATGCCATAAGAGTTGCTAGTCGCCCTGAGTTCACTGAAGCTAGAGCCACAGGTGAGAGTGCGTAAAGGAAGCTAGCTGGGATTGTTATGAATTGATTATTAGAGAGCTTTCGTAGGAATGTGTGGGCCGACCACATGATGAGTAAAGGTGCAGCTAAAAAGAACACTGTTATGAGAAGCGGTGCCTTGCCCAGAAATAAAGTGGAGGCTAATGCCACAACTGCGATCCATGCTGGTGATGCATGTGAACTACCCATCCCAACTTGGTGCCACGATTCAAAATAGAAGCCCCATAGATCCCGGGCACCACTTGGCGAAGCAGCAAGTGCGCCGCCATTTAAAGCTCCAAAGCGATTTCGAGATTGAATAAGTGTGATTATTGCCAGCAGGAGATATCCAAAAACTGCTGGGTTCTTTAAGACTTTACTAATCTGGAAGCCTTGGGTTGGTACTAATAAATCCTCATCCTCGAGTGAACTTAAAACAGATGAGGATGAACTCTCTGGGACGGGAAGAATTTTGGCTCTGATGACTTCAGTAACACGCGCTGTCGATAATCGAATCTGTGACCATCGTGGTGGAATGTAAGAAGAGATGACCCGAGCAGAAACTAACCGCTTTGTTTTTCTGAATTTTCTCGCTTTAACTATTTCAGCTGGCTTAACAATCAATGTCGCTACAGCCAAAAGTTCATCTGCTGCATACCCAGGCAGTTTTGCAAGTAAATATCCAATTGAACGTGCCATCGCAGATGCGAGTAACTGAATTGATAGCCATGGAATCATCCACCACGATGAGTTAGCTAATAAAACATATGCTGCATTACGGCGATCTAAAAGTAATGGTCGGTGTAAAAAGGCGCCATTGACATCCACACTACGTCGCTCTGAGGCCGAAGCCTGAGCATGGTGAGCAACAGCAGCTGTCGTTGCGATAACTCCATGACCGGCAACTCTTGCCCTCCAGCCAAAATCAATATCATCGCGAAACAAGGAAAGGTTTGAATCAAAGCCACCTAGTTCTTCGAATATGTCTCGGCGTATTAGTGCACCTGCAGTACTAACTGATAAAACATCATGGACACCATCATGTTGACCTTGGTCATATTCATCGGTTTCAAGTCCGGTCCAACGAGCCCCGTTACCAGCAATACTTATTCCAGCTTCGAGTATGTGAGTGCGATCATGCCAACCAAGAAGTTTTGGACCGACCATTGCAACTTGAGGTCGATCGTCAATTGACTCTAAGAGTTTTTCAAGGGCAGTAGGTGTTGGCGCACAGTCATCATGGATTAACCAAATCCATTCGCTGTTGCCCTCAATGCGTTTTGGCATTTTCGCAACTGCGAGCGCAACAGCATCACCAAATCCGCAATCACGATCTGCAGAAATTAAAGGAATGCGGGCAGCTTTAATGAGTTTCGTAGATGAATCATTAGATGCTGTATCAACTGCAACAATTTGATCTGCAGGTCTAGTTTGAGAAGCTAATGCTGCGACAACTGCCGGCAACCAAGTTTCACCGTCATGTGTAACAACAATTGCGGTGACTAAATGTCTATCGGTTATTGCCACAACTAAACCACCATCTCTTAAAGAGTTGGGATTAAAAGCTTACGCAGAACGGCGTTTTAAGCGACGGCGTTCGCGCTCTGATAGTCCGCCCCAAATTCCAAAACGTTCGTCATGTGCAAGTGCATATTCCAAACACTCTGAACGAACATCGCAGGAAAGGCAAACACGCTTTGCTTCGCGAGTTGAGCCGCCTTTTTCAGGGAAGAAAGCTTCTGGATCTGTTTGAGCACATAGTGCGCGTTCTTGCCAAGAGAGTTCAATACTCTCGCCGGTCGCTAGTGTGATTTTTGGGCCAGTCGTGGGGGTTGGGGAGTTCGTGGCTTCAGGTTTAATCGGCATAGTCGATTCTCCTTGAAAACTTTTGGTCTCATCCCTCTTGGAAAAGACTTACTTAAGAGTGAATTACACGCGTGTAAGTCTAATAAGTCAAGCCGAGACGAGCCCTTATTCGAGGTGATTTACGCTTAAGTCAGGCTGGGATTTCAATTATTTCTGTATTTGTCACAAAAGATGCCGAGATTTTAGCGAAATCAGCCACTTCTGCCCCAGATGCGATAAATGAATTAATAATTCTTGCACCTGCTCCCACGTGAGCCCCAGATTCAATAATCGATCCAGAGATATGAGCATCGGCGCCAACTATCGCCCGACTGGAGATAGAGCTAGCGCCATCAACGTGGGCAGATGGGTCTACCTGTGCGCCCTTCATGATCAAATAATCTTTGCCTGCACGCTCTACCAACCTGGAAGTTAAGGCTGAAGAATCAGCTTTTCCTGCTACTAAGTCCCGTGAGCCTTTAAGAAGTGCTTGTGGTGTGCCGATATCTAGCCAGTAGGAATCATCAATGAAACCAAAAACTTTGCCATGGTTAGAAACTAGATTTGGGAAAATTTCTCTTTCAACACTAACAACTCGATCCGGCTCAATTGATTGAATCACTGAAGATTTAAAAACATAGCACCCAGCGTTGATAGTATTTGTTACGGGATTTTCCATTTTTTCTAGAAAAGCTGTGACACGACCTTGTGAATCTGTAGGGACACAGCCATAAGCACGAGCATCCTCAACTGCAGTTAAATGCAAAGTCACATCGGCATCATTTGCTTCATGCTCTTGAATTTGAAGTGCTAATTTGTGTGAACTTAAGACATCTCCATTAAAGACAACAACAGTTTCATCTCCAGACAATAATTTTGCGGCATTTCTAATGGCACCGCCTGTGCCCAAAGGCTCTTTTTCGACAGCGTAAAGCAGTTTCATTCCCCATTTAGATCCATCTCCAAAATAAGGGATGAATACTTCAGATAGATATGAAGTCGCAAGAACCACTGTTGTAATTCCTGCTCTTTTTGCCATAGCTAGCTGATGCTCTGTTACAGGCAAACCAGCAACTGTGAGCATCGGTTTTGGTGTGTTTTTAGTAAGTGGCATGAGACGTGTGCCAAAGCCACCAACTAGAAGGATTCCAACGGCCATTTGCTAAGCCTTTAAGCGGTTAACTGCATCTTTTATGGCTGCATCGGTCACTGTCATTGCGATGCGAATATGGTTCTTACCTTTTTCGCCATAGAAGCTACCTGGAGTTGCCAGGATTCCGCGCTCTGCTAACCAGTCAATACTTGTCCAAGCATCTTCACCACGTGTGCACCAGATGTAGAGACCTGCGTTGCTAAACTCAATTCGAAATCCGCAGGCTTCAAGTGCCGGTTTAAGAGCATCACGCCTTGCGTTATATCGTGCGCGTTGCTCGGCAACATGTGAGTCATCACCTAGTGCAACTGTCATTGCTTTTTGTACCGGCAAAGAAACCATCATGCCTGCATGCTTTCGAAGTTCACGAATTTTTGCGATGAGCGAAGAATCACCAATCATAAATGCAGCACGATATCCAGCCATTGATGAGCGCTTAGATAATGAGTGAAGCGCCAAAATATTCTTGTTATCGCCTTGAGTTAAAGCCATGATTGAAGTTGGTGCGGCATTGTGCTCAAACTCTAAATAGCACTCATCTGATATCAGGACTGCATCATTGGCACGTGACCATGCAATGCACTCCTTGATTTCTTCAACACTATGAACTCGTCCAGTTGGATTTGATGGTGAGTTCAACCAGGCTAAATCAGCGTTCGGCCAGCTCTGTGCGCTAATTGGAACAGGTACTGACTGTGCCTGTGCAATCAATGCACCAACGTGATAGGTCGGATAGGCAATCTCTGGAATGAGAACTTTCTTACTCTCCAAAATAGTAGGTAACCATGCAACTAACTCTTTCGAACCAATGACAGGTAAAACATCAAAGTCACCCTTGGCACCTAAACGAGATTTAGCCCAAGCGGTTATCGCAGCACGGAGTTCAGATGTGCCAGCCGTTACTGGGTAACTGGGTGAGTTAGAGGCATCGCGTAAGGCTTTTTGAATAAATTCAGGTGTGGGATCTACAGGAGTTCCAACGGAGAGATCAATAATCCCACCAGGGTGAGCGCGAGCCTTAACTCCATAGGGGGCAAGAGCATCCCAGGGGAAATCTGGGAGTGAGGAGCGCAAGAAAAACTACTCGCTCTTAGGAGGAAGAGCTTTTACTAGTTCGTGGTCGGTGCCAGTTGCTCCGACTTTGCTTGCGCCACCTGGTGAACCGATTTCAACAAAAAATTCAGTGTTAATTTTTCCAAATTGCTTCCACTGCGGTGGGACATCATCTTCATAGTAAATAGCCTCAACGGGACACACAGGCTCACAAGCGCCGCAGTCAACACATTCATCAGCTTGGATATAGAGCATGCGGTCGCCTTCATAAATGCAGTCCACAGGACATTCAGCGATGCATGATTTATCTTTCACATCGATACATGGTTCGGCGATCACATAAGTCACGACTTGCCTCCGTAAGAAATATTAGTTACCAACTCTCAGATTCTAATCGTATCGGCTCTCCTGGAGCGATATTTGAAGTTAAGGTTTATCGTTGAGCCATGAATCAGGGTCTAGAGGCCACATTTAGCGCCCTCATCGGAAAGCGAGTCACCATCCGCTTGCATGATCCCGAGGGTGGATTTCGTGACATAGTGGGCCATCTCGAGTCCCCCATCACCCTTCGCAATCGACATGGAAAGCTCATCGAATTTTCCTACGACAAGATTGCTCTCTGGAAAGAAGTGGTTGAAAAAAAGTGAGCCTTCGACTCTATGACACAGCTACCAGAAAGCTTGCACCTGTCACTTCCACTAATGGAACCACAACAATGTATTGCTGTGGACCCACCGTTTATCGGGATGCACACGTTGGAAATTTAAGAACTTTCCTACTTTCAGATTTGGTACGCCGAGTCCTAATAGTCAATGGCATTAATGTGAAACTTATTCAAAACATTACTGATGTTGGGCACATGTCTGAAGATATTGAGAGTGAAGACAAAATGCTTGCTCAAGCTAAAGCTGAATCCATAGATCCATTCTCGGTGGCACGAAAATATGAGGCAGGTTTTCATACAGACTTAGCACGTCTGAATATTGAAAAGGCAGATGCTTATCCAAGAGCTAGCGAATCAATTGAGTTAATGCTTGCAATGATTGAGCAACTCATCTCTAAGGAATTTGCATATGTGGGTGAGGATGACACGGTCTACTTCTCTGCTCAAGCATTTCCAAGTTACGGCGCGATAAGTGGTAATCGTTTAGATGCACTCAAGCCTGGTCATCGCTATGAATACAGTGAAGATGGCGCTAAACGTTTTCACGCTGACTGGGCGCTCTGGAAGAACGCTGGTGGTCGCAAAGAAATGATTTGGGATTCACCATGGGGTCCAGGTTTTCCTGGTTGGCATATTGAATGTTCAGCAATGTCACTTCATTTCTTGAATTCTCATATCAATCTCCATGTTGGAGGAATTGATCTGCGTTTTCCTCATCATGAAAACGAGCGAGCTCAATCAAATGCCATTACTGGAAATGAAAGTGTGGATCTATGGCTTCATGGAGAGCATCTGCTTTTTGAAGGCCGCAAGATGTCAAAAAGTGCTGGAAATGTTGTGCTTCTTAAAGATGTTATAGATCGCGGCTTTGATCCCCTTGCCGTCAGACTTTGTTTTCTAGAGAACCGTTATCGATCTCAAATGGACTTAACGTGGGCCTCAATTGAGGCTGCTGACTCAACGTTGAAACGTTGGCGTAAGAAGATAAGGACATGGGGAATACAGATTCCTGTGAAAGATGCAGAGTTCTTGGAATTTCTTGATAACGATTTGGATACACCAAAAGCCATTCAGTATCTGCGCGCGTTGGAAAAGAATGAAAATATCAATAATCGCGCAGCGCTCTTTCTATTTGCAGATCAGATATTGGGGCTTGATCTTGCCAGAGAAGAAGTCATTAGCGCTTTATCCTTAGAACAAGAAGAAATTCTTAAACTGCGCCAGATTGCAAGAAATGAAAAGCGATGGGCAGACAGTGACGAGTTAAGAGTAAAACTAGAGCAGAGTGGCCTTGAAATTATGGATGGTCCTGATGGGCAAACTTGGAATTGGCGTTAAACAGGAAGCAAAACAGCAACTACTAAAGCTAGAAATCCAATATTGATGAGTGATATCCCAACAGAAGTACCTTCAATTAAGTACTCCTGATTGATGCCTGGAAAGCCTGCTCGTAACACTACGAAGGTCCAGGCTGCTGCGGCCAATACTTTTAGAGTTCGCTCGCCCCACAAGCGACCAATACTCCAAATACCGACCAAGGTTGCAAGAAGAACAAAGATTAAACCAAATGGAACTAATGATGCATGCAGAAAAACTGAACCCGCCCCGAGTCCAGCACCAATCACAATTGCATAGATTTTTCGCATTACAGGACAACTCCGGAAGTTAAGTCACTTTCACGGCCTTGTTCATCAAAAGGCGCACTCTTTGGCCCTTTAACTAATGTGTAGTACTCATGGCCCCAAACTTGTAAACCTAAGTTATTTGAAAGGGCAAAAAATGGCCCATCTAATGCAATCTGTGTTTCATGAGCCTTCATAGCTGCCATTTTGGCATCAACAAAATCATTACCATCAATTAAAGTAGTTACAAATGAATCATCTTTTGCAAATGGTAGATCATCAATGCTTTCTGCCCCAAAGAAATCAGAGCCAATCTCTTTCATGGCCTCCATCCCTTGCGCGATAACTGATTTAGGAACCGTGTTCCAATAAATCTTTTGGATTTGCCACGTTGCTAGCTCACTTGCCCTCATAGCAACTAAATGCGCTTTAATATGATCTGGATGTCCATAGCCACCGATTTCATCATAAGTAATCAAAACATGCGGCTTTACCTCTTCAATGATTTTGACTAACTCACCGGCTGCCGAATCCAAATCTGCTTGCCAAAAAACATCAGGGCGATTATTAGGTTCCGTTCCCATCATTCCACTATCTCGATAGTTTCCTAAGAATCTAAAGTCTGTAATGCCAAGAGCTTTCATAGCCAGTGCTAATTCAATTTCGCGGTGCTTTCCTAATTCATCTTTTTCGCTGCTAGCTAGATGAGAAAGTGATGGGACTAAAACTTCTCCCTCTTCACCACGAGTGCACGTCACTAAAGTTACTTGTGCGCCGAGTGATGCATAAAGAGCCATAGTTGCACCGTTATTGATAGTTTCATCATCTGGATGTGCATGCACAAGCAGAATTCGATAGCCCTGATAAGAATTTTTCACTGTTTCTCCCATGCAAGTATTCCCCCGCCAAGGTGGCGTGAATTTATAAAGCCTGCCCCTTGAATGATGGCGAGACAATGTGCTGATCTAACCCCAGAGCGACAGTGAAGAATAATCTCTTTATCTCTGGGTAGTAGCTCTAAAGCCGTTCCATCGAAAAAACCAGCCTTTGGAATCAATACCGAACCAGGGATTCTAGAGCTAGCAAATTCATCAGGTTCTCTAACATCAATGAGAATAAAGTCATCACTAGCCGCAAACTTCTTCTTTAGATCTTCAACAGAAATTTCCGGTACTGAAGCTACGCCGCAAAAACTTTCATAGTTCTCTAAGAGGTTGAGCTGAGTTGGGTTCTGACCACAAATTACACACTGTGGATTTTTATGAATATTAATCTTTGAATGCTCTGCCTCCAACGCTTCATAGATCATGAGCTTTCCAATTTGAAGCTCGCCTATGCCAGTGATGGCTTTAATTACTTCATTAACTTGAATCGAAGCAACTGAAGCGCACAACACACCAAACACACCTGCATCTGCACAGCTTTGGACTGACCCTGGTGCAGGAGGTTCTGGATGCAGACAGCGATAGCACGGACCGAGGGTGCTCCAAAAAACTGCAGCTTGCCCATCAAAGCGATTTACTGAACCCCACACATAAGGTTTTTTGAGTAACACTGCAGCATCGTTAATCAAGTAGCGCGTTGCAAAATTATCTGTGGCATCAATGACTATGTCGTAGTCTGCCATAATTTCAAAAACATTTGAGGGGTTGATTCTTACTGGATAAACATTGATTTCAACTAATGGATTTCTTTCTTCAATTTTTGATTTAGCAACATCAACTTTCTTTTTTCCGATATCGGACTGGCCATAAAGGACTTGACGGTGCAGATTGGTTTCATCAACAGTATCGAAATCAACTATTCCAATAGTTCCAACTCCGGCTGCTGCTAAATAAATTAGCGCAGGAGAACCAAGACCACCTGCACCGATACACAAAACCTTTGCATTTCGAATGCGCTCTTGACCACTTGCCTGAATCTGTGGAATAACAATCTGGCGACTATACCGACGCGCTTGCTGCGCACTGAGTGCTGGGCCAGGATTTACAAGCGGTGGTATTTTCATAGGAGGTCAATTCTGCCGTATTCACGCATGTGTTGCTACAACTATTAGCGCATTCACCTATAGAGCCTCTACGATTACACCAATGAGCACAATTGATTCATCAAATAAGCCGCGTTTGCCTCGTGACGAGCGTCGCGCACTTTTGCTCTCAGCAGCCCTAGAGGTTTTTACTGCTGCTGGTTATCACTCTGCGGCAATGGATGAAATCGCAGATCGCGCAAATGTTAGCAAGCCAGTTTTGTATCAGCACTTTCCGTCAAAGTTAGAGCTTTATCTTGCAGTTCTTGATTTACATATTGACTCATTAGTTTTTGAAATTCAGAGAGCTATAGCCTCGACTCCTGACAACGCTAATCGCGTGTATGCCACTGTTAATGCATATTTTGCTTTTATCGAAAAAGAGGGTGAAGCATTCAGACTTCTCTTTGAGAGTGATATGAGTGTTGAGCCATCTGTGCGTGAGCGCCTTAATCGTATGACTTATGACTGCGCAGCTGCTGCTAGTGCCGTAATTTCTATTGATACAGGACTTCCAAAAGAAGCTTCAATGCTCTTAGGTGTTGGAATGATTGGCTATGCCCAAGTAACAGCACGACATTGGTTAGATCGAGACAGTACATTAACGCGTGAACAGGCAGTTGAATTGGTCAACAACCTCATGTGGCGAGGAATTTCGGGTTTCCCTCGCAATTAACTCCGATAGGATTACTTCTATGAGCTCCACTAATAAACAAATTTCTGGCGCCGCTTAACGTGTCGAAAACTTTCGCAGAACTCCCATTACGACCTGAAACCATTGAGGCACTTCATTCACATGGCTTCATCGCTCCATTTGCTATTCAAGAGATGGTTTTGCCCATTGCACTCAGTGATGGTGATGTTATTGGTCAGGCTAAAACAGGTACCGGAAAGACTCTAGCTTTCGGCGTCCCAGTTATCGAGAGAGTTATTGCGCCAAATGACACAGAGTGGGCAGAGTTTGACCATAAGGGAATGCCGCAGGTTCTCATAGTGGTTCCAACTCGCGAACTTTGTACTCAGGTCACAAAAGACATTGAAGAGTTAGCAAGTAACCGTGGAATTAGAACTTTAGCTGTTTATGGTGGACGCGCATTCGAACCGCAAATTGAGGCTCTACAAGCTGGAATTGAAATCGTTGTTGGAACACCAGGTCGCTTGCTAGATCTTTCTCGCCAAGGACAACTTCGGTTAAAGCAAGTTTCACGCTTAGTCCTAGATGAAGCAGATGAGATGTTAGATCTTGGTTTCTTGCCAGATGTTGAAAAGATCTTGGCAAACACACCAAATCGCATGCAAACTATGTTGTTCTCAGCAACTATGCCTGGAGACATCATCGCTCTTGCCCGTCGCTTTATGAATCAACCTATTCATATTCGAACTCAAGATTCAGAAGATGAAGGAGCTGTGGTCACACGTATCAAGCAGCATGTTCTACGCGCTCATGCCATGGATAAGATTGAAATGCTTGCTCGTATCTTGCAGGCCGAAGGTCGTGGCCCAACAATGGTTTTCTGCCGCACCAAGCGCACCTGCCAAAAGACTGCAGAAGACTTAATGGAGCGAGGCTTTAAAGCCGCGCCTATCCATGGAGATCTTGGTCAAAGTGCACGTGAAAAAGCTTTGGGTGATTTCAAAGCAGGCAAATCAGATGTTCTTGTTGCAACAGATGTTGCCGCTCGTGGAATTGATATTGATGGAATTACACATGTAATTAATTACCAGTGCCCTGAAGATGAAAAAACTTACGTGCACCGTATTGGTCGCACAGCACGTGCTGGAGCACATGGAATCGCAGTCACATTCGTTGACTGGGATGAATTAGCAAGATGGAAGATGATTAACCAGGTTCTAGATCTCGGTTTAGCTGAACCAGAAGAGACTTATTCCTCTTCCCCACACCTCTATGAAGTTCTAGATATCCCAGCAGGTTCCACGGGGCGAATCACTAAGAGCAAGCCTGTAATACAACAAAAGGCTACCCCTGAAAAACGTGTTGACAAGAAGGTTGAATCAAAGCCAAAAGTTGAGCGAACTCGCACACGTACTAAGAAGTTTAAAGAGAGTTAAGTAGTAACAAAAACTCGAATTGCATCCACCAACATCTGAACTGCAATGGCTGCAAGTAACAGACCAGCAATGCGTGCCACAAGTGTCACTCCAGCTTCCTTAATTACTTTCATAATTGTTGTAGAAGCCATTAGCGCTGCTGCAATAGCAACGTGAACAGCTATAACAGCGCCAACTAAGCCCACAGCCATGCTTGGGCTATCGATTTGCTGAACGAAAATCATTGTTGCAACGATTGCACCAGGTCCAGCAAGTAGAGGTGTGCCTAGGGGGACAAGTGCAATATTGTCATCTTTAGAGTCACCGCGTCCGCTTCCCTTTCCACCAGTTAAAAGATCTAAAGAGATAAGTAAAAGTAGTAGTGCGCCGGCAGCTTGTAATGCTGCAATTGACACATTGAGATAACTCAAAATAAAACGACCAAATAATGCAAAAATCGAAATCACAAGCAAAGAAACTAAAGCAGCTTTAATAGCAAGAATCCTGCGCTCTTTTGCAGATTTATCTGCAACTAGGGCTAAGAAAATTGGCGTAGCGCCAGGCGGATCCATGATTACAAATAAAGTTACAAATGATTGGACGGCAAATGTTAAAGCACTAACTTTCATGCCCTTACCACCCTTCGTTTATCGGCAAGAGATTCCAGTTTTTCCCATTGAGCTGGGCTGGTTTGAAACTCTGCAAGTGCATTGAGTTTACCGCTTCCGTGATAGTCACTGGAGCCAGTTATTACTAAATCTAATTCTGTGGCAATTGAGCGCAACATCGCTCTTTCCTCTGGGTTTTGATCCCTGTGATCAACTTCTATTCCGTTTAATCCAGCAGTAACTAACTCTTGAAAATCACTTGCCTTAAGAATTTGACCACGGTGTGATGCAAATGGATGTGCAATAACAGCCACTCCTCCAGCCTTTCGAATCATTGCAATTGCTTGAGCAGGAGTGGGTGCTACATGGGAAACATAAAACTCAGAATTATTATTGAGCATGCCTTGAAATGCTTCATCGCGCGTGCTTATCACTCCCTTGTTTACTAAGGCGTCAGCTAAATGAGGGCGACCTAGAGTTGCACCTTCAGGGCGCGCAGCTTCAACATCTGCCATTGAAATATCAATTCCAGCTGCTTGCATCTTTTCAACCATCTTGCGCATTCGCGGTAATCGTCCATCGCGCGTTTCCTCAAGCATGACCTGCATCTGCTCATGAGCACCATCAAAGAGGAGCCCCAACATATGCACGCTAATGCCATCTTCGGTTAAGCATGATATTTCACTGCCCAGTACTAGTTGTAAATTGCCTCGTAAGCTTTCAGCGGCCTCTTTCCAACTAGAAGTAGTGTCGTGATCACTGATACCCAGAACCGTTAACCCTTGGACTATTGCTTTATTTACTAATTCACGGGGAGTATCTGTTCCGTCGCTTTTGTTGGTATGTGTATGTAAATCAATCATGGAGCCAGCTCCACAGAGCCAGATTTTGAGCGAGTAACAACTAAAACACATCCAATTAATATCAAGGCAATTCCAGGCAAAATTCCAAGTGGGGGTTTTTGTCCAAGCCACCAAATGGCAAGTAGAGAACTTACAGGCACTTCAAAAAAGATAATAAGTGAAACTATTGCTGGTGATACGCGCTTAAGAGCGGCATTAAACATTGAATGTCCAAGAATTTGTGCCCCAACAACTAGACCTAAAAGTATCCACCATTCACGCCCATCAAAATTAAATATTGGAAAGCCCATCAGCAACGCCATTGGTAGCGCGGTTATGGCACAAACGAAATAGCAAACTGTCGTGTAAACAGTTGTCTCTATTGTGCGCTGTGCTCGCGAACCAACCATGATGTAGAGAGCAGCCAAAGCTGCAGAAATGAGTGCAGCAATATCTCCTAAAAATGCCCTCAGAGAGATCTGTAAATCAATCCCCGAAATCAACAGCACGCCTGAAAAGCTAACGACCATCCCAAGCCAGGCTTTAGAAGGAATATATCCACCACTGAGCTTTACAAACAAAGCT
>RGHD01000060.1 GCA_010024385.1 Actinomycetota bacterium | reverse complement strand
TAAAAATCATTAGCCAGACTAGTGGGCAATAACCTCTAGCACCCAAGGCTTATTTGCCTTAGCTTCAAAGAGTTCGCATTCAAATTCTGTTGAAACAATCTCTGCTAATTCTTGGGGATTAGTAGGAACCATTTTGTAGAGCAGAAGTAGTCGTGTTACTTCACCACGAACCTTTTTAGACATGTGAGTAATAACCTTCTTTACACCATCAACTTTGCTAAAGACTTTGATTTCCACACACTTATGAGCTGGGGGCGTCCAAACGCTTTGATAAGTGGAAGAACGGCAGTCGATAACTAAATCAATTTCAATGGCATCTAATACTTGCGTGATGGGCCCTCGCATATGGAGCGAATCTATTTTTTCTTTATAGGGCTCAATGGGATCCAGGCACTTTAGGCTTCCGTACTTAGCCGAGATGATTGCGATTGATTTTTGAGCTCTCACTTGGGCAGATTGAGTCAGCGTTGCCCAACCCAGGCCCTGGTAGAGCACGCCGGCATAGACGGTGATGGCTGGACCTGGCTCTTTGCCCTTTTTCTCACTAGGGGGAAGCAGGATGAGCATGGGGGTAAGTATGGGGCTGCAGAGCGCTGGCGACACGCTCAAATCTGTCAGTGCCGCCTGCTACCTTTCGAACAGATGTTCGGATACTCTATCCGAGTACAACCAGAGCGGTTCTAACCTCCGCCCACAGCTCTTCCCCCGAGCGCTGCGGTCCGTCGTTAGGTCTCCGTACCTTCTGGGCCAGGACCAAACGTCATAGGACGTTCTATCGAAAGGAAAGTAAGTGGCTACTGAAAAAAGTAATAAAGCTAACGAAGCTGCACAAGAAAAAGCTACAAGCGAGCGCCAAAAAGCCCTCGATACAGCCCTAGCCCAGATCGAACGTCAATTTGGAAAAGGCTCAGTAATGAAGATGTCGGATCGTCAAAACCAGATTGTTGAAGTAATTCCAACTGGTTCAATCGCACTTGATATCGCACTTGGTATTGGTGGATTGCCGCGCGGTCGCATCGTTGAAATCTACGGACCAGAATCTTCAGGTAAGACAACTCTTACATTGCATGCAATCGCTAACGCACAAGCTGCAGGTGGTATCTGTGCATTCATCGATGCTGAGCACGCTTTTGATGCAGAGTATGCAAAGAAGCTTGGCGTTGATATTGATGCACTCCTAGTTTCACAACCAGACACAGGTGAACAAGCGTTAGAAATTATGGACATGCTAATTCGTTCAGGTGCCCTTGATCTCGTTGTCGTTGACTCTGTTGCAGCACTTGTTCCTCGCGCTGAAATTGAAGGCGAAATGGGAGATTCTCATATGGGTCTTCAAGCACGCCTGATGTCACAAGCTCTACGTAAAGTTACTGGTGCACTTCACCAATCAAAGACAACTGCAATCTTTATTAACCAGTTGCGCGAAAAGATTGGTGTCTTCTTCGGTTCACCTGAAACAACAACTGGTGGTAAAGCGTTAAAGTTCTATGCATCAGTTCGTTTGGATATCCGTCGTATTGAGACTCTTAAGGATGGCCAGGATGCAGTCGGTAACCGTACTCGCGTTAAAGTTGTTAAGAACAAGATGGCTCCACCATTTAAGCAGGCTGAGTTCGACATCATCTACGGCACAGGTATTTCACGTGAAGGCTCGTTGATTGATCTTGGAACTGAGGTTGGAATCGTGAAGAAATCTGGGGCTTGGTATACATATGAAGCTGATCAGTTGGGACAAGGCAAGGAAAATGCACGCACATTCCTTATCGATAACCCAGATCTAGCTAATGAGATTGAAGCCAAGATTCGTGCCCACTTTGTGCCAATCGAGGTAGATGCAGATCTGATCGCAGCTATCGATGAAGCCACCGCTGAGGTTGATTTCTAATTAGCCTGCAATTTGCAAAGGTTGACCAAGAGGCTGACCCTTACTCAATCGCATATGCCATTGCACAAAATGCTTTGGTTGCGCGGGCCAAGAGTAAGGGTGAGCTCTTGGCTCATCTTAAAAAGCGTGGCGTTGAAGATGATGTTGCCAATGCAACCATCTATAAATTAACCGAAAACGGTTTAATCAATGATGCTGAGTTTGCCAAAGCATGGACTCAGTCTCGCCATAACGCCAAAAAACTCTCCAAGCGCATCATCGCCGGAGAACTTCGAACTAGGGGAGTAGATCAAAACTTTATCGATGAGGCCCTAGATGAGATTGATGATGAAACTGAATACCGGACAGCGTTTTCTTTGGCCATGAAAAAGTATTCAACAATGTCTCGGATGGAACCAGAAGTTCAAATTCGTAGAATTCAATCCTTATTAAAGCGCAAAGGATTTGGTTTTGGAGTAATTGCTCGTGTTATTCGCGAGCTAGATATTCACTCAGGCGAGCAGCTGTAGCAACGACGGCTGCAGCATGAACGCGGCCAGGCTGTCGACCTAAACGCTCAATTGGTCCACTGATACTGACTGCTGCAATAACTTTTCCATTAGGACCGCGAACTGGGGCAGAGACAGATGCCACTCCAGCCTCGCGCTCTCCTACAGATTGCGCCCAACCACGACGACGATCTGCAGCAAGTTGTGCGGCAGTAAATCTGGCATGTGCAACACCGCGATGAATCTTTTCGCTATCTTCCCAAGCCAGCAAAATCTGGGCAGCAGAGCCTGCCTGCATAGTAAGGGCTGCGCCAACAGGAACAGAGTCACGAAGACCTGATAAACGCTCTGCAACTGCCACACAAATTCTTTGATCACCTTGTCGCTTATAGAGCTGCGCGCTCTCACCTGTTGCATCACGAAGCGCCGCCAACGCTGGGGCAGCAGCGGCAAGTAAACGATCTTCTCCAGCAGCTGCGCCAAGTTCGCTGGCGCGTGGGCCTAATACAAAGCGACCAGAGAGGTCACGGGCGACGTAGCGATGAAATTCAAGGGCCACAGCTAAGCGGTGGGCTGTTGGTCGGGCAATTCCTGTGGCAGCAACGAGCTCTGCTAATGAATGCGGGCCAGCTTCTAAGGTATTTAAAATCGCTGCGGCTTTATCTAATACGCCAACTCCGCTATTCTTTCTGCTCATAGGGTGATATTAACATCCCACTATGTGATATGGCAAATGAAGGAGTAAGGGCAAGCAGATGGGCAAAACGCTAGCTGAAAAGATTTGGGCTGAACACATTGTTCGCGCCGCCGATGGAGAACCAGATCTTTTGTATATCGATCTTCACCTGATCCATGAAGTAACTAGCCCTCAAGCCTTTGATGGTCTGCGCCTTGCCGGACGCACAGTGCGTCGCCCTGAACTGACTATTGCAACTGAGGATCACAACGTTCCAACGCTCAATATTGATAAGCCAATTGCAGATCCAGTTTCAAAGCTGCAGGTGGACACATTGCGCGCCAATTGTGCAGAGTTTGGAATTCGTATCCATTCACTAGGGGATAAAGACCAGGGAGTGGTGCACGTAGTTGGTCCACAGCTGGGTTTAACTCAACCTGGAATGACAATTGTTTGTGGAGATTCACACACATCCACCCACGGTGCATTTGGCGCTCTGGCTTTTGGTATTGGAACTTCTGAAGTGGAACATGTTTTAGCAACACAAACTTTGCCATTGGCTCGTCCAAAGACCATGGCCATCAATGTTGAAGGTACGTTAAAGGCTGGTGTGACCTCAAAAGATATTATCTTGGCAATCATTGCAAAGATAGGCACTGGCGGAGGCCAGGGATATGTCATTGAATACCGCGGTTCTGCAATCCGTGCGTTGTCAATGGAATCCCGCATGACGGTGTGCAATATGTCTATTGAGGCTGGTGCTCGCGCCGGTTTGATTGCACCTGATCAAACAACATTTGATTACATTAAGGGCAAGCCACATGCCCCTGAGGATTTTGATGCTGCGGTGAAATACTGGAGCACCCTTTATACAGATAGTGATGCAAAATTTGATGTTGAAGTAAATCTCAACGCCGATGACCTAGAACCATTTGTTACCTGGGGAACCAACCCAGGCCAAGGCGCATCGCTGAGTTCTAATGTTCCAAACCCAGCAGATATCGCAGATCCAGAAGCACGTGGGGCAGCAGAGCGTGCACTTGTTTATATGGGTCTAGAGGCTGGCACACCACTGAAAAAGATAGCCATTGACACTGTTTTCTTGGGCTCTTGCACCAACGGTCGAATTGAAGACCTACGAGCTGCTGCTGAAGTTGTGAAGGGTAAGAAGATTGCTTCAACACTTCGCATGTTGGTAGTTCCAGGTTCTGCCAGAGTGCGACTTGAGGCTGAGGCAGAGGGGCTCGATAAAATCTTTATCGATGCAGGTGCTGAATGGCGAAATGCTGGATGCTCCATGTGTTTGGGCATGAACCCAGATCAGTTAGCTGTGGGAGAGCGTTCTGCCTCAACATCTAATAGAAACTTTGAAGGACGCCAAGGTAAGGGCGGACGTACTCACTTAGTCAGTCCACTAGTGGCGGCAGCAACTGCCCTGCGTGGAACGCTCT
>RGHD01000059.1 GCA_010024385.1 Actinomycetota bacterium | reverse complement strand
ACCAAGCCATGCAACAACCCATGGTTCATTAATCGGTGAGAACTTCTTCACTCGATCACCAAAGCGCTCAACAACGGCAGTTGAATACTCGGCAAAGTAATTAACGATGTCGCGATTAACCCAGCCGCCTTTGTCTTGAAGGGCTTGGGGCAAATCCCAGTGATACAAAGTTGCAAGTGGTTCGATGCCAGCTTCAAGCAACCCATCAATCAAACGATCATAGAAAGCAAAGCCACGCTCTTCTTTTATCCCACTTCCTTGTGGAAACATTCGTGGCCAGGCAAATGAGAAACGGTAGGCCTGCAGGCCTAGCTCGCTCATGATTGCAATATCTTCTAGATAGCGGTGGTAATGATCATTGGCTACATCACCCGTGTCAGCATTTGCTACCTTGCCCGGCGTTTTACAAAATGTGTCCCAAATAGATAGGCCCCGGCCATCTTCAAAGGCTGCGCCTTCTATTTGATAAGAAGAGGTTGCAGCGCCCCAGATGAAATCTTTAGGAAAAGTAGCCATGCCCGAAGCCTAAAGGCATTAGCGGCTATTGTCAGTAAACTTCACAAGTGAGCCAATTACGCCAATATTCGCGTGCCCGAGTAGCAATTACTAACGCCTTTATTATTAATGGCTCGATAGCTGGAACTTTCTATTCTCGCCTTGCAGATATAAAGCAAGATCTTGCAATCTCAAATAGTGCGCTAGGTATAGCTTTGCTAGTCGTTTCTATCGGTGTGTTAGTGGGGCTCAGTTTTTCTGGAAGAGAATGTGCCAAACGAGGAAGCGCCCCAGTTACTTTTTATGGAACCTATGTTTTAGGAACATCCTTACTATTAGTAGGAGCCTCTAATAACTACATCACCCTGTGTTTAACCTTTCTCATTCTGGGGGCTTGTCTTGCTACGCAAGATGTGGCAATGAACTCACATGCAATTGTTTTAGAGCATGAGGCAGATAAGCGCTATATGAGCACCTTCCATGCCATGTTCTCACTAGGTGCATTAGGTGGTGGAGTAGTCGGTGGTTGGTTTTCACAACATGATATTTCACTGATGCGACATGTTGCATTTATTGCCATGTTGGTCTTTCTTTCAAACTTTTGCGTGCGCAATATGTTTTTGCCTGCATCCCTTGATCAACATCCATTAGAGGGCAAGAAGAAGATTAAGAAGCCACGCCTATTTTTAATTGTTGGTTTTTTAGGATTGTGCGCAGCAATTGGAGAAGGTGCAGCCGGTGACTGGGGCGCGATCCTTGCCCGCGATACTTTTGATGCATCTCCATTTATTTCAACCCTGCCATATATCTGTTTTTCTGCAGCAATGGTCTTTGGTCGCCTGCTGGGAGATAGGGCGGCGCATAAGTTCGGTCCAATGAATCTCATTGTTGGCGGCGGATTAATCGCTGGCATTGGATTAAGTAGCGGTTTACTTGTGGGTGGAATTGGTGGAGTGATCTTTGCTTGGCTTGCAGCTGGTATTGGTTTATCAACTGTTATCCCTATGCTCTTTTCACAGGCTGGTGAGATCGCAAAAAATAAATTTGCTGGTCAATTTGCAGCATCTGAAGGCGTGGCCATGGTTTCAGGCATTGCCTACTTCGGCTTTCTGGTTGGCCCACCCACCTTGGGTTTTCTAGGCGATGAGATCGGATTGCGCTGGGCCATGCTGGTGCCGGCCGCACTGGCTCTGATTATGGCTCTTGGCTCCAGGCCCATATTGGGCTCTAAATAATGCAATAGATATGTATGGATTTGCCCCAAACCGGGTTATCTGACCTACACTTCCGTAGTCTCGCGCCTGACCTTCCTATTAGGGCGCCTGTAACTCCAATGGAGGAGAACCTATGAGTGCTTCAAGCACCGTATCGCTAGTCCAAGTAAGCGGATCTAACCTGACATATGCCTACATCGTTCTAGGAATCTCCCTAGGCGCGCTCGCCATTGCCTATGCACTACGTGCACAGGTTCTTGCAGCTAGCGATGGAACTCCCAAGATGCGCGAAATCGCTGAAGCGGTTCAAGAAGGCGCAGCGGCATTTCTCTCTCGTCAGTTTCGCACCCTTTCCTACTTCGTAGGAATCGTCTTTGTTCTTCTTTTTGCACTACCTGGTGCAACTGAGATCCGTGTTGGACGCTCAATCTTCTTCCTACTAGGTGCTGCATTTTCTGCACTTGTTGGTTATAACGGTATGTGGCTTGCAGTTAGAGCAAATGTGCGCGTTGCAGATGCTGCCCGTAATAAGAATGGCGAAAAGGCTGTTCAAATTGCTTTTCGCACCGGCGGTGTTGTTGGTATGACAACTGTGGGTCTTGGACTCATCGGTGCATCACTTGTAGTAATTATCTACCGCGAAAATGCACCAGCAGTACTTGAAGGTTTTGGTTTCGGTGCGGCGATGCTTGCGATGTTTATGCGGGTCGGTGGCGGAATCTTTACAAAGGCAGCAGATGTTGGTGCTGACCTAGTAGGTAAAGTGGAAAAGAATATTCCTGAAGATGACCCACGTAACGCAGCAACAATTGCTGACAACGTCGGCGATAACGTCGGCGACTGTGCTGGTATGGCTGCTGACTTATTTGAGTCATACGCTGTAACTCTCGTTGCAGCCCTCATCCTTGGTAAGGCCGCCTTTGGTGATGCAGGCCTTATCTATCCATTGATCGTTCCTGCAATCGGAACGGTCACAGCAGTTATCGGTATTTTCTTAACGAAACTGCGCAGCACAGATAAGTCAGCGATGAGTGCGATTAACCGCTCATTCTTCTTATCAGCGCTCATCTCTGCTGGCCTAACAGCTCTTGCAACATTTACTTACCTTCCATCTGATTTCAAACTCATGACTGGTCTATCACCTGAGGCAGTAGCAGAGGCTGGAAACACAAATCCACGCGTTCTAGCAATTGGCGCAGTATTAATCGGTATCGCACTAGCTGCAGCTATTCAGGTATTAACTGGCTACTTCACAGAAACTGGCAAGCGTCCAGTTAACGATGTTGCAGCTTCATCTGAGACAGGGGCAGCAACAGTAATTTTGGCCGGTATTTCAGTTGGTTTTGAATCAGCTGTTTACTCAGCGATGCTGATTGCAGCTGCAGTATTTGGCGCTTTCTTGCTCGGTGGTGGAAGCGTTGTTCTCTCCCTGCTTGCTATCGCACTTGCTGGCACAGGACTTCTAACAACTGTGGGAGTAATCGTTGCGATGGACACATTTGGTCCTATCTCAGATAACGCTCAAGGCATTGCAGAGATGTCAGGAGATGTTGAGGGAGAAGGTGCAAAGATCCTTACATCACTTGATGCTGTTGGTAACACAACTAAGGCAATCACTAAGGGAATTGCAATTGCAACTGCTGTCCTTGCTGCAACTGCTCTCTTTGGTGCTTTCACAGATGCTATTAAGGCGGCAGTTGTGGATGCTGGTAAAACGGCCTCAGAGCTTGCCTCTCAGTACCAAGGCATCCTCGATGTTGCTAACCCACGTAACCTAGTTGGTTTAATCATCGGCGCAGCCGTTGTCTTCTTATTCTCAGGTCTTGCAATCAATGCAGTATCACGGGCCGCGGGCGCAGTTGTTGTTGAAGTGCGCAAGCAGTTCATCGAGCACCCAGGAATCATGAAGGGCACAGAAAAGCCTGACTATGGTCGTGTCGTTGATATCTGTACTCGCGATTCACTACGTGAACTTGCAACACCAGGATTACTGGCAGTAATGGCGCCAATAGCAGTTGGTTTTGGTTTAGGTGTTGGACCACTTGGTGCATACCTAGCCGGTGCAATTGGCACAGGAACTCTTATGGCTGTATTTCTCTCTAACTCAGGCGGTGCTTGGGATAACGCTAAGAAGATGGTTGAAGATGGACATCACGGTGGAAAGAACTCTGATGCACACGCTGCAACAATCATTGGTGACACTGTGGGAGATCCATTTAAGGACACAGCAGGCCCTGCAATTAACCCATTGATTAAGGTGATGAACCTTGTTGGACTACTCATTACTCCAGCAATCGTTTCATTGGCCCTTGGCGGCAGCACAACAATCTCCAGCGCTATTGGCATCGGTGCAACCCTTGTCATCATCGCTGCGCTGATGCGCAACCGTCGTCAAGCAACAGCAATCCTTAACTAGTCACACGCACTTTCCCCAAAGGACTACATGGCTAAAGCAAAGAGCGCGCTTATAAAGCTTGTGATTGTTGAGTCACCAGCTAAAGCGCGCAAAATTGGCGGATACCTCGGCGATGGATATGTCGTCGAGGCCTCCGTTGGCCATATCCGAGACCTTCCACAGCGCGCAGCTGATATTCCGAAGGAATACAAAAAGATCGCTTGGGCTAAAGAGGGCGTTGATATTGAAAATGACTTTGCGCCTTTATATGTCATTAACCCTGATAAAAAGACAAAGGTAGCTGAGTTAAAAGAGTTAATGAAAAGCGCTGAGGAGTTAATCCTTGCAACCGATGAAGATCGAGAAGGCGAGGCAATCGCCTGGCACTTAGTAGAAACACTGCAACCAAAGATTCCTATTAAGCGCA
>RGHD01000058.1 GCA_010024385.1 Actinomycetota bacterium | reverse complement strand
GTGTTGAGGTTGGCTCGGCTGAGGCACTTGGTGTTGACGTTGGAGTGGCTGTAGCTGTAGATAAAGTCGTAGTGGATTTAACTACAGCATTTGAATTCACATTCACGACAGAAGCAACAACTGTTTGTGCACCTGTTGTTACAACACCCTTTGCCTTTGGATCGATTGTTGGTTTTGGCGTTGGGGTTGGAGTTGGAGTTGGCGTAGGAGTTGGAGTTGCTGTAGGTCTTGGTGTTGGTGTGGCAGATGGAGTTGGTGTGGCGGCCCTACCTGTAACAGTTATCGTGACCGAAGTACTCACTGTGTTATATCTTGATGTGTTGCTTGGAGTGAAGGTGACAGAGAGAGTGTGGCTACCTACTGGCAACACAGTTCCAGATGCTGGTGAATATGAATAACGTCCAGGTACTGATGCACTTGCATTGAGTTGACGTGAACTAAGTGCAGTTCCAGATGAAATATCTGCAGGATCAGACCAAGTCAAATCAGGATCAGATTTAGAGCTACCTGAGGAAGGCGCAGAAGCTGCTGAAATTGTGAATGTGCGAGTTAGAGAACTGGCAGCTGAATAATTACTATTTCCACCTTGGCTGGCTGTGATTGAGCATGTTCCTGCGGCAACTGCTACGGCAGATGAGGAAGAAATCGTACATACCGAAGTTGAGTTAGAAGTGAGCGTGACAGTTAACCCACTTGAAGCCGAGAATGTAAGTGTTTGGTTGGCATCTCCCACTGTCATAGCCGATGGCGTTGTAAAGGAAATGGTTTGAGTTGCTTGGTTAAAAGTGAAAGTTACATTTGAACTTGTAACAGGGTTATATGTGTCATCTCCAGCTTTTGTTGCAGCGATAAAGCATGTACCACTTGTAGAGGCTGTGATTGTGGCAGATGCCGATGAATCTGAAAGGGCGCAACCAGTAGCAGATCCTCCGGAGGCGATTGCGTATGTAACAGCTCCTGAGCCCGAACCACCAGTGGTTGACATCGTTAAAACTTGAGAATACGGATAGGTCTTTGAAGTCGGCGTGATGGATAGAACAAGTGCGCTCTGATCACTGAGGGCACCTGAAGTAATTACAAAAGTAACAGAAGTAGAACCAGAATTATAGGTTGCTGTCGCAGCCGAACTCATAACAACTACACAGTTACCTGTCGCTAACATTGTTATGACACCGCTAGATGAATTTACACTACACACTGAACTACTTGATGTTGTGTAGGTAACCGTTCCATTACCAGAGTTTGTATTCGTAGAAGGAGTAACTGTTCCATTAACTGTTAAAGTGGAAGTATTTGATCCAGGGTAAGCTAGCGTGAGAGTTGGATTGCTTCGATCTAAAATTGAAATTGTGTTTACAACATTGGAAGCAGCTAGATAATTAGCATTTCCAGATTGAGTAGCCGTAAGAACACATCCTGTACCAACAGCAGTTGGAGTAATCGTGACTGGACTAGATCCAGATCCACTGCAATCCCCTGAAGCGGTAATTGTTACTGTCAGTCCAGAATTCGAAGTAGCTGTAGCAGTAAAAGTTGATCCATAAGTTTTATTCCCTGGAGAGGTAAAACTAATTGTCTGAGATGCTGTAATAATTTCATAGGAAGCAGTTACATAAGTTATTGCGTAATTAGTGGCACCACCACCTGAAATTGTTGCACCAGAAAGAGTAATTGTGTAAGTGCCTACATCCGACGGTGGTGTTGTGGAGTTATACCCTCCAGAACTAGTGAAAGTTTTCACAACAGCGGTTATTGACTCAGAATTCTTCAGAGCTCCACTGCTAAATGAGAAGGTTGGGTCCGCATCACCATAAGTTTTGCTTGCGCTGCTTCGTGTAGCTGTAATTGTCAATGGTGCAGTTGTTCTGGAAATAGTTAAAGTATTTGAAGTGGCACCTGAATAGTTATCATCAGCCGCCAATGTTGCGGTGATGTCGCAAGTCCCAGAAGAAGTTGATGAAGTTAGTGTGCCCGCATCGAGTGAGCAACCAGTGCCTACGCTATATATAACGGATCCCGTTCCAGAATAGGAAGATAAGGTGATGGCAGTTGTACCAAAATATGTAACTGAGCTCGAAGCCGCTGTGATGGTAATTGATCGACTCGCCTTGTTAATATCAATGGAGTGAGTAACATCCGAGGCGGGAGCATAAGTGCCATTTCCCCCTTGTGAGGCGGTAATAACGCAGTTGCTTGTGCCGCCGGCACTTGCTGTTAATGTGACAGTGCTACCTGAAGTGCTAGTTCCTGATCCAGTACAACCTCCACCTGATGTTGCGATAGTAACTGCCAATCCAGATGTAGCTGTTGCTGAAACCGTAAAAGTAGAGCCGAATGTCTGGTTTCCTGGGGAAGTGAAAGAAATACTCTGAATTGTTAGGGATGTAACTGTAAAAGTCTTAGCGATTGAACCTGGATCATGATTTGTATCACCTGCAGCAGAGGCAGTAACCACACATGAACCAATCGCTGCGTTATCCCACGTCAGTTTTCCATCAACAATGGAACAATGTATTGAACCTGCGGTTGTAACTGCATAAGTAATTGCGCCGTAGCCAGTTGCTTCACTCGACCAGGTCACTGGTTTGGACGTGGTTTGATAAGTAGTTGTAGGGCTCCACAGCACTGTTTGATTGGCCTTAGTAATTTCATAGGCAACAGTTGCATATGTAATGGTGTAGTTGGATGCTGATCCTGCGTCGAATACTGCAGCAGAAGGTGTAATTGTGTAGGTACCTACATTTGAAGGTGCATCAGTAGAGTTGTAGGAGCCTGTGCCAGTAAAAGTTTTAGTGACAGAGCTAATTGACTCTGAGTTCTTAAGCCCACTTGGCGTAAATGAGAAAGTTGGATTAGTAGCGCCATAGACTTTTGAAGCAGACGACGTTGTCGCAGTAATAGTTAAAGGTGCAGTAGTACGAGTGATAGTTAAAGTATTAGATGTTGCAGTGTTGTAGTTTGAATCAGCTGCAATTGATGCGGTAATAGTGCACGTGCCTGAGGATGCTGTAACAGTCAGAGTGCCGGATACAAGTGAGCACCCAGAACCAACGGTATAGGTAATTGTTCCAGAACCAGAGTACCCGGATGGGGTAATCGTGGTTGTTCCATAATAAGCAAGAGTTAATGATCCTGCAGCAATTGTTAGAGATTGATTAGCTTTAGTAATCTCATAGGCAACAGTTGCATATGTAATGGTGTAGTTCGAAGCACTTGCACTACCAGCAAATACTGCTGCCGATGGGGTGATTGTGTAGGTACCTACATTCGACGGTGGTGTAGTGGAGTTGTAGGAGCCTGTGCCAGTAAATGTATTAGTAATTGAGCTAATTGTCTCTGAGTTCTTAAGCCCACTTGGCGTAAATGAGAACGTTGGATTTGACGCACCATAGGACTTTGATGCACTTGATGTTGTTGAGGTGATTGTCAGAGGTGCAGTAGTGCGAGTGATAGTTAATGTATTAGAAGTTGCTGAGCTGTAGTTTGAATCAGCTGCAATTGATGCAGTTAATGTGCAAGTTCCTGAGGATGACGTAGCAGTCAAAGTAGTTCCAGATATTGAACAACCTGAACTGGGTGTATAGGTAATTGTTCCAGTGCCAGAGTACCCGGATGGGGTTATCGTGGTTGTTCCATAATATGCAAGAGTTGATGATCCTGCAGCAATTGTTAGAGATTGAGTGCCTAGGGTGAAGGTAAAAGTAGCGGCAGCACTTGAAATTGAGTTGTAGTTTCCATCACTTGCTTTTGTGGCAACTATTAAACATGTTCCAGCTGTAGAGGCAGTTAATGTCGCGCTTGCCGACGTGTTACTCAGCGTACATCCAGTTGCGCTGCCTCCAGAGATTGCATATGTGACTGCCCCCGTTCCACTACCTCCCGAAGTTGTTGCTGCTAAAACTTGGGAATATGGATAAACCTTGGATGTACCACCTAATGTCGTAATTGAAAGAGTTGCTTGCGTTCCAGTCGAAATAGTTAATTGACCTGAGGTGTAACTAAATGAGTAATTTGTCGCCGAACCACCACTGCAAGTTATTGTTACAGGTGAGGAGGCAATAGGTGTGCTGCTAGTGTAGGCAGAAGTACATGAAGGGTTTACAAGCCCAGTTGTGAATGCTGCAGAGCTGGAGTTCTCAGAATTAACAAAGCCTGAGTACGTATATGTATACGTTGGTGCTGCCGAACCATATCCGACAGATTTATTATCAGCAGTCACAGTTAATGTGGCTTTGTTGAAAGTAAATGTCACAGAGGCACTCGTTACCGACCTATATGTTGAGTCGCCAGCCATTGTTGCAGTAATCAAACAAGTCCCCGATGTTGAGGCTGTCAGAGTTGCAGTTGCCGAGGCGTCTGAAAGTAAGCAGTCTTGGGCAGTACCTCCAGGAACTACCTCATAAATAACAGTTCCACCAGTACTTCCCCCAGAAGTTGAATTACTAAGAGCCTGTGAATAAGGGTATGTTTTAGAAGTTGGACTCAACGTAGCGGTCAATGTTGTTTGATTTGATTTACTGTTTGTTTGAAAACTTAAAATATCTCCATAAGAGGTTCCTGCAGAGTTACTTGCTTTTAATTGAAAGTAGT
>RGHD01000057.1 GCA_010024385.1 Actinomycetota bacterium | reverse complement strand
TGTTCTGGTGATCTTTACCGCGATTTTTCTTTAGTATTTGTAATAGTGTCATAATCGCAGATATCCCAATGACTAAACTCACCCATTGATTCAGGCGTAAACCAGCCAATACATGTGCAGTATCAATTCTTAATCCCTCAATTAGAAAGCGATAAGAACAGTAACCTGCAACATAAATAGCGAAGAGTGCACCACTTGGAAAACGGTTGGTCAACTTGATCAAGATTGCTGCCAATGCAAAATTGCAGAGCGCTTCGTATAAAAAGGTTGGATGGTAAGTTGCAATATCTATAGATTCGTTTGGGCGCAGAATTCTTGGAATTTCTAAAGCCCAAGGCAGAGTCGTTGGTGATCCAAAGAGCTCTCCATTAAACCAATTTCCAAATCTGCCAATTCCTTGCGCCACCAACAGCCCTGGTGCTAGGGCATCTAAAAAATAACTAAATGAGATGGTTTCAGGTTTTACAAGCAATTTCTGATATCGCCAATAAGCTGTGAAGGCACCTAAAGAGATGGCACCCCAAATCCCAAGGCCACCCTCCCAAATTTTGAGAGCATCAACTGGATCTCCTCCAGAACCAAAATAAGCATTAGGAGAAGTGATCACGTGATAAATACGCCCACCAATAATTCCAGCAGGAACAGCTGTGATTGCAACTTCAGAAACTACAGATTTAGCTTCGGGTGCTTGTGCGCGAAAGCGCTTATCTCCTAACCAAATAGCAATTGCGATTCCAGCAATTATGCATAAGGCGTAGAGATGAAAAGTAAGCGGGCCCAACTCCAACGTTGAAAATGTTGGTGATGGAATTGAGCGGATCAAGGCTTAGCTTGCCTCAAACGCAGCTGCAAACTCACTTGGAAGGAATGCATTGTTCTGACGCTCCCACTTTTTGCCATTAAAGAACACGGTTGGAGTTCCTTGAACGTTGTATTTGGACATAGATTCATAGGCAGCTTTTACCTTGTCCAGCTTTGAACCCTTGGTTACGCAATCACTAAAACTCTGTGATTTAAGACCGGCGTAACTACCAATCTTGATTAGGTTTTCTGTTGAGAAGAATCCTGAATTTTCAAGTACAGGCTGCACCAAATACAAAGCCTTATGGAAATCTAGATAACGACCTTCATCAGCCGCACAATAAGCAGCATTGGCAGCGGCAACAGATTCATTACCAAGGAATGAGACAACGTGATAAACGACATTAGCTTTCTTGGTGCGTACTAATTCATCGATAAACTCACCATTAGCCTGTTCAAAAGTTTTACAAACTGGGCACTGTGGATCTTCCCAGATATCAACAGTTTTTGCTGCTCCATTATTAAATGTGATTCCCGAACCATTTGCTTCATCAACCGTTGAAACTAATGTTGGACCAACCTTAAAATCGTTCAAGATTGCGAATGACTCATTGGCTTTAGTCTTTTCACCAACAATGCTGAAGATAGCCCCTGATGCAACAACTAGGGTGACCATTCCGATGACTAACCATCGTGTGAATTTATCTCCACCAGATGATTTAGTTGACTTCGCCTGCTTTGCCATTACTGCTCCTCGTTATTTTTAATTGGTTTTTCAATGCTCAAACGTCCGTATGGGAAAAAGTATAGGTAGGCCCCGCTTAAAGCCAAACCTAAATCGCGCAAAATCTCAATGAGATAGGCCCTATGTGCCTCGGAAGCTTTACTTGGGTCAACTTCGCCGCCCCCACCAAAACATCCACAGTCAATAAGGATGCCGCGGGCCCAAACCGAAATGATTGCAGCGATAAAGATAACCATGACGCCTATTCCAATAACTGCAGCAAATCGAATCGACAGGCCGATGATTAATAGGATTCCAATTGCGATCTCTAACCATGGCAATGCATAGCCAATGAGATGAGCAAGATTTGTAGGCAGAATTTTATAAGCAGCAACTGCACCTGCAGACTCGGAAGGTTTGAAAGCCTTTAACCCTCCTGCTACTAACAACACTCCACCTAGCAGAAGGCGACAAATTAAAGTAATAAAAGGTTGGTACTTTTTATGTAAATTAATCATCGACCCTCTCGCACTCCTAATGCCAACTCTTTTGCTAATGCTGAAATCGCATCTAGGCCTTCTTGCTCAGATTTAGCATCCAAAAGTATTTTAATAAAAGCCGATCCCACAATGACACCATCTGCATAGGCTGCAACTTGTTTTGCCTGTTCACGAGTTGAAACTCCTAAACCAACAGATACTGGAAGAGCAGTTGTTTTCTTCACCCTTTCAACCAGTGCACTTGCATCAACTGAAACATTGGTTCTGGCTCCTGTTACTCCCATGACAGATGCTGCATAAACAAATCCACCGGTCTTAGAAGTCACTTTAGCCAAACGAGCATCAGAAGTACTTGGTGCGACGACATAAATCGGATTTATTCCAGAGTTTCCTACAGCCTCTAGCCAACGGCCGGATTCCTCAATTGTAAGATCCGGTGTAATAACTCCAGAGCCACCGTTATCTGCAATGGACTGTGCAAACTCTTTCACACCATATTTTTCAATAGGATTCCAATACGTCATGACAACCGAAGCCACACCGGTATCACTTGCCACCTTCAGAGCCGAAAAAACATCTGCAGCATTTGTCCCACCTTTAAGAGAAATTTCTGCAGCCTCTTGAATTGTTGGACCATCCATAATCGGATCACTGTATGGATAGCCGATTTCAATAGCATCAACGCCTGCCTCTGCCAAAGCTCTAATTGCTTTTTCGCACCCTGATTTGGAGGGAAAACCTGCTGGAATATATGCAATGAGTGCAGCTCTATTTTCTGAACGAGTTCTTTCAAAGACTAAATCTAAAGCTGTGCTCACAATGGAATACCGAAATAATCTGCCGCAGTCTGAACATCTTTATCTCCACGTCCAGAGAGGTTTATAAGGAGAATCGCATCTGGACCTAATTCATTTCCTAGAACTAGCGCACCAGCCAAGGCATGAGCAGTTTCAATTGCTGGGATTATTCCTTCTGTTCTAGAAAAGAGAGAGAACGCGGCCATAGCTGCATCATCATTTACTGCGCGATATTCAGCGCGACCAATGTCATGTAAGTAGGCATGCTCTGGACCAACGCCGGGATAATCTAAACCGGCAGAGATTGAATGGGATTCAATCGTCTGTCCGTTTTCATCTTGTAAAACATAAGAACGAGTTCCGTGTAAAACACCTTCTGAACCACCGCTAATTGTTGCTGCATGGCGTCCAGTTTCAATTCCATCCCCGCCAGCTTCCAAACCAATCAACCGCACTCCCTCATCAGGAATGAATGCATGGAAAATTCCGATTGCATTGGATCCTCCCCCAACGCATGCAAGAACAGCATCAGGCAATTTTCCGGTCAACGCTAGAACTTGTTGACGGGCTTCTTCGCCGATTATTTTATGGAAATCGCGCACCATTGTTGGAAATGGATGTGGTCCGGCAACTGTGCCCAGCATGTAATGTGTTGTTGCAACATTTGTGACCCAATCTCGCATTGCTTCATTAATAGCATCTTTAAGAGTGCGAGAGCCTGAAGTTACTGGCACAACTTGGGCACCCAGCAGTTTCATTCTTGCAACATTGAGAGCTTGGCGGCGTGTGTCTTCTTCGCCCATGTAAACAACACATTCAAGTCCCATGAGCGCTGCCGCAGTTGCTGAGGCAACACCATGTTGTCCCGCTCCAGTTTCAGCGATGATGCGCTTCTTGCCCATCTTCTTAGTAAGAAGTGCTTGACCTAAAACGTTATTAATCTTGTGACTTCCAGTGTGGTTGAGATCTTCGCGCTTGAGCAGAATTCGTGCGCCACCTGCATGTTCAGAAAACCTCTTAGCTTCAGTAATAATGCTTGGACGTCCTGTGTATGTGCGATGTAGTTCTGCGAGCTCTGCTTGGAAAAGTGGATCTGTTTTTGCCGCGTTATGTGCGGCCTCTAATTCATCAAGAGCTCCAATAAGTGCCTCGGGCACAAAGCGCCCACCGTATTGACCAAAGTGGCCAAGGAGATCACCTAATTGGATTGTCATGAACTCATCCTATCCGCGCCTAGAAGTTCGCGCATTGCCAACTCTGGATTGGCTGCGCGAACTAATGCCTCACCCACCAGAATCGCCATTGCCCCATTGTTTTGTGCAAATTCGACTTCAGAGCGCTTAGAGATTCCAGATTCTGCGACGCGCACCACATCTTTTGGAACAAGTGGAAGTAATTCAGCAAATACCTTTGAATTAACCTCTAGGGTTTTTAAATTGCGAGAGTTAACACCAACAATGCGTGGTGAGATTTCTAACGCTCGCTCCAGCTCATCATGTGTGTGCGCTTCAACAAGTGCTCGCATTTGCAAACCCTCTGCTAATTGATAAAAATCGATAAGTTGAGACTTACTCAATGCGGCAACAATAAGGAGCACGACATCGGCGCCATAGGCGCGTGCTTCAAAGAATTGATACTCATCAACCATAAAATCTTTACGAAGTATCGGAGTATTGACTCGCGAACGAACCGCATCTAAATCAGCCAATGATCCACCAAAGCGTCGTCTCTCAGTCAACACGCTAATCACGCTAGCTCCAGCGTTTTCATACTGCTCAGCCAAACTTGCAGGATCTGCAATTGTCGCAAGATTTCCCTTGCTCGGCGAAGAGCGCTTGACTTCAGCAATCACAGAGAGTTCATTTTGAAGTAAAGTCTCTAAAGGATCGCGCACCGGGGCTGCTGCATCAATCGCCTCTTGTAATTGCGCTAAAGGTTTTCTGCAGGCAGCTAAATCTTCCCTAACACCTTGAATAATTGAATCCAGGACGCTCATTTTTTATCCTGCACAGTTGGGTCAATACCCTCATCAAGTGCACTCCAAGTGTTGAGCACACGAGGCTTTCTCTCATAGCGTGAAGAAAGCTTGAACTTCCTACCAATAAGAAGAACTAAAGAATAGACAACAAGTATGCTCAAGGCAATTGCAATTGATTGTTCCATTAGTTCTTTCGCAATCTATTTGCC
>RGHD01000056.1 GCA_010024385.1 Actinomycetota bacterium | reverse complement strand
CCAGTGTGGCCGGTCGCCCTCTCAGGCCGGCTACCCGTCGTCGCCTTGGTGAGCCATTACCTCACCAACAAGCTGATAGGCCGCGAGGTCATCTTCAACCGAAAAACTTTCCAGACCCGCAGATGCCTGCAGGTCTCGTATCCGGTATTAGCCCCGGTTTCCCGGAGTTATCCCAGTGTTGAAGGCAGATTCCTCACGTGTTCCTCACCCGTTCGCCGCTAATCCTTCCCCGAAGGGATCTCATCGCTCGACTTGCATGTGTAAAGCACGCCGCCAGCGTTCGTCCTGAGCCAGGATCAAACTCTCCATAGAAAGTTTTATCTGGCGTACAGACAAACAAACTAACGTTTATTTTGTCTTATTACCAAAGGAAATCAACGGGTATAACTTTTAACGGTCATACCTCATTGAAGTATTTATTTGCCGTGGATATCTATCAAAGCAGTGTAAAACACTGGTTTTTTGCTACTAAAAGCATGACAAATAAAGCCACATATTGGCATTGACTTATTAGCACGCTGTTGAGTTCTCAAGGTACGGATGCGCACTGAGGCCTAGGATTTCTCCTATTTTTCAGGGCAGACCGCCCAACCTAGTGCATACACGCAGGCACGGTCAAACCGCGCTCACATGAGCTCTAGATCGGGGAATCAATGCTGTTCGGCCTCAATCGTCCGTTTCACAGCAAGGGGGAAATCATAACCCCCAAGTCCAGGGGGGTCAAATCAGGATTTTCGGAGTTTTTTGACTTCTAATCATGTGTTAAAAACGTTGGCCCGCTAGCGTTTTAGCCCAAAACGAGCGATTTTTAGATCAACTCCACGGCAGCTAATTCACGCTTGCCTTTCCGCAAAACCGCATATTTACCGCATAAAAAGTCAGATTTTTGAGGTGCAAAATCCTCTCCAGAGATCTTTTCATTATTGAGATATGCACCACCTTCTTTAACAATACGGCGCGCAGCTGATTTCGAATCAACAACTCCGGTTGCTGCTAAGAGATCTACCCATGTCGGAATGGCTTCATTTTTTGACACAGTAGTACGTGGCAGTTCAGCAAGTGCACCCGCCAATGTTTCCTCATCCAGTTCTTTCAGATCCCCTTGACCAAACAAGGCTTTAGCTGCAGCTTCTACTCGATCAGTTATTGCTTGTGAATGCACGAGTGTAGTTAATTCACGGGCAAGGGCGCGATGGGCTTCTCGCAAACCAGGATTTTCTTTATGTGCATTTTCCAAAGCGGTAATTTCCTCATGAGATTTGAAAGAAAAGACCTTAAGAAAGTTGACCACATCTTTATCATCGGTGTTTAACCAATACTGGAAAAAGGCATAAGGAGAGGTCATCGCAGGATCAAGCCAAACTGATCCCCCGGCGGTTTTACCAAACTTGGTTCCATCGGCTTTAGTCAACAGTGGCACGGTGAGTGCATGAGCACTTCCCTGCTCAACACGGCGAATCAGATCCAAGCCGGCAACAATATTGCCCCACTGATCTGAGCCACCTAATTGCAATGTGCAGTTATTGCGGCGGTAGAGTTCTAGGAAATCAAAAGACTGTAAAACTTGGTAAGAAAACTCTGTGTATGAAATTCCTCCAGCTTCTAATCTGGCAGAGACTGATTCTTTAGAGAGCATTTGGTTGACACTAAAATGTTTACCTATGTCGCGCAAAAACTCAATTGCACTCAATGGTGAAGTCCAATCAAGATTGTTAACCACAATGGCTTTGTTCTTAGCTTCACTAAAATCTAGAAAAGCAGAAACTTGCGTGCGGATGCGATTGACCCAGCCCTCAACAATTTCAGTGCTATTGAGTGTGCGCTCTTCATTCTTACCGCTGGGATCTCCCACTAATCCTGTAGCACCACCCACGAGGGCAATGGGTGTGTGACCAGCTAATTGGAAGCGTCGAAGAACAAGAAGAACTACGAGATTGCCGACGTGAAGAGATGGCGCAGTTGGATCAAAGCCCACGTATAAAGTGATGGGTTTTTTCAACGATTCAAGCAAAGCTGCCTCATCTGTGGACTGGGCTAAAAGCCCACGCCAGCGCAAATCTTCTAGAAGGTTCATGCGCCCATCATCTCTGAAAAGGCCCTGGCTTTGTCGGCTATTTTCTTAGATTGCCTCGCATTTTCATCAAGTGCGCACTTTATTTGTTCTGCCACTAACGCAGGCGCAGTTCCTCCAGCAGTTCTGCGTGAACTCAAAGCTCCAGCAACGTTTAGGACCTCTCTGACTCCCCCATCTAGGGATGGATGTATAGCTCTAAACTCGTCATCGCTGAGTTCGTGCAGCTGACGTGAACTCTTTTCACACAACGCGACACATTTTCCAGCAGAGTCATGCGCAGTAGCGAAAGGAACATTCTTTCGAACCAAATAATCTGCAATTTCTGTAGCAAGAGAGAATCCAGTAGGTGCTGCTAATGCCATTTTCTCACGATCAAAATTCGTTGTTGCAACCATGCCAGTTACTGCTGGCAAAGTTAAGAGCAAAGTGTCAATACTGTCAAAGAACGGTTCTTTATCTTCTTGCAAATCGCGGTTATAGGCAAAAGGCAATCCCTTAAGCATTGTCATCACTGAAACCAGGTTGCCAATCAAGCGCCCGGACTTGCCTCGTGCAAGTTCTGCCATGTCGGGATTTTTCTTCTGGGGCATTATTGATGATCCAGTTGAATACTCATCTGCAACTTTGGCCCATGCAAACTCTGTCGATGCCCATAATGTCCACTCTTCTCCAATTCGAGATAAGTGCAAACCGATTGTTGCGCAAATGAAAAGTGCCTCTGCAACATAATCGCGATCACTGACGGCATCAATGCTGTTGGCGAAAGTAGAATCAAAACCAAGCTCTTTTGCGGTGGCTGCTGGATCCAATGGAAGTGGCGACCCTGCAAGTGCACCTGCCCCAAGAGAGCCCACTGATGTGCGCTTTAACCAGTCATTAATGCGATCGAGATCTCGTGCAAAGGCATGTGCGTGCTTTGCTAATTCATGTCCAAATGAAACGGGCTGTGCATGTTGAATGTGAGTAAACCCTGGAGCACTGTCATTGACATACTCACTAGCCTTGTTCAAAATTGCGGTATTGAGCAAAGTAATCAATGAAGCAACTTCCAGCATGTGATCGATGGCAAAGAGACGAAGATCTGTAGTGACTTGATCATTGCGAGAGCGCCCAGCACGAAGTGCCCCGCCAACTGCACCTAACTTGGCGGTTAGCCCACGCTCTAAGGCGCTATGAACATCTTCATCATCTGCTTGGGCCACAAATGAGCCCTTTGATACCTCAACCGCCAATTCTTTGAGAGCACCTCGAATCGATGCAGCATCCACTTTTGAAATTAATTTACTTGACTCCAAAACAGATAGGTGCGCCAATGATGAGCGAATGTCATAAGGGGCTAAACGCCAATCAAAGTGGGCACTACGAGAGAGTGCAAAGACGGCATCAGCTGGGCCATCACTAAAGCGAGCACCCCAGAGCGCCATTTACTTTCTCCCATTCTTAGTTGCTGCGTAAGCCAGTAATTCTTTCGCTAATTGCGCTCCACCTGTTGCTTTCTTGGACACAAGGATAATCGTGTCGTCGCCTGCAATCGTGCCTATGACACCTGTGAGATTGGCGTGGTCAAGTGAACTAGCAACAAACTGAGCAGCTCCTGGTGGTGTGTGAATGATGGCCAAGTTGGCGCTGTGATCAACGGAGAGAATTAACTTTGATGGGACGGGATTGATACGAGAAAGAGCATCATCAGAGGACTCTCTAATTTGGTAGACAGATTCACCATCTCGACCACGACCACGAACCGCACCGATCTCTTCGAGATCTCTACTAGCCGTTGCCTGAGTAACTCGATATCCACTTTTCTTGAGTGCGGCTACTAAGTCAGACTGTGAGTGAATGACTCCAGATTGAATGAGCGCAATGGCCTTTGCTCTACGCGCAGAAACATTCGTTGCACTACTTGCCATCACTGATCACCTTTCTAAAAATGGATACAAATTTGCCCAGCTGTATCTGAGAGACAATGAGGGCGGGTGCAATACGAATCGTTGACTCATTGGCTGCATTTACTAAAACCCCAGCCTTTGCCATCTTGGCCGCAAAATCTTTTGCAATAGGTGAATCCAATTCAATTCCAATAAGCAAACCAGCTCCACGCACTTCCTTCACTCCTTCAATCACTGCTAGCTCAGTTATGAGAAATTCATGATGCAGAACGCTCTTTTCAATAAGCTTCTCTTTTTCAATCACTGCAATGGCTGCAAGTCCTGCAGCAGTAGTAACTGGGTTGCCACCAAATGTTGTGCCATGATCTCCTGCTTCAAACAGTGATGCTGCTTTTCCAAGTGCGATCATTGCCCCTAATGGCAATCCCCCACCTAATCCCTTTGCCAACGTAATCACATCAGGCTTGATGCCTGAGTACTCATATCCAAACCAATCACCTGTGCGACCCATGCCAGTTTGCACAGCATCAATTACTAACAACACGCCATATCTATCGCAGAGTTCTCTCACCTGTGCCAAGTAATCAACTGGGGGAATAATTACCCCGGCTTCACCCATGATTGGCTCCAGAATCACCATGGCAGTTTTTCTTGAAATGGCACGGCGCATTTCTTCAATGTCTCCAAATACAACATGCTTAACGCCTTTTACCAATGGCAAGAATGGTTCGCGCTTTGCCGGTTGTCCGGTTAGTGAGAGTGCACCCATTGTTCTACCATGGAAAGCACCTTGCGCAGCAATAATTCGACTACGTCCCGTGCGACGAGAAAGCTTTAAGGCTGCCTCATTGGCTTCAGCGCCAGATTGGCAAAAGAAAACTCGAGCACTCTTATCACCCGTCATTGCACCTAACTTTGCCGCTAGCGCTAAAGCGTTGGGGTGGGCGTAGAAATTGCTCACATGGCTTAACTGTGCAATCTGCTTGCTAACCGCTTTTACGATAGCTGGATGGGCATGTCCTAAGATGCTAGTTGCAATTCCACCCAAGAAATCTAAGTACTGATTTCCATCGGCATCAGTAACGACTATGCCTTTGCCCTTCACAAGTGCAATCGAAGGCACACCGTAATTATTCTGTGTTGTGCTCTTCCATTGCTTTATGAACTCTGTATTTTTCATGCAATCACCAACGTTCCACCTTTGCTCAGCAATGCATCTGCAAAACTATGTGGATCAGTGCCATCAATAATTCGAACGGCCTTGGCGCCACCTGCAACAGCATCTAGTGCGGCTTGAACTTTAGGTGCCATGCCTTCTGCGAATCCCGCTTTTATTGCATTGAGTTCACCTGATGAAATGGATTCAATTAAAGATGAAGTATCTGGCCAATTACGATAAATGCCAGCGACATCAGTCATAACAATTAATGCAGAAGCATCTAGCGCTCCAGCAATAGCTGCGGCGGCTAG
>RGHD01000055.1 GCA_010024385.1 Actinomycetota bacterium | reverse complement strand
TTCGCTGGCATAAAGAGCATGGTGACAAACTGCCGCCACTATTTATTACTGAAAACGGTTGTGCTTATGGTGATGGCCCAGGTGCTGATGGCGCAGTCCATGATCCCAAGCGCATTGATTACCTACAAACCCATCTAAAGGCAGTCTCGAACGCCATTGCCCAGGGATCACCTGTGAAGGGCTATTACCAATGGTCATTGATGGATAACTTTGAGTGGGCGTTGGGTTATGAAAAGCGCTTTGCCAGAGCCATACTGACCAACAAGGGATGCCAGCTTGCTGTTAATTGGTGCTACTTCTTCTGTGCCGGATGCAAATGTGAGTGCAACAAGTAAGTCATTCCACACCCACATGAACTGGAAGATCGCAATTGCTGCAATACCAGGGATAGATAGAGGCAACACAATCATGCGGAAAACCTTGAAGTGATTTGCACCATCAACGTGAGCTGCTTCCATTAAATCACGTGGAAGAGATGCGATGAAGTTGTGGAGTAGGTAGATTGCAAGTGGGAGTGCAAACATTGTGTGAGGCAACCAAATACCTGCAAAGTCACCAGCAATACCCAATGCCGGGAAGATTGTTACAGAGCCAATATGTGCTCCGCCTGTAAATAGCAGGAGCAGTGGGATCAATGCCATCTGCAGCGGCACAATTTGAAGGGCAAAGATAAAGAAAAAGATGAAATCAGAGCCTCTAAAGCGGATCCAGGCAAGGGCATATGCAGCCATTGTTGCAATAACGATTGGGAAAACAGTGGCCGGCAAGGTGATCACAATGGAGTTAATAAAATATGGCAAGACTCCATTACTTAAAGACTCTGAACTATCTCCAAAGAAAACACCTTTATAACTACTTAAGGTGAAGTTTGGGTTAAAAAGTGAGACCCACCATGGCTCATTTAAGATTTCCTTATCGGCCTTAAAAGAGGTGACAAAGAGTCCAAGAGTTGGAATTGTCCAAATTACGGTCGTAACCCACACAACCACCGTTGCAATCTTGCTTGAGAAGAGCTTGCGGCCTGGGTTGTGGCTAGCGATTTTTAGATTACTCATGAGTGAGAACGCTCCATCCGCAGTGATCGGATGTTATAAATCAAAATCGGTGTGAGAAGAAGAAACAGGATTACGGCTAAGGCTGAACCCTTTCCTTGATCAAATTGAACGAAGACCTGTGAATACATCTCATTTGCAAGCACGTTAGTACTGAAATTGCCACCAGTCATTGTGCGAACAATGTCAAAGACCTTCAACGCTCCAACAACACCTGTTGCCAGCACCACGATGAAAGTTCCCTTGATCATCGGGAAAGTGATATTTCTAAACAAACGCCAACCATGAGCACCATCTAGTGCAGAGGCCTCAACAATATCTGCAGGCACAGCCTTGATAGCGGCGGATAAAATAACCATTCCAAATCCCATTTGGGTCCACACATAAATAATCATCAAAAGAAAAGTATTGAGCGGCTTTGAAAGCATCCAGTCTTTCGGGGTTCCGCCAAGGAACTCTACGATTGCGCTGAGTAATCCGATCTGGACTTCGCCTGGATCGCGGAATTCATAAACAAATTTAAAGATAATCGATGCACCAACGAAAGAGATTGCCATTGGCATAAAAAGCAAGGATTTGGGTATTGATTCATGCTTAATGCGATCGAGCATGATGGCTAGCAATAAACCAAGAGCTGCAGTAAAGATAGGAACTACAAGGATCCATAAAATAGTGTTAACCATGATGGTTTTAACATTGGGATCTTCGAGCATCCATGTGTAGTTATCAAAGCCAACCCAATCATTTGAATCAGGGTTCATAAAGCTAAAAAGAATTGTTCTAATGCCTGGAATAATTAGACCAGCAAGAAGTAAAACTAAAGATGGTGCTAAAAAGATTACAAGTGCAATGGGACGGGCTTTTTTGCCATTTGCTCGGCCAGCCAGTGCAAATAAAATCCCAAGCACAATAAAGAAAAAGGCGATTGCAGAAAAGACTGAAGTGAATTTGGTGATAGTTGTTGAGACAAACTCAGACATAGATCCTTTTCACCCAATCTTTAGTCGTTGGCGGGAAGTGAATAATAAGTGCGAAGGAGGCCACCGGTAAAGGTGGCCTCCTTCGTTTACTACTTATTGCGCTGTATTAGCTCTTTGGCCAAGAAGCGTCAATTGCCTTAACAACATCAGCAATGGACTTGCCTTCACCGAACCATGCGGTGAATTCACGCCACATTGAACCTGCACCGACAGCTGCTGGCATTAAGTCAGAAGCATCGAATCCAAATGTTGACTTTGGATTTGCTAGGTATGTTGCTGAAAGCTTGTCTACTGGGTTCTTGTATGCAGCTAGAGGAACACCGCTGTTAGCAGAGATCCAGTTATCTAGCTGTACGCGAGATGTAGCAAATGTTGCTGATGATAGGTATGTCTGTACTGCTACTACCTCAGGGCGCTTTGAGAACGCTGTAGTGAACTCGCCACCACCGACAACTGGAACAGTTACCTTTGAGTTTGTAGCTGGTAGGTAGAACGCAAATGCATCACCTGTTGGTGAGATTGATGCGCCTGATTCAGCAATGATATTTCCGTAGAAAGATGCTTGCTGAAGCATCATGCACTTACCATCAGGAATTCCCTTACCTGCATCCTGGAATGAGGTTGTTGCGATTCCCTTAACGTTGCCAACCCACTTTGGATTCTGCATCCATGAAGCAACCTTTTCCATTGAAGAAACGATGCGTGGATCTGAGAACTTAATTGAGTGGTCAACCCAACCGTTGTATACAGCTGAACCGTGATCGCGTAGAACAACCTGCTCTACCCAGTCAGTTGCTGGCCAACCTGTTGCTCCACCAGAGCCAAGACCACCGCAGAATGCAATTTGTCCCTTTGCTGCCATTGAGTCAGCGAGCGCTAACATCTCTGGGAATGTTGATGGAACTTTGTAACCGTTCTTTGCGAATTGCTTTGGTGAGTACCAAACAAGTGACTTCATGTTTGATCCAAATGGAGCTGCATAGAACTTACCCTTAACAGTTCCGTATGCCTTCCATGACTTTGACCAGTACTTGTCAACGTTCTTAACTACTGAAGCTGGAGCAGGAACAACTTTTCCAGTCTCAACAAGCTTTGCAAGTAGACCTGGTTGTGGGATCCATGCTAGATCTGGTGCGTTTCCACCCTTAACACGAACTGGTAGAAGTGCTTCGAACTGGTTTGATCCTTCAATCTTGATCTTAATTCCAGTACAAGCTTGGAAATCGCTCATTGCTGTATTAAGTGTTGTTAACTCTGGTTCAAGAATTGAGGTAAAGATTGTTACTGTCTTACCCTTCATCATCTTGTAGCCTGAATATGGATCACAGTTAACTGCAGCAGATGCTGAAGTTGTTGTAACCAATGAAGCTACGAGAGAAAGAGCTGCTGCCCCAACGAGGGCTGCTAAAGCTTTTCTTTTCATTTTTGTCCTTAGGGGGTCAACGGTCCGGGCCCACTGTGAAACCCGCATCCCGTGGTGGGCTAATTCTTGTGTCAGGCGTGAATTCAGGCAAGGTAAAGCACGTGCAAACAGGGGTGTAAATACAACGATTTGATAACTAAGCACCTTATGTGGGGTGAGAGTGTGAGGTAGCCTGCCTGATATGAACCTCTTCGACGCTCACTCCATAGTCTCTGATTTAGGCCTTATTGGAATATTGGCAATCATCTTTGCTGAGACCGGTTTGCTCGTTGGTTTGGCTTTTCCCGGCGACTCTCTTCTCTTCCTTGCTGGTGTGGCAGCATCTGGTTCAGGGGCTGCGATATTAGGTGATGCACATTTATCGGCCCCGGCTCTTTTCATTGGTGCACCAATCGCTGCAATAACCGGAGCACAAGTAGGACATTGGTTTGGCAATAAATACGGGCGCAAACTATTTGATCGCCCAGATGGTCGATTCTTTAATCACCAAAAAGTCGTTGCAACTGAAAAATGGTTACATAAATACGGCCCAGGTAAGGCAATTGTTTTAGCTCGCTTTGTTCCTTTTATCCGCACGTTACTTAACCCAATGTGTGGTGTTATTGGAATGAGTGCCAAAAAGTTTTTTCTCTGGAACGTAGTAGGTGCACTTATTTGGACTCAATTAGTTATCGGCCTTGGATATGTTTTAGGTGAAAAAATAGAAGGTTCAGTTGATGCATACATCTTGCCTATAGTTGGTTTAATAATTTTAGTTTCACTTCTACCAGTTATTGTTGAAGTATTTCGCGAGTGGCAAACTCGCAAGCATCACAAATAAACTCTATAAACCTAGATCTGCTAATTGATAAGCAGCGCGGTATTCATAGCCAGCTTGCGTCACCTTAGGTTCTGCTCCTCGCTCAACTATTACTGCAACACCAACAACGATTGCGCCCGCTTCAACCAAAGCCTCAACGGCAGTTAATACAGAGCCGCCTGTTGTTGATGTGTCTTCAACTGCTAGAACACGCTTACCTTTAACATCTGGGCCTTCAATGCGACGTTGCAGACCATGTGCTTTCTCCGCCTTTCGCACAACAAATGAATCAATCTTTTTACCCCTACTTGCTGCCACATGCATCATCGCTGTTGCAACTGGGTCCGCACCAAGTGTGAGGCCACCTACTGCCTCATAATCTAAATCTTTTGTCAGCTCCAGCATTACTTCACCAACAAGGGGAGCAGCTTCATGATCTAGGGTCACACGGCGCAGATCCACGTAGTAATCAGCTTCTTTACCTGACGACAAAATAACTTTGCCGTGGACAACAGCCTTTTTAATAATCTGATCTTTGAGGGCATCGCGTGAATTCATACGGGTGAGCCTACTATCTTGGGCTTTGCTCCAAGCGCAGGTATTCTTTGGTGCACTATGGCAACAAAGAAAAAGGCTGCAAAGCGCAAGAAGCCGGTGAAGAAAAGCGCAGCAACCAAGCGTGCCTTAAATAAGACAATTACTTCACTCCGTAAAGAAGCTGCAGCTCTAGAGGCATTTGTTGCAACTTTGAGTATCTCTGAAGAAGTGCCGTTGACCCGCAAAAAGGTAGTCAAGAAGCGTGTAGTGAAGAAGGTTGCAAAGAAAAAGGCGGTTAAAAAGAAGGCTGCAGTAAAAAAGAAGGCAGTAAAGAAAAAGAAGTAAACCTGCGAATTTCATGTGGGTTCTGCTATTTTGCTAAATTTGTTTGCTTCTGCACCTACAGTCCTCTTATGAACATCAAGAGGCTTGAAACCTCACGGTTATTCCACCGCTTTGGTTTTGGCCCAAGACCTGGTGAATATGCCCAGGCGCTCAAAGATGGTGTGCAAACTACGCGCACTCGTTTAACAACTGTGCCCACTTTATTAACAACAACTGCCCCTATCGCTCTTCCTGTCATTACTGATTTAGGGAAGCGTCCTAAAGATAAAACCCCTGAGAGTGTTCCTTTTGCACTTGCAATGCGAAGCCAGACACAACAAATGGGTTTGTGGTGGTTAGACATGATGGCTTTGA
>RGHD01000054.1 GCA_010024385.1 Actinomycetota bacterium | reverse complement strand
TTCCTGTCGAATGTGAGATCAAAACCTCTAAAACATTATTAGGTTGCACGCGCCAAAAACCTACTTCAGATGCACCTGGGCGAACTATCTCTCCATCAGCATCTAATATCCATGAGCGTGAAAAGTAATTGAGAAAATTGCGTCCATCATGATTAAAGACAACTTCATGGGCAAACTCAAAGCCTTCAATAGTTGGATACTCACCGCGGCCCTTGCCACGCCATGTGCCAACCAGCCAAGCAAGTGGATTTAAATCTGGGTGCAATCCTTCAGGGATTGTGAAAACCATTTATGGACGTCCTCTAAATTTGGGCGAGCGCCTGGCCTGAGATTGACGTCCGCGAAATGCGTAAAAAATGAGCGCAATACCAAAAGCGATGGCCACTAAGCCAAGGATTACTGAGGTAAGAAGCTCCACACGCTAAATCGTAGCGGTTAAACAATAGGTTGCTGCGCTGCTGCAATTCCATCAACGCTAAGCGTGGCATCAAGTGGCGTATTGCGCTTGACGATAGCTAAGGCAATTGTGCCCAGTTCATGATGCCTTGCCACTGTGCCAATAAAACCAACAACTACGCCATCATTTTCAATCTTTGTGCCGACGGATGGAAAGCCCACATCACTGCCATCCAGGTGGAGCATGGTTAATCTGCGAGGCGGATTACCTAAGTTAAATATCTTGGCAACTGTCTCTTGTCCTCGGTAACAACCCTTGTTCATATGCACCGCGCCATTTAAGACACCGATCTCATTAGGAATTGTTTTGTGATCAGTTTCAAAACCAATACGTGGACGTCCTGCAGCAACGCGCTCTGCATCAAGTGCCCATGTGCCCACTTGTGTTGCCACAGCGTTAAAAGCCTGTGCCATCTGTGCCACTTCACCTCTTGGCACCAGGGCGAAAGGTCCACCGATATCTGTTGTGACACCAGGGGCACGCAGCACAGCAAACTCACTCGTAGCATCCCGCACATCAACTTTTAGCATGAACTTCATCTTGGTTAAATAAGCAACCAAATTCTCTACATAGCTTGCATCGAGTGTAAGAAAAGTAGTTGTTGCATCATCAACTAAGTTGAATTGATACTCAATGTGACCTTGTGGATCTAAAATCATTGCAGGCTTCCAGATACCAGCCTCTAAATCTGTCAAAAACTGAGTTGTTAAATCATGTAACCACTTCAAGCGATCTTCACCACTTACTGCTACAACTGAGAGATGAGAAAGATCTGCCCAGGCAGTTCCGGCCTCTAGGGCTCTTTGCTCTTTTACTGGTTCACCAAAATGCCAAATTGCCCCTTTATCAGGACCATCTTCAACTAATACCGCACTCATTGACAGTTAGAGCAGGTTCCATAGATTGCAAAGTGTGAAACATCTGTCTTAAAACCATATTCATCTGAAAGAGCGTTAACAAAAGTGGAGGCGATCTCTAGCGGTGCATCTCCTACAGCCTCACACTTTCCACACACTAAGTGCAGATGGGTCAGCTCTTCAGCTGCGTGATAGGTGGCACCGCCATGGCCTAAGTGAGTGTGTTGAACTAAACCAACATTTTCTAGAGTTTCTAGGTTGCGATAGACAGTTGAAAGATTGATACCTGGATGTGTCAGACGTACCTTCTCTGCCACTTCTTCAGGGGTTGAATGCCCAAGTGCGCGCACAGCAGCAAGGACTAGTTCACGTTGTGGTGTTAAACGTAATCCCTTATCGCGCAGTTCATGCTTATCAGCCATGTGCATACCTTACTTTGTCTTAGATTACTTTGCGCACCTGGGCTTAAAAACCCCCCGGTAACTGCACCCAGGTGCGACAAAGTATCTTTTTAAAGGCTTAACGCTAGAGACGTTAAGAGGCTTGTGGTTTTCTTGCGCGAAGGAGCAGTACATACATCTCACAACCCAGGCAGAAGTTAAATGCAGCGTTAAGGAAGGCCGCTGCAAGTGCAAATGAGACTGCAACTACAAAGAGTCCAGAGATACCTGTAATTGATCCAGCAATTGCAACGAGTGCAAAGAGCAGACCCACACTTTGTGCAAACTGAGGCGGGCGCACATCTTCTGTTACAACCGCGCTTTTTAAACGTGGCTTAACAATCTTTTTAAAGATCAGCGCATAGGGAGTGAACTGTGGACCACGAAAGGCACCGATTGCAAAGACAATTGCCTGAGCGCGAGTTGCGAACTATTTGCACAAACTATCTAATAGCAGCAAGGGCGTTAAGAACTTGTTCACGTTTAGGTGCACCCACTGCCCGCCCCACCTCATGACCTTTGGAATCAAGAATGAGAGTGGTAGGAGTGCTCAAGATATTTAATTGACGCACCAGCTCTAAATGATCTTCTGCATCTATATCTATGTGAACAACATCATCTAAATCTTGCACAACGTTTTCTAATAGCGCTCTAGTTGCCCGGCATGGTGTGCAAAAAGCTGATGAGAATTGAACCAGGCTGGCTCTTGCGCCAAGCGGTGCGCCAATCATCTGGGCAGTAATCACACCCACCCGCTCTTTAGCCTTTACTACGCCCCGCGAGCGCTGATACCAAAAGCCATATGCGCTAGCTAGCGCCAGCACAATCACGATTGGAAGCAAGGATTTCACGAGAGTAGTCTGTACCAATGGCTAAGGTTCTGCTACTTACGAACACTCATGGTGCTAGTGCTGAAGTTTTACCAGCACTTGGTTTGCTCCAGCACACCGTTCGCATCTTGCCAGCAGAGGCATCTGTATTAGTTGATGCACCAGAAGTAGATGTTTTGCTCATCGATGCTCGCCGTGAACTACCGGCAGCAAAGGCATTGACCAAGCTCATCACAACAACTGGAATTGGTTGCCCCATCATTGCAATTACTACAGAAGGTGGTCTTTCTGCATTTAATGCTGACTGGGGCATTAACGATGTCATGCTCGATACAGCAGGTCCTGCTGAAGTAGATGCTCGTATCCGTATTGTTTTAGGCAAGCAAGCTGCCTCTGATCTACACAACGACCCACACAGCGGTGAAATTAGAAGCGGTGATGTGTCAATTGATGAATCCACATACACCGCCCGCCTTAAGGGTGAAGTTCTAGATCTAACTTTTAAAGAGTTTGAACTACTTAAATACTTAGCCCAGCACCCAGGCCGAGTCTTCTCACCAGCGATTTACTCCCTCAAAGCACACACAACTTCACCATCGAAACCTTCAACACTGGTATCCATAAACAACAATGGCTAGATCTCAACAATCAGGTCTTTGCCCACCACCCAGATCAAGGTAATTGGGCAATGGCAGATCTAGATAACCGAATTAAAGAGGACTGGTTTGATCCTCAAGGTTTCTTTCTTGCAACAGAAAATGCAGTTATAAAAGGCTTTGTCTGGACCAAGATTCACCAAGATCTAGTTAATCAAGATCCAGTGGGTGAGCTCTATGTTGTTGGCACAGCCCCTGCCCATCATGGCCGCGGTATTGCACGAGCACTGTCCGTAGAGGCCATTAACTACTTTGTTACTAAGGGTTTAAAGCATGCGATGTTATATGTCGATGCTGATAATGAAAAAGGTTTAAAGCTCTATCAATCTTTAGGGTTTAACTAGGACAAGAAAAAAGGAGCCAGGGGAACTGGCTCCTTTTTATTTCCCTAACTCTTTAGGGGCGAACTGGTTTAACTGGCTTGGCAGGAATACCTGCTTTTGCAGCTGCCATCGCGGCTTTGAAAGCATCACGTGCAGCTTTCTTGGCCTCTGGTGTTGTTGCGCCAGAACGTGCAGCTTCAAATGCAGCTTTTGCGGATTCAATCGCTGGCTTTGCAGTTGCAATTGCAGCTTGACGTGCAGCCTGTGCAGATTTAAATGCTGCCTTTGCTGCTTCAAATGCTGCCTTTTGTTCTGGTGTTAACGCCACTTTCTTCACTACTGGTGTAGTTGATTCATCAGCGTGTGCCCCTGAGACACCCACAAGTGCAAAGAGCCCTGCAGTAGTTGCCACTGCAATAGTGCGCTTTAACATGATCATGAAATTCCCTCATCTCTTCCACAACCTTTTGCGGATAAGAGAAAAATAGAATACAACTCTGTGGCAAGGCTTTGCCTACCTTGTGGGTTGTTTGTGAAAAACCTACGCAGTGAGCTCTTTTAAGCCTGCAATGAGGCGATCCACATCATCCCTTGTCGAATATGGCGCAAGGCCCGCGCGAAGCGCGCCAGCATCACCTAAGCCAAGTGCACGAGATACCTCTAGGGCATAGAAGTTAGAGGCAGGAAGTGTCACCTTTTTTTGCGCCATAGCTTTATAGATATCAACGCTGTTGTGTCCTGCAAAAGAGAAATAGATTGTTGGTGTGCGGTGCTTTGCTTTTCCATACAACGTTACTCCGGGTAGCGCTGCAACAGAGCTCTCTAGATATTCCAGTAGTTCATCTTCATATTCCTCTAGCGCGTTCATGGAGTTAACAATCTTTTCACGCCTGGTAACACCATTACCTGGTGCCATCTCTGAAATAAAGTTGACTGCTGCAATACATCCAGCCATGAGCTCATAGGGCAATGTGCCGAACTCAAAGCGCTCTGGGACGATATTGGTTGCAGGCAATAACTTGTCATTAGACAGGGTCTCAAGTAAGGCTGGCGCGGCTGCAAGGGCTGCGCAATGTGGTCCCATTAACTTATAGAAAGAGAAACCAAAGAAATCTGCGCCAATATCTTTAACGCTAATTGTGGCATGTGGTGTTAAGTGCACGCCATCAACGAAAAACAGCGCACCCACCTTGTGCACAGCAGCCCCAATTGCCTTTAAATCAGGTCTAGTACCAATGGTGTTACCAGCACCAGTAATTGCAACAAGCTTTGTCTTAGGTGATAAAACCGACTGCACTGCCTGCACAGTTAATTCACTTGTTTGCAGATCAAACTCAGCCCAGCGAATCGTTGCCCCAACAGCTTCTGCCGCTTGAATCCATGGACGAATATTTGAATCATGATCTAAACGTGAGACAACTACTTCATCCCCTGGCCCCCAGTTTTTAGCTAAGGTGCGAGAAAAGTCATAAGTGAGCTGAGTCCATGAGCGTCCATAGACAACACCACGTGGATCAACATCGATGAGATCAGCCACAGCTTGCCTAAAGCCCACCACATACTCTTCAGCGTTTTTCTCACTCTCTGTATTGGTATTTCTATTAGAGATCGGCTTAGTAATTGCGTGAGCAATTGCAGCTCCAACCACTAATGGAACTTGGGTTATCAGCAAGGCTCTAATTACTTAAGCCTTCTTTTTATAGCCAGCTGGGCACTTGGGATTAACACCTGTGACTTTCTTTGTTGTCTTTCCTTTAACGCAGGTAATTGTTGTTTTCTTGACAGTAATTGTTGGTTTAGCCACAACTGGTTCCGGTGATACAGAAGGCGTTTCTGTGACTGTAGGTGTTGGGGTTGCACTCACTGTTGGTGTTGGAGTTGGCGTTGGTGTTGGAGTAGCGGTAACAATTGGTGCTGGTGTGTATTTTAAAGTACCGCGCTTTAATACATATGTCTGGTTTGGACCACCTTGAGCGTAATAAATTCGGAAAACCCCTGGTGAGCTTTCATAACCAGTGGGATCTAAACCTTCCACACCCGGTCCAGTGAGCATCTGTGGAGGCGCCCAATTTAATCCATCTGTTGAAGTACTAACAAAAAGCATCTGGCGATTGCTAGGTGTGCAGCCGATATCGGCCATAATCATCACATAATCACCATTTTTTGCCCGCAAGATTTCAGTATCGACGTAACCATTT
>RGHD01000053.1 GCA_010024385.1 Actinomycetota bacterium | reverse complement strand
CCTTCTTCATCAGTATCAAAAATAACGATGGGTGCAACTGGCCCAAAGATTTCATGAAGAAGGATTGGATTGTCTTTATCAACGATTAAAACTGTGGCTGGATAGAAGGCACCTTCACCTTCAGGCTTAATGCCACCAAGGGCAACCTTTGCACCTGCTGCAACAGATTCATCAACAATTTGTGCAATCTTGTTGCGCTCCTTCATTGAGACCGATGCTCCAAGAGTTGTTGTTGCATCAGTTCCACGGCCCATTACAAATGTGCTCATAGACTTAGTCATCTCATTTATGAATGCTTCTGAAATACCACGCTGAACAAAGATTCGGTTTGCAGATGTGCAGGCAGCACCACCATTGCGCATCTTGGCAAGAAGCAACTGTGGAATAGTTACTGCTAAATCTGCATCATCATGAACAACTACTTGTGCATTTCCACCTAGCTCCATAGAGCAGCGAATTACCTTATCCGCAGCCTCTTTTAGGAGTACACGGCCAACTTCTGTTGACCCGGTAAATGAAAGATTTTTAACACGTGGATCATGCAGCATCTTTGAAATCGCTGGCCCCGTTTTTTCTGGCAAAACTAAATTGAGAACACCCTTAGGCAAACCTGCACGCTCCATGACATCCACGATATACATCGCAGTTAAAGGTGTTTCAGTTGCTGGTTTTAAAACCATCGTGCAACCAGCAGCAACTGCTGGCCCAATCTTTCGAGTTGCCATACCTGCTGGGAAATTCCACGGTGTAATAAGAATAGAGAGACCAATTGGTTGATGTGTAACAAGGATTCGCTTGTCTCCTGAAGGTGATTTACGGAAATCTCCAGGAGTGCGAACGGCTTCTTCGGCAAACCAACGGAAAAACTCTGCCGCATAAGCCGCTTCACCACGGGCATCGGGCATCGCTTTTCCATTCTCACGTGAAATAAGTGTTGCAATCACTTCAATTTCACTTGTCATAATTTCAAACGCTTTTCGCAAAATCTCAGATCTAAAGCGAGGGGCCGTTTTTGCCCACGCCACTGCCGCAGCATCAGCTGCGGCAATAGCAGCCTCGCACTGGGCATCTGAGGCCATAGAAACTTCAGTGATTACTGAATTATCACTTGGATCGTAGACGGCAACCTTGCTTACGCCATCTACCCATTGGCCATCAATATATAACTGTGTATGCATGGAGGTAATCATACGCTCAGCCTGCGAGAAGTTGAAACCAATGCGCTCTACGATAGAGCCTTGAAATAGTATTGCGTTATACGCAATAAAAAGGAGCTTTGAGTGCCTAAGTCATGGACTGATGACGCCCCAACACCGGTTGTGCTTCAAGATCATGCACACGTAAAAGATTCCTTTTTCTACACTCTTAAACGGCGCTTGTTAGGAAACCCACTTAATCGTCACTCATTAAGTCATCAACGCCTTAGTAAGCGTTATGGATTAGGAATTTTATCTAGCGACTGTATTTCATCTTCAGCATATGGTTCAGAGCAGATTTTAATTGCATTATTACCCGCTTTTGGTTTAGCAGCATTTGCAATATTGATGCCGATGACTGCAATTGTTTTAGTCATTCTTCTGATCATTACTTTGTCTTACCGAGATGTCATCAATGTTTACACAAAGGTTGGTGGAGCATATATAGTTTCGCGAGATAACTTTGGTCCTGTCGTTGCACAAATTGCAGCTGTTGCACTAATGCTCGATTACATAGTGACAATCGCAATTCAATCCGCAGCAGGTGTCGCAGCAATTATTTCAACGTTTTCATCTCTTAGCCCATACAAAATTCCGATGATTTTGGCTGTCATTGTCTTGTTAACGTATGGAAATTTGCGTGGTGTTAAAGAAGCTGGCAAGGCCTTTGCACTTCCGACATATTTCTTCGTTGGTTGCATGTTTATTGTTTTCTCTGTTGGGCTCTATAAGCAGTTCAACGGCACTTTGATTCAGTTGAGCGTTGAACAACCTGGTGCAATTGAAATTGGCCAAGAACAAGGCCTTCTCACATTCGCAGCCATTTTTATTCTGCTTCGTGCTTTTGCTAATGGTGGTTCGTCTCTAACTGGCCTTGAAGCCATCTCCGATGGGGTTGCCCTGTTTAAGACACCTGAACATGTAAATGCTCGGAGAACTCTCTACATCATGAGTTCATTGCTTGCAACTTTGGTTCTTGGAGTTTCTTGGTTTGCTCACAAAATCCACGCTGTCCCATATGAATCTGGAACTCCAACAGTTATCTCTCAGATCGCCAAAGCAATTATGGGCGATGGAGCTATTGGTCAGATTATGTTCGTGATGGTTCAGTTAGCAACGATGCTTATTCTCTTTGCTGGAGCTAATACGACTTATAGCGCTTTCCCACTCTTGGTTAACTTTGTTGCAACAGATGGCTATCTGCCACGTCAATTAACTAAGCGTGGCCACCGCCTTGCATTCTCTAACGGAATCTTGCTTCTAGCTGGTGGTGGAATCTTCTTAGTACTTATCACCGCTGGCTCAGTTGAACACCTTGTAGCTTTTTATGCACTCGGAGTATTTACAGGCTTTACCTTGGCTGGCTTTGGAATGACTCGCCATGCACTTCGCAACAAATCAGGTCAGTGGAGAGCAAAAGTCTTTATCAATGGTCTTGCTGGAACAATCTCTTTCATAGTTGTAATTATTTTCTCTGTAGTCAAGTTCACACAAGGTGCTTGGCTCGTTCTTATAACAGCTCCAATTTTGGTTATGGTTTTCCTACGTTTGCGTCGTCAGTACACACGCGAACAAGAGGCTTTAGCAGTTAAGCGCCATCAAGAACGTGCCACTTCAATCGCCCGTCATGACGTAACAATCTTGGTAGATAGCGTAGATATTGCAACAGTTGGTGCCATTCGTTATGCACGTAGCCTTAAGCCACGCAATTTAACTGCGGTTCACTTTGTTATTGATGATCGTCGGGCTGAGCAAATTCAAAAAGCTTGGGCTAAATCAGATGCACTAGATGATGTGACTCTAGAGCTCATAGACTGCCCAGATCGTCGACTAGCAAAAGCTGCTTTGGATTATGCGTTACGAATGACAGAGAAATCCGATGTTGAATTAACTCTTCTCTTACCTCGACGTGCTTATTCTGGATTCTTAGGTCGATTGCTACATGATCAGACAGCAGAAGAAATTGCTGCGCCAATTTCACAACTGCCACGTGTAGTTGCAACAATTGTGCCCTTCGATGTTGCTCGCATTGCATCGGGTGCAACAATTGAATTCCATCAAGCAAGTGAAGTTAAAAAGTCTGTTAAGCCTTTTGTTCCCACTCCTAAAAAAGATGCACCAATAAATGTTGAACCTGTAGGCCATTACGCAGAAAATCTCACCAAAATCGGTGAGATTCAGTGGAGAAAGCGCGCTCAAGTTCAAGGCCGAGTCACCTCGATTAAAACTGCTCCCCGCGGTGCTGCTCCAGCCCTTCAAGTTGAGATTTGGGATGAAACTGGTGGAGTCTCCTTGCAGTTCCTTGGACGTAGAGACATTGCAGGTCTTGAAGTAGGTTCACAGATGCGTGCTGAAGGAATGGTCGGTGAAGATGGGGGATCTATGGTGATTCTTAATCCTTCTTACGAACTCCTTGTATAAATTCCTTTAACATCGCTGAACACTCCTCTTCCAGCACCCCACCACGCACTTCTAGCTTATTAAGAGCGCGAGGATCACGAATAACGTCCCACACTGAGCCAACAGCACCACCTTTTTCATCCCATGCACCAAAAACTAATGTGGAGATCCGAGATTGTGCAATAGCACCAGCACACATAGGACACGGTTCAAGTGTCACAACCATTGTGTGATCTTCTAAGCGCCACTGCCCCAAAGTTTGTGCCGCTTTTCGAATAGCAACAATTTCTGCATGTGCTGTTGGATCATTATTTAATTCACGCTCGTTATGCCCAATTGCAACTATTTCACCCGAACTATTAACAATCACGGCACCGACTGGAACATCTCCACTGACACTAGCTTGTTGCGCAACAGCTAAAGCTGTGCGCATTAATTCTTCATCGTTCACAGTTCTAATAACTCTGCAAACTGATCACCAAATCCTAATCGATTAGCAATCGCTTCAAGTTGTTCATCCGGAAACAGCTCTGCATCATCACAGAGTGCTGATATCTCCATCCCATTCAGACCAAGATCCGCCAAAATTTCTAAGTCGCCAATTGGAGATGATTCATCATCATCTTCTGGGAGTGGAATGTCTGCAATCTCTAACAACTCTTCTGCAACTTCATAATCTAAGGCAGCAGTTGCATCGCTAAGAAAAAGAGAAATGTGGGCACCTAGAACGCGAATTAAAATAAAGAACTCTTCATCAATTGAAATAAGTGCAATTGATCCGCCATTTGTTTGTTGTGCTTTAAGTCTTGAAATTATCTGGCCAATATCATTTGGATCTGGAAGTATTCCTAAAGTCCAACGTCCGTCTTCATGCCATGCAGCCACGCCTATATCCAACTCATTTGTGAGACTCATTACTTTTGGCGCATCATCGGCTAAAACGTCAAACTCTTCGATGTCTTCTACGAGGTCATCATCGAAATCGGCCATACTCAGATGATTCCACTCATTGGAAAGGATTGAAAGCCCTGTATGGTAATACCCATGAAAGTTCACGTCGCCAATCACCCACTTATTGCCCACAAATTGACTGTTTTGCGCGATGAACGTACAGATTCCCCTACATTTCGTCGTTTAGTAGAAGAGCTCGTAACACTTCTGGCTTATGAAGCCACACGTGAGATTCGCACACACACTGTCGAGATAACAACTCCAGTTACTAAGACCAAGGGCCTAAAAATGGCCGAACCTCGCCCAGTAGTAGTTCCGATTTTACGTGCCGGTCTTGGAATGCTCGAAGGAATGAGCAAGTTAATGCCAAATGCTGAGGTTGGTTTCCTTGGCATGGTCCGTGATGAAAAAACTTTAAAGGCAAGCACATACGCAAATCGTTTACCTGAAGATTTATCAGGTCGTCATGTATTTGTTTTAGATCCCATGCTTGCAACTGGTGGAACATTGATTGCAGCGTTACATTATCTGCTTGACCTTGGAGCATCTGAAATCACCGCAATTTGTATCTTGTCAGCACCTGAAGGTGTGAAAGCTGTTGAGGATGAATTCTCTTCAAGTAAAGTGCCAATCAATATTGTTACTGGTGCACTTGATGAAAAGTTAAATGAACATGGCTATATCGTTCCAGGACTTGGTGATGCCGGTGATCGTTTATATGGAGTCGTATAAATGGCAACCACTTCCCCAGGATATGGAATCACTATCCGAGTTGAGGGTCCACCTTCTGCTCAACCTGTAGCACTTGCAACAACTGTTATCACTGCAGCCGGCGCAACTATTACTGCACTCGATGTTGTTGAATCACTGTTGGAAAAAGTTGTTTTAGATATCACATGCGACACAATTGATTCTGCTCATGCTGATCAAATCACAATTGCACTTGCAAAAAACCCTGAGCTCACAGTTCGTAAAGTAAGTGATAGAACATTCTTGCTCCACCTTGGCGGAAAGATTGAAATTCAATCTAAAGTTCCATTAAAGACTCGCGATGACCTCTCTCGTGCATACACACCTGGCGTTGCCCGTATTTGCCAAGCAATTGTTGCTGACCCAGCAGATGCACGCCGCCTAACTATTAAGCGCAATACCGTGGCAGTTGTTACTGATGGATCTGCAGTACTAGGCCTTGGAAATATCGGTCCGGCTGCAGCTTTGCCTGTAATGGAAGGAAAGGCTGCATTATTTAAGCGCTTTGCAGATGTTGATGCCTGGCCTGTTTGCCTGGATACACAAGATGTCGATGAAATTGTTCGCACAGTCCAGTTGATCGC
>RGHD01000052.1 GCA_010024385.1 Actinomycetota bacterium | reverse complement strand
ATCCAGATAGGCAAAGTTGTCTGCCCAGCACCTGCGGTGAAGGTGGTGACGATGATTTCATCAAAAGATAAGCCAAAGGAGAGCAATCCTCCTGCAACCAGTGCGTTTCTAATCATGGGGAAAGTCACCAATCTAAAGGTTGTGATGCGATTAGCCCCTAGATCCATGCTGGCCTCCTCGAAAGAGGAGCCCATTCTTCGATAGCGTGCTGCCACATTATTAAAGACAACTACCACACAAAAAGTTGCATGGCCGATGATGATTGTGAAAAAAGTTAGGCCACCAAAAAAGTTAGTAAAGACGTTATTGAGTGCAATACCAGTAACAATTCCAGGTAAAGCAATGGGCAGAACAAAGATCAGTGAGATGACATCTCGCCCAAAGAAGCTATAACGGGCTATGGCAGCTGCTGCCAGAGAGCCCAATAGAAGAGCGATGATTGTGGCAAAAGTTGCCGTCAGGACAGAGAGCAAGATTGCATCTCGCACCCCAGGGTTAGATGCAGCCTTAGTCCACCACATTGTTGTGAAGCCAGTTGGTGGCCAGTTAAAGGATTTATTTTTATTAAATGAGTTGATAACTACCAACATCAGTGGCAGATAGATAAAGGAGAGACCAAAGCCCATAAAGCCCCAGAGAACGGCGCGAGCTGTGCGAGAGAGGTTCATAGGTTATCTAGAGCTCCGCTCTTTCTGACAGAGGCTAAATACACCATCATTACAATCACAGGGATTAAGGCAACAGCTGCTGCAAAGGGAAGATTGAGCGCGAAGTTTTGATAGACAACATTTCCTAGCATTTGAAATGTGCCACCTAGAATTTGAACAGTGATGTAATCGCCAAGACTCAATGAAAAAGTGAAAAGTGATCCAGCGATGATTGCCGGCCAGGTAATGGGCAAGATAACTTTGAGAAAAGTTCTGCCAGGTTTTGCCCCTAAATCTGCTGAGGCATCAACGATTGAATCTGGCAGCTTCTCCATGCCAGCATAGATTGGTAAGACCATATAAGGCAGCCACAGATATGACAGACCAATAATGACTGCGATCATGCCAAATCCAGGACTTGATAGACCAAGAGGTGAGACTAACCAGTTTAAAAAGCCGCTATCTGGTGCCATCATCGTGCGCCATGCATAGATCTTTACTAAGTAAGAGGCCCATAGTGGAGTAATCACAAGTGCGATTAATACGGGGCGTGATTGTGGCTTAGCGACTCGAGCAATAAAAAAGGCCATAGGTATTGCAATGACGGCGCAGATAATTGTCACCGCAACTGCCACACCAACTGTACGGACCGTAACATTGAAATAGGCTTTATCAGTTAAAACATCGATGAAATTAGATAATGTGAACTCTCGCACTACTTTGCTTGTGAAGGTATCAATTTTCCAAATACTTGTAATAAATAGCGCTGCCAATGATCCGATATATAAAACCCCGAGCCAAGCTAGAGGCAGGGATAAGAGCGCAGTGATACGTGCCCACACATGAGAGTGGAAGTATCTACGGCTGCTGGTGGCAATGCTCATTGTCTCTATAAGACCAATTCACTTTCCTTGAGAAGAGGCGGATGTGGGCACTTGCATTCAAGTGCCCACATCCCCTAGGTACTAAGAGTTTCTAAAGCTTGACCAAGCTTTAACCCATTCGGCATACGGAATACATTTCACATCCGTACGTCCATCTAGGCACTCTTCAGTTGGAGTCTTCCAGTAGTAGACATTTGACCAGTAGTCAGTTTCTTCTGCATGGTATGACTGGCAGTGTGTCTTACTTGCAGTAAGTGCACATGCCTTTGAGTTAGCTGGTGCTTCACCAAAGTACTCAGCAGCCTGTGCGTTAGTTGCTGGAGAGATAATCCAGTTCAACCACTTATAAGCACAGTCGATTGCTTCAGTGTTCTTAGAGATCATCCAAGTATCTGACCAACCAGTTGCACCTTCCTTAGGCTTTACTGCGCCCACTGTTGCCTTTTCACCGTTGAGAACGTTGGCGATAACCTGCCAAGAAGTTCCAGCAACGATGCTTCCAGCCTGAACAGCGGCGATGTACTTGGTGTAATCAGCCCAGTACTCAGCAACTAAAGGCTTTTGTTGCTTGAGTAGCGCCATTGCAGCATCAAACTGTGTTTGATCAAGAGCGTATGGATCCTTGATACCAAGCTCTGGCTTAGTAGACATCAAATACACAGCAGCATCAGCGATGTAGATCGCTGAGTCATAAGCTGTGATCTTGCCCTTAAGCGGTGAGTTTGCCTCCCACACAACTGACCATGAATCTGGTGCTGGCTTTACTTTGTCCATGGTGTACTGCAAGACGTTTGCGCCACGGCCATGTGGAACTCCGTAGTTAACGCCATCAACAGTATTCCAAGGACGGTCTTTAAGGTTATCGAATATATCTGCATAGTTTGGAATCAGATCCAAATTAACTGGCTGTAGATCTCCACCATAGATAAGGCGAAGAGATGCATCTCCAGAGGCGCTAACGACGTCGTAGCCACCACTTTGCATCAACTGAACAGCTTCATCTGATGTTCCATATGTCTTAACGTTAACTGTGCAACCTGTATCTTTTTCAAATGGTGTTACCCAGTCAACATTTGGATCTGTTGAACCATCTTCTGCATAACCTGGCCAAGCAAGAACATTGATTGTTCCGGGGGTATCTTTAACAGGACCTGCGTACGCTCCTCCTGCCGAATCGCTACCTGAACTTGAGCATCCGCTCAGCAGTAGCGCTCCTGCCGCAATTGCAATTGCGCTCTTTCGAACTCGTGTGATTCTCACTCGTGTTCCTTTCTGTCGCACCTTTGCGACAACGCACCAGGATTTCCAGTGCGTTTCTCAACTGCTAGCTAGCTGAGAAATCTACTTTTCCACTTTGTATTCACTCTCTATATCCCAACTGACAGTAACCTTTGTATTTCGCATCTCTGCCACCGAGGTTGCACTCTCAGAAGTGTTTTGGCGAAGGGCCATGAGTGAAATTCCCACATCCAAATCAACTAAAAACCGTGTAGCTGGGCCTAGATACTCAACTTCTCTAATCTGTCCTTGGGCCCTTCGTCCACCTGTGGCAGGTGAATCAATCTCAATTTTTTCAGGGCGCACAAGCCAGGTTCCACCCTTACCCAACAGGCTCAAACTGGCTGCGCCTGTAATTAAATTAGAGATACCCACAAAGCCTGCAACAAATGAATTAGCAGGATTTTCATAAATCGTTGCCGGTTTATCGAGTTGTTGAATCTTTCCACGATCAAAGACTGCGACTCGATCTGACATCGTCAGAGCCTCTTCTTGATCATGGGTGACAAAGATGAAGGTAATTCCAACTTGGCGCTGTAGCTCTTTTAACTCAATCTGCATCTGCTCACGTAATTTAAGATCAAGTGCACCTAACGGTTCATCTAAAAGCAATACTGAAGGGCGGTTCACTAGCGCTCTAGCTAATGCAACGCGCTGTCTTTGACCACCAGAGAGTTGGCTGGGTTTTCTATTTTCATAGCCATCAAGTCTTACCTGAGCCAGCGCAGCCATCGCCTGCGCCCGGCGCTCATCTTTAGCAATTGCCTTTACACGCAATCCATATTCAATATTTGAAATAACATCCATATGAGGAAAAAGCGCGTAATCCTGAAAGACGGTATTAACATCGCGCTCATAGGCAGGTAGATGGGTAATCTCTTTACCGTTAAGTTCAATGCTTCCTGCATCAGGTTTTTCAAATCCTGCAATCATGCGAAGAACTGTCGTCTTACCTGAACCAGAGGGTCCTAGAAGAGTTAAAAACTCACCTTGATAGATATCTAGATCTACTCCATCAACGGCGCGAACGGAGCCAAAGTTTTTAGAAAGGCCGCGCAAAGAGATGATGACTGAGCTCTTTGAACCCACCCTACAGACCCCGTTTCTTTCCTCAAGGTGTCGCCACAGTACTTCAAATGGATGTTCTCATAAAGGGTTTAGCGAAAAACTTGGCCGTGGCAGGTGGTTTTTTCCTCATCATCCCTTGGTTGTAATGGCCGCTGACCTGCCGGCGGGTAAAAGTGGGGCTTAACACAAACGCCTTTTCTTAGGAGCCAAAGCGCCTCAACAACTTCACTAATAAGCCAATTACTACAAGTAGCAAGCCGATTGGCACAGTGAGCATTAATAGCCACAGATAAGCACCACTGCCAGAGCCCTCATCAAAGATGGATGTGCCATTGAGAAGGGATGTAGAAAAGGCCAGAAGGATTGGTAAGAGCGCTATGAGCAGACCTATGCGTATAAGAGGAACTCGCTTCATAAAAAATGAGTATAGACAGGTGCACTTGAGATTAATTGAGTTGGGCGTGTTAGCAAAGATGCCCCGTGTCCTTTGAAGGACTATCTATCTAATTCAGGTGAAGTAAAAAAAAGTGCTCAGCGTTAGCGCTCGGATATATAGCGCTCTTGTGGGCCATTTTTTCTGAAGACAAACTGCATCAGATTAAGGTTTCGGGCGCGAAAGCCAGCAGCTGATGCCAGTAAGTAGTAATTCCACATGCGTTGGAATCTGCGCTCATATTGGGGAATCTCACTCCATCGCCTATTGATGTTTTCATGCCAGGCAAGGAGCGTGCGATCGTAATCAAGGCCAAAATTATGGACATCTTCGATAATGAAGAGTTTTTCTGCCGCTTGGCAAATTTGGGCAGGGGAGGGAATTACACCTCCAGGGAAGATATATCGATCAAAAAATGGATCGGTAGATGATTTTGAGTAGGTTGATGTGATTGTGTGATGGAGCATCAAGCCATTGCGAGAGAGTAATCGATCACATTGTGTAAAAAAAGTTCGTAAATTCTTTGGCCCCACATGTTCCATCATTCCCACAGAAACAACGCGATCAAATTCTCCTGTTAACTCTCGGTAATCCTGTTGCATATAGGTGATATCAAGACCTACCGAACGTTGCCGCGCACCTTCAATTTGGTTTTCAGCTGGAGATATTCCATAACCAATTACTCCGTAATTCTTAACAGCATGTCGCAGTAATCCACCCCACCCAGAGCCAATATCAAGGAGTTTCATACCGGGTTCAAGTTTGAGTTTTCTGCAGATGAGGTCAAACTTATTTATTTGCGCTTGATCAAGAGTCGTAGCATCTTTCCAGTAAGCACAGCTATATGCCATCTCCTTATCAAGCATGCGCGAATAGAGTTCGTTGCCGATGTTGTAGTGATGTTTGGCGTTCTTTGCAGCCCGTGATTTCGTTTGGCGATTAAAGAGCTTTGATTTAAGCGCGGTCAATACGACTGTGGGGGATGGGCGAAGCAGTGAGATGACATTAATGCTAAGCAGGCGGGTCAACATCTGATCTACCGCCTGGCAATCCCACCAACCATCCATATAGGCCTCACCCAGACCTAGTTGATGTTGCGAGATGATGCGATCCCATAACTTCTCGTTATGGACGTGAATACTCCACGGTTCATGTGAATTAATCGGAATTTCGGCAGTAGCAAGTATTGAGTGGCACAGCGCCTTGCTATTCATCTTTATCAACCCCAATTTTTTTTGTTGAAAATTGTAAAGGGGTAGCTAAATTCTTAGCAAGAACTATGCGCCGCAAAATGGCTGGCGAAGTAGAAAAACAAGCCAGCAACTAGATTGCCAAGGGTTGCATTGGGATAAGGGATCTCTTCAAACTAGCTCGTGGGTTGCAGCGCTGAAGCTATGGGTGGCTATTAACGGATAGGTTGACAGCCCCAGTTACTCTTTTGTAATGGCAATTAAGGGCAGATTCTTTAAAGGACTTCTCATTGCCCTTTCTCTTGCCCTGATTCCTGTTGCAGCTGTATCTGCCCAAAAGATTACTCCGGGTAGTGCGTGCAAGACAGTTAACCAAAAAGTGACGTATCTGAATAAGTCTTACACCTGCATTAAATCTGGCAAGAAGCTGGTGTGGAATAAGGGTGTTGCAGTTAAAAAACCAACACCACAACCAACTCCAACAGCGATAGGTGATCCTGAGGGTGCGATTGGGGCAACACCGACACCTAC
>RGHD01000051.1 GCA_010024385.1 Actinomycetota bacterium | reverse complement strand
CAGTTTTGGTTAGATGGTCAAGACAACACAGCTAAAGCGCCTAATGAAAACTTAGGACGAGAGTTGATGGAGCTCTTTGTCCTTGGTGTGAATAGATACAGCGAAGATGATGTGAAGGCTATTTCACGCGCTTTAACTGGCTATCAAGTTGGGCGTAGCAGTGGCGTAGTAACAATTAATCCAAGCCGACGAGACACTAAGCCCGTTACTTTATTGGGAACTACCGCATCTTTTACAGGAGATTCATTAGCTGACTTCTTGGTTGCACGAGATGACTGCGCAACATTTATCTCTGAACGATTCTGGTATCGATTCATCTCCAGCACTGAAGTGATGCCGGCATCCTTTAGCGCTAAAAACGCTTTTGCCACACGAGATATCGCTGCAGCGATAAGAGCCATGGCTGCAGATCTATCAATGCAAGATACAAAATATGCTCTTGTTAAATCCCCTGTTGAATGGTTCATATCTGCTTGCCGCGCGCTGGAGTTAACTCCTTCACAGTTGAAAACTCCAGCACAATTAACTAATCACCTCGATAAGTTAGGACAAGTTCCCTTTAACCCACCTAACGTTGGTGGATGGCCTGCAGGAGAGGCGTGGTTATCTTCTGCAACTGCGCAGTATCGATTGGCATTTGCTGCTTGGCTCATTAAACAAAGTAATTTGAACGCCTTAAATCAAATCCCACAAGATACTCGAGTGTTAAAGAGTGCTGATTGGTTAGGTGTTCCTGAATGGAGTGCGCGTACTCAATCTGCTCTTCGAACTGCTTTAGATGATCCAGCACAGTTTGCATTACTTGCATTGTGTAGTCCTGAATACATAGTGAGTGCATAGGAGTAGCCATGGACACGATATCAAGACGTAAGTTTCTAAAACTGACAACAGGTGCCGTTGCTGTTGGTGCTGCAGCTAACTTTCTGACGTTAGATGAAATTGCTGAAGCTGCAATTAATCGCCCTCTAGCTGCAGGCACACCAATTCTTGTTGTTGTGACTCTCTATGGCGGAAATGATGGCTTAAACACTGTTATTCCATACAAGGATCCAATCTATTTCTCAGCACGACCTGACATCTCTTACAAAGCAGAAACGATGCTGCCGCTAGATGCTGAGCTTGCACTCAACCCATCCATGGGTGGGATTAAGGCGCTGTGGGATCAAAACAAAGTTGCAATCATCCGTGGTGTTGGTTATCCAAAACCTGACCGTTCACATTTTTCTTCCATGGCTAAGTGGCAAACTGCCTCACCAGAAAAACACATCAACACTGGATGGTTGGGTCGATGGCTAGACACACAACCAGTTGATCCCATGCTTGCAATCTCTCTCGGTTCTGTTCTTCCACCTATGTTTGCTGGAAGTAAAATCTCTGGCTCTGCATTGCCATTAGGCGGTTTAGTAATTCCAAAGGGTGCTTTAGCTAATCAATGCATTCAACTTTCAAAACCAGCGCGTGCTGATTCAAAGCTCATGGCAGCAGCAGCCACCTCTATGCGCAATCTCTTTTCAGTCTCTTCCTCTATTGAACCGATCTTAAAAGCACCAGCACCTATTGCCCTTGATCTTCCAACAGTTAATGGTGGAAATGCTGGAGGAGATAGCAACCTTTCACAGCAGTTAGATGTTGTTGCAAAGCTCATTGCAGTTGGTTCACCCACAAAAGTCTGGTCTGTTTCTCTCGGTGGTTTTGATACACACGCTAATGAGGCAAATGCCCAGGCTGAACTCTTAGGTGTTGTTTCTAACTCACTGGCACGATTTATGGGCCAACTCAAATCAACGACTAGATCAAATGATGTGACTGTAATGGTTTATAGCGAATTTGGTCGCCGCGTTAAAGGAAATGCATCTCAAGGCACAGATCACGGGACATCCGGGCCAATGTTTATCATCGGTGAGAATGTAAAAGGTGGTTTCTATGGTGACCAGCCTTCACTCTCTAAATTAATTGATGGTGATTTAGCTGTTACTACTGACTTTAGAGATGTCTATGGAACTGTTTTAGAGTCAATCTTGAAATCTCCAGTTGAACAAACTCTAGGCAAGTGGGCCGGTCGAACTAACTTTATGAAGCCTGCTTAATTACTTCTCCTGCTTATAGACAATTACTTCGCTACGGCTTCGACGGGCAATTCCTTTAGGTGGATTAGCTTCAATGAGTGCATCAACTTCAATGCGCAGCTGCGCAACCTCAAGAGCCATATTTGCCATTGCAGATTCAAGTTCAATGATGCGCTTAATACCTGCGTGGTTAATTCCTTCTCCCACAAGTTTTTGAACTGCGCGCAGCAGCGCTATATCGCGCAATGAATAACGCCGGTTTCGCCCCTCTGTGCGAGAAGGTGAAACTAAACCTAACTTGTCATATTGGCGCAAAGTTTGTGGATGTAATCCTGAAATCTCTGCAGCAACAGAGATGACATAGACGGCTGCGTCATCGGCCGGAATTTCCTTCTTTAATTCATCGTTCATTGTTTTGCCTTTGCAGCTAATTCGGCGCGAACATCTTCACCAGCAGTTGCTTCAGCAAAGCTCTTGAGCGCCTCTAGCGCTTTGCCATCAACGCGTTGTGGGACTTGCACATCTACCGTTACAAGAAGATCTCCTGTGTGTGAGCCTTTTGTTATTCCACGGCCCTTAACGCGCAGCGTGCGACCGTTGGGAGTACCTGGAGCAATGCGCACAGTTACTTCTTCACCGCTCATTACTGGCACTTTCACATCTGCACCTAACGCTGCTTCAGTAAAGGTAATTGGCAAAGTAACAAGTAAGTTCTCAGCTTTGCGAGAGAAGATTGGGTGGGGCTTAACATGCAAGAGGATAAATAAGTCACCTGGGCCAGCTTCTCCCGGTGCTCCTTTGCCTTTCACGCGAATCTTGGCGCCATCATTGACGCCTGCAGGAACGCGCGCAGTAATGTTTTGTGTAGCACCTCTATCTGTTCCAAGGCGTAAATCTAAATTAGTACCAAAAACTGATTCACGGAAAGTAATTGTTGCCTCAGTTTGCAGATCCTGTCCCTTACGTGGACCGCGGCGACCACCACCAAAGAGGTTTGCAAAAATATCTTGTGGATTTCCTCCACCAAAGATGTCTGAGAAATCCCCACCCTGAAAGTTTCCTCCTCCCATGGGTGCACGAAAACCGCCACGTTCAAATAATGTGCGCGCCTCATCATATTCAGCACGCTTTTTAGGGTCAGAGAGAATTTCATAGGCCTCAGATACTGCTTTGAACTTTTCTTCTTTTGCAGAATCACCGTGGTTTGTATCGGGGTGGAGATCTTTTACAAGATTGCGATACTTACGTTTGATTTCATCGGCGGCAGCCTTTTTATCAACGCCAAGGACCTTGTAAAAATCCTTTTCGTAGAGATCTTTGGCTGCCATTTGTTATTACTCTCCTGCTGGATCTGTTACAGAAACACGTGCTGGACGCAAAATGCGCTCCTTGTATTTATATCCAGGCTGCAAAATCTTTGAAGCAGTTGGTACTTCTACCTCCGTAGAAGTCTCATGCATGAGGGCTTCATGAATCTGTGGATCAAATACTTCACCGTCGGTGCCATATTTCTCTAAACCAATGCGAGTAACGATGGCATTGAGCTGATCGGCAACTGCTTTAAAGCCACCAGTTAACTCACCATGTGATTCTGCTCGGTCCACATCATCAAGGAGTGCCAAAAGTTCAGTCAAAACCGCACCGATTGCCATTTCGTGAGCAAGGGAACGATCACGCTCTACGCGCTTTCGGTAGTTGGCATATTCAGCCTGAAGTCGTTGTAAATCACTAGTTAATGTAGCTACCGGATCAGTCTCCTGATCCGGTGCCACATCTTCAACTACTACTTCTTCGGTGAGCGAGTTTTCCTCGCTCACTTGCCTTCCTCAACTACTTCAGCATCTTCAACGCCATCTTCAGCAGGTGCGCCTTCAGCTGCAGCACCTGCATAAAGTGCGGCCCCTAGAGCTTGGCTAACAGTTGCAACCTTTTCAGTTGCGCCCTTAATCATCTCGTAGTTTGAACCACCAAGAGCAGTCTTTAGTTCGGCAATAGCTGCCTCAGTCTCGGTTTTCTTTTCAAGTGCATCACCTGAAGACAACTTCTCTTCATTATCTTTGATGAACTTTTCAGTTGAGTAGAGAAGTGAATCTCCAGCATTGCGGATCTCTGCTTCTTCCTTGCGCTGGCGATCTTCTTCAGCGTGTGATTCAGCATCGGCCATCATGCGCTCAATCTCTTCCTTAGAAAGTGCAGAGCCACCAGTAATGGTCATGCTCTGTTCTTTTCCAGTTCCAAGATCTTTTGCAGAGACGTGAACGATTCCGTTTGCGTCGATATCAAATGTAACTTCGATTTGTGGAACTCCGCGTGGGGCTGGTGGTAAACCAGTGAGTTCAAACATTCCAAGCTTTTTGTTGTAAGCAGCCATTTCGCGCTCACCTTGGTATGCCTGAATCTGAACAGCTGGCTGATTATCATCAGCAGTTGTAAATACTTCAGAGCGCTTTGTAGGAATAGTTGTGTTGCGCTCAATCAACTTAGTCATAACGCCACCCTTGGTTTCAATACCAAGTGATAGTGGTGTTACATCCAGGAGTAGAACATCCTTTACTTCACCCTTTAGAACACCGGCTTGAAGTGATGCGCCAACGGCCACTACTTCATCAGGGTTTACGCCCTTATTTGGCTCTTTTCCACCTGTTAGCTCTTTAACAAGATCAACCACAGCTGGCATACGTGTAGATCCACCAACTAATACAACTGATTGAATCTTGCTGATTGCAATTCCAGCATCCTTTAGAACTGCCTGGAAAGGCTTCTTGCAACGCTCAAGTAGAGAAGCGGTAAGTTGCTGGAACTGAGCACGTGTAATTGTTTCATCTAGGAAGAGTGGATTCTTCTCAGCATCAACTGTGATGTATGGCAGGTTAATTGATGCAGATTGTGATGATGAAAGTTCGATCTTTGCCTTTTCAGCAGCTTCACGAATACGTTGCATCGCCATCTTATCTTTTGTTAAATCAATTCCATTTCGTGAACCAAAAGTAGTTACAAGGTGATCAACAAGTGCTTGATCCCAGTCATCACCACCAAGGTTGTTATCACCATTAGTTGCTTTAACTTCAACTACTCCGTCACCGATTTCAAGAAGTGAAACGTCAAATGTTCCACCGCCTAGGTCGAAGACTAGAATTGTCTGTTCTTTATCTGCTTTATCAAGACCGTATGCAAGCGCTGCTGCAGTTGGCTCGTTGATAATGCGCAAAACATTAAGACCAGCGATTTCGCCAGCTTCTTTTGTTGCTTGACGCTGTGCGTCATTGAAGTATGCAGGAACAGTAATAACCGCGTCCGTTACAGTTTCGCCAAGGTATGACTCTGCATCGCGCTTTAGTTTTTGCAAAACGCGTGCTGAAATTTCTTGTGGTGTGTATTTCTTTCCGTCGATATCGACGCTCCAGCTTGTACCCATGTGACGCTTAACCGAACGAATGGTGCGTTCGACATTTGTTACTGACTGGCGCTTGGCCACTTCACCAACAAGTACTTCGCCGCTTTTTGCAAAGGCGACGATCGAGGGGGTCGTGCGAGCGCCTTCAGCGTTGGCGATAACGGTGGGTTCTCCACCTTCCAAGACCGATACGCAAGAATTAGTGGTACCTAGGTCGATTCCAACTGCTCTAGCCATGTAAGTAGTGCTCCTTTTATTTCACGCTCGAGCCTGATTTAGGGTCGAGGACTGCTTCAAACCTGAGCCCATCCTACCCAAAAGGTTGAGTCGCTGCGACTCAGGTTTGCTATTAGGGGAACGGCAAACCTGGGCCGGTTATTCCCGGCACTTGTGCTTATTGCCAGGATTTGGGCGGTTAGAGTTTGAGGGGTGTCACGACTAGGAAATTTAATAGGGGGAAGCGCCTCAAGGTGGTTTATATCTACCCGAGGGGTTTCTTCAACCCTCGCGCTTTTACTTGCACTCAGTTATACAAAAATTCTGGGAGTAGACAAGCGATCCATTCTGGCCTTCATTATGGTTTCAGCTTTGATCCTAACAATTACTCTTACTTCGGGTATATCGCTTGTTT
>RGHD01000006.1 GCA_010024385.1 Actinomycetota bacterium | reverse complement strand
GAGCCACCGCCAATCATCATCACCTTGACCAGCGGCTGGATTTCACATGTTCACTTTTATGGAAAGGCGATCATGTGGGCGGCCATCGGTTGGGGTGCGGCAATTGCTTTATCTGGAGTTACTAACTATCTCTGGGTCGTACTTCTATTTCTGACCTTGGCCGGGGCTTCTGACATGGTCAGCGCTCTCTTTCGATCTGCGATGTGGAACCAAACTATTCCCGATAATTTCCGCGGACGTCTTGCCGGTATTGAGTTGCTGTCATATTCGCTAGGACCATTAGCCGGACAGATGCGCGCAGCTTCTATGGCCGCGGCTACTACATTGTCGATTTCGGTAACAAGTGGCGGGATTATTTGCGTAGTTACCGTCGGGTTACTTGCCCTTTTGATGCCAGAATTTAGAAAATTCGACATCCGAACCAGCACATTTGCCCTCGAAAACAAGAAATCGGCGGAAAATTCACGCCTAAATCCAGATTCTGAGGAGTAAAACGGGTACTTGACAGGAATTTGCGGGATTTTTAATACTTTTCACAAATAATTAATTAATCAAAAATAAAAAATTGCGAATTTTGCGCAAATGCATAAAAAAATAAATTATTTAATTTGCGACACGCGCTTTATTTTTTCTCACAAAATGTTGGCATTTTTACCAAAATGATGTCACGCTTATCCACGAACAGGTTTGGGTGACGGATCCGAACCATTCCGATAGGAGAAGTACGTGGCCGCAGCAAAGAAAGCAGCACCAAAGAAGCGCAAGAAGGCAGCAGCACCAGCTGCACCAAAGAAGCGCCGTAAGAAGGCAGCTGCAGTAGCAGCAGCACCAAAGAAGCGCCGCAAGAAGGCAGCAGCAAAGAAGGCTGCTCCAAAGCGTCGCCGTAAGAAGGCAGCAGCTAAGAAGGCTGCTCCAAAGCGTCGTCGTAAGAAGGCAGCAGCTAAGAAGGCTGCTCCAAAGAAGCGCCGCAAGAAGGCAGCAGCTAAGAAGGCTGCGCCAAAGCGTCGCCGTAAGAAGGCAGCAGCTGCTACAGCTGCTCCAAAGAAGCGCCGTCGCAAGAAGGCAGCTGCTAAGTAATTAGCAATTAAAAAAACCCGCCACTTTATGTGGCGGGTTTTTTTATGCACTTTTATTCTTTAATCATGACTTCCATCTTTGCGAAGTGACTCTTCCACCCGAGCAAATATCGTTGCTATTACTTCTTGATCAGCCTTTGATAAATGATCAACAAAGCGGGAGCGCACACTCTCCACATGATCTGGGGCCGCGGCCACAATTACTTTCCAGCCTTTGGCGGTCATCACGGCAAAGTAGCCACGTTTATCTGATGGGCAAGCCTCGCGCTTTACCCAGCCAGCCTTTTCCATCACTTTCATCCGATGCGATAAACGCGAGCGCGATAGCAAGGCGATGTCTGCTAGTTCACTCATTCGCATTTTGCGATCAGGGGCATCACTTAGAAGGGCCAAGATTTCATAATCAGGCATTGATAAATCATGGCTATCTAAATCACTATCCAGGGCCTCTAATAAGCGACGGCTGGCGATGATGTATCGGCGCCAGGCCTTCATTTCGGCAGTATTGAGCCACCGGGGTGCGGTAGCGTTTTGGCCTGCCATAGTTATCAGTCTACGCTAACAGTTGAAGCTTCAACTACTTTTAAATTTAAGAAAGGTGAGCCATTGAGTACGGGTTTCTCCTTTGAGATTAAATCTAGCCAAGAAGCTTCCATGGCCCGCGTTGGAACTATCACCACTCCCCATGGTGCGATTCAAACGCCAGCTTTTATTCCGGTGGGAACTAAGGCCACAGTTAAATCAGTTCTTCCAGAGGCCATGGCAGATCTTGGGGCTCAAGCACTTCTCGCTAATGCCTATCACCTTTATTTACAACCCGGCTCTGATGTCTTAGATGAGGCCGGCGGTCTTGCCCAATTTATGAACTGGCCTGGACCAACAATGACTGACTCTGGTGGATTTCAAGTTTTATCCCTAGGTGTGGGATTTAAAAAAGTATTAGCGATGGATGCCCAAACATTTCGCCGAGATGATGTCATCGCAGATAATAAAGAACGCCTGGCCCATGTTGATGATGAGGGAGTGACTTTTAAATCCCATCTAGATGGCTCGATGCACCGCTTCACCCCTGAGATTTCTATGAAGGTCCAACATGAAATTGGCGCCGACATCATCTTCGCCTTTGATGAGTGCACCACCTTGCATAACACCCGGCGTTATCAAGAGTTAGCGATGGATAGGACGCTGGCGTGGGCCGTTCGTTGTTTAGATGAACACAAGCGCCTAACCGATGAGCGATCCACCAAGGCTTACCAAGCCCTTTTCGGTGTTATCCAAGGGGCTCAATATGAAGACCTGCGCAAGAAAGCTGCTGCAGATTTGGCAGGCCTTGAATCTTCCGGACAGTCCTTTGACGGTTTTGGAATTGGCGGGGCGTTAGATAAAGATTCACTGGGAACAATCATTTCTTGGGTCAATCAGGTACTGCCAGAAAACAAACCAAAACACTTGTTGGGTATTGGCGCACCCGAAGATCTCTTTGTGGGGGTTGAAAACGGCATCGATACATTTGACTGCGTCTTAGCCTCCAGAATTGCACGTACAAGTGCTGTGTATACGATGGAAGGGCGTTTTAACCTCTCTAACAGCGCCTACAAGCGCGATTTCACGGCCATTGATGATGAGTGTGACTGTTACACGTGCACGCACTACACACGGGCTTATATGCACCATGTATTCCGCGGCAAAGAAATCATCGCTTCAACCCTTGCCACAATCCATAACGAGCGCTTTATCGTGCGTTTAGTCGATCAGATGCGACAAGCACTCCTGGATGGCAATTTCACCGATATGAAGGCTGATTTCTTGGGCCGCTATATGCACCGCAGCGGCCAGGCCAATGACTAGAGCTAGCGAGAGATTACTTTAGGCAGGTTCCAATTAAATTTAATGGAAATCTCACGCACTGCCACAACAGCAAGGCCTGATACCAATGCCGTAATCGCCTCATTGAAGCCAATAGAGCTCATAGCAATATAGAAAATAGCCCCTGCAACCGCACTTGTTCCAACGGTTTCACGGTGAAGCAATACTGGCTGGACTTGGCACAAAATATCTCGAAACAATCCCCCAGAAACAGCGCCAACGATTGCCAAAACTAGGGCTGCTAAAACTGGCGCCTCATTGGTGAGTGCAAACTGGGCGCTTGAGACCGTGGCCACGGCCAAGCCCAATGTGTCCAGGGAGAGAGCGAAGCGGCCCACTTCTTGTTTCTTTCCAATTGCAATCGTTATTACAACCGCTGCAATGATGGGTAGGAACAACCACGGGTATTGAATCCAGGGTGGGCGTTGTCCTATAAAAATATTGCGCAAAGTTCCACCAGAGATGGCTGCAATGGCAGCGATTAGCAAAATGCCGCCGTAATCAAGACCTTTATTGGCAGCAACGCGAGCGCCTACTAAAGCAAAAGCAAAGGTGGAAACTAGGTCCAGTGAATAAACCAGCAGTTCTAGATCCATAGGGATCTACTTCTTGGCAGCTAGTCGGGCCTCACGACGGATGCGCTGTTCCTTTGGATCTGGAACTGGAACAGCTGAAATCAAGCGGCGGGTGTAGTCATGGGCAGGCTTCTTTAAAATCTGATCACGATCGCCCACTTCAACCAGCACACCATCTTGCATTACTGCAATTCGGTGAGACAAGATGTCAACGACAGCTAAGTCATGACTGATGAACAAACAAGCAAAATTCAACTTGCCCTGAAGTTCTTGTAATAGCTCCAGGAAGCGGGCCTGAACAGACACATCCAGCGCTGAAGTTGGCTCATCGGCAATCAAAAGATCAGGAGTAAGGGCTAAGGCGCGAGCAATACCTACGCGTTGGCGCTGTCCACCAGAGAGCTCATGTGGGTAGCGGTTGCGATAGCTACGTGGAAGCTCAACTTGATCAAGTAGATCTTCAATTTTGTGCGCCAATTCAGCACCTTTGGCAACACCTGCTAAAAATAAAGGCTCACCGATTGATTCACCGATTGGCAGACGTGGATTAAGGGATGAGGCAGGATCCTGGAAGACAATTCCAGTGTGGCGGCGAATTGCAAATAGCTCCTTTTGATTTGCATGGCTAATATCTTTGCCAACAATTTCAAGTGAGCCTTCCTTGATAGGAAGCAGACCGATAGATGCGCGGCCCACGGTAGTTTTTCCTGAACCGGATTCGCCCACAAGACCCACGATTTCACCTGGGTAGATTTCAAGGTTGAAGTTCTTAACAGCCACAAAAGCTGGGATGCGACCACGCTTTGGATATTCAATAGTCACATTTTCTAACTTCAAAACTGGTGCTGGCTTTGCACTCTCCTTATATGGAAGCTCACGCTTTTTTGAGAATCCCAACTTTGGCACGGCAGCAAGTAGTTGCTGGGTGTAAGGGTGTGTTGGTTTGTTAAAAATCTGATCAGCTGTTCCAGATTCAACAGTAATTCCATCTTTCATAACAAGAATGTGATCGGCCATATCTGCAACAACACCCATATCGTGAGTGATGAGCAGAATTGCCGAGTTCAACTTGTCCTTTAGGCCACGCATTAAATCAAGAATTTCAGCTTGAACTGTTACATCCAGCGCTGTAGTTGGCTCATCTGCAACTAGAAGTCCTGGATCACAAGCAAGTGCTTGAGCAATCATGGCGCGCTGGCGCTGGCCACCAGAGAGCTGGTGAGGGTATTTATCAATTGATTTCTCAGGATCTGGAATATCAACCATGGTGATTAACTCAACGGCGCGAGCATGTGCCTCTTTTGGACCCATATCAAAGTGATTACGAAGAGTTTCCATAATCTGGAAACCGATTGTGTAGATAGGGTTTAAAGCGGTCATTGGCTCTTGGAAAATATAAGCAACTTCTTTTCCACGGAATTTGCGAAGTGTGATTGCTTTAGCGTTGAGCATCTCTTGATCTTTAACCTTAACTGATCCAGACATACGAGCATTTGAGGCAAGCAGTGACATCAATCCAAGGGCGGTTGTTGATTTTCCGGAACCAGATTCACCCACAATGGCTGTAACTTTTCCAGGCTCAAGTGAAAGGTTCATCCCGATAACTGCTGGGTACCACACACCATCTACCCAGAAATCAACATTAAAATCCTTGATCTCTAAGACTGGCTTACTCATTTGGTTGACCCTATCTGTGAGAAACTTACTAAATGACCAATATCGAAAAGTTCAGACCCGGTAGTGCCATCGCTAGCGGTTGGGTTTTGATCACTTTCTTTGTTGGATTTATTCTTCAAAGCCTCTTCTACGGTGGAGATATCCTGATGACAATTGGAATCTGTGGCGCTGGTGCTTACGGTGCTTACTTGCTCTTTCTCAAACCCTATGTTCTTCTCTTTGATGAGGGAATTAAGATCATTAATCCAACCAAAGAGATCACTGCTACTTGGGATCTTGTTGAGGAGATTGAAACCAGATACAGCATGTCGATTCAAATCAGAGGGCAGAGTTACTACGCCTGGGCTGCTCCAGCTCCGAGTGGTCGACACAGTAGAAGAATGCACAAAAGTGATCTTCTTCCCGGTGCTGATTCTCCCAGACGTGTGGGTGACTCTCTTAAGAGTGACTCGGGGATCTGTTCTTACATGGCCAAGCTTCGAAGAAAGAACTTCGTTTCCAGCCAAGCTAGTAAGTTCGAGATCATTACTGATAACACTAGTTTGTATATCTTCGCAGCACTGATCCTGTTCGGGGCAGCAGCTACTTTTATCTAGAGAATTAATCATTGGCCTGTGCCAACTTTCTAGCTGTCGCTGAATCCTGGCGCTCTTTTTTAGAGATACGACGGCGCTGACGTGGATCAAAGGCATCGCGAAGGCCATCACCAATAAAGTTAATGCTCAATGCGATGGAGATAATAAATAAACCTGGATACCAGAACAACCATGGACGGGTTGTAAAAGAATCCTGATACTGGCTAATGAGTAGTCCTAGAGACACATCTGGTGGAACAACACCAAAGCCAATATAACTCAACGCAGTTTCCAGCAAAATTGCACCAGAGAGCAAGAGAGTCACCGACACGATAATGACACCAATTGCGTTAGGCAAAATGTGCTTAAAGATAATTCTCTTATTCGTAGCTCCTGCAACTCGGGCTGCATCAACAAACTCTCGCTCACGCAGCGATAGGAACTCTCCGCGCACCAGACGAGAAAGGCCAGTCCAAGCAAATAAACCAAGGAGGAAAGCTAGGAATACAGCACCAAGGTTTCCATAACGGTAACCGATAACAGAACCAATAATGATTACCGGGATAGTGATCATGAAGTCCACAAAGCGCATCAATATTGCGTCAATGCGGCCACGATAGAACCCGGAAATCGACCCAACAATTACACCAAGAGTTGCACCAATTCCACCGATAATGACCATAACTGAAATTGAGCGCTGTGTGCCCTTCATGACCAGTGCAAAGAAATCGCGTCCAATATCATCTTGACCAAATGGGTGTGTTCCGAGTCCGATTCCCTGTCCCCCTAAAAACTTAGGAAGAAGTGAGATGGTTGGACAACCAACTGTGTCATTCGGGCAGTCGCCAAAGCGAAGTTCAGGTAAATCCTCAGGTGTCCACTTCCACCAACCAGGAACTCGCCAGATTCCAAATAATCTAAAGTCCAAGGCGGTAAATGCCATCACAACAATTACAATAATTGTTACGAGTGAGATAACTGCTGCACGGTGACGGAAAAATCGCTTGCGAACAATTTGACCTTGGCTTAAGCCTTCAATCTCCTTATTTTGAATAGCATTTTCACCAGATAGAACTTCAGTGGATTCAACGCTTACCTTTGATTTACGTGCCATCTCTATGCACCACTTCCTACGCGAATACGTGGGTCTAAGGCTGAATACAACAAATCTGCGACAAAGTTAGCTAAGACCGCCATTGTGGCTGTAATAAAGAAAACGCCCATTAAGAGATTGAGATCTTGGCCTCGAATACCTTGAAGAGCCAAAGTTCCCATACCTGACCAGGCAAATACGCTCTCGGTAATAAAAGCTCCGCCGACTACTCCAGCAAAATCTGCCACCAAAATTGTTGCCATAGGAATCATTGTGTTTCTGAAAGCGTGGCGCATAATTACTGTGCGCTCAGTTAAACCTTTAGCACGCGCAGTTCGAATGTAATCTTGATTGAGAACTTCTAAAAGTGTGCCACGAGCAAACCTGATGTATCCAGCAAATCCAATCAGAGTCAGAGCAAGGGTTGGCAAGAATAAGTGAGTGATCACATCTAAGCTTGTAATCCAAAAATCAGTACTATCTAAAAGGTCACTTCGCTGGCCAACTGTGGGCACAGGGCGATAGTTGATTGCATCAGTCTCCATATATGGCTTCCAGGTCTGCATAAACTGATCGACTAGAACTAGACCAGCTGAGAGCACTGCGGTAATGATGGTGGTTCTAACGATTGGAGCGCGATCAATCTTAGAAAAAGCTAGTCCCACAAAGACGGCCGTAGTGATTAACGCGCAAGCCAGCAAGAAGATGCTTAAGGAACCTGGATAGTTATCAAAGACCCAATGAACAGGGTAATAAGCAACAATAGAGAGTCCAGCCATGGTCAGGGATGCTCGCAGTGCAGCCTTGTTAATTAGACCCACTGAAAGTTGGGTAACCCCAAATGCAATTCCAATTGAGAGCAGCAATACAACAACTGGACCAAGAGAGGGATTGAGCAACCAACCTGTTACTCCGAATATGGCGACCAAACCACTTGAGATAGCAAAAGCAGCAGCGTATGTAAGCCAAAACGATTTACGCGATCTACCAATAACCGAGGCCCAAAATAATCCGCTCACTAATCCGATACCAATAATCCAGCTAATTGGAATCTGGGGTTCTCGCAAAAAGTTATTAAATGAAATTGCTAGGTACTCTTTCAAAAGTACTGCTACCCAGAAGACAGGAAGTGAGAAGAGAAGAAAAGCTATAAAAGTCATTGAGTAGTCAAAGCGGCTGTACTGGCGAAGTGCGGTAACGATTCCAATCATGATGCCAAGAATTGCTGCAAAAATTGTTGCTGCTAAAACCAAGCGCAATGTAACTGGCAGCGCTAGGGCTAGTGAATCAACTACAGCTGATCCATCTCTGCCCATACCAAAATTTGGATTTCCAACAAAAACACCTAAAACACCCTTTAGCCAGAGAAAATATCTCAATGGAGGTGGGACATCTAATTGGAGTTCGCGAGTCAAAGATGCGATAAGAAAATCACGGTTGGGATCTGTACTCAGGCGCAAATCTGCCGTTGGGTCACCTGAAATAGCGGCAACGTTATAGAGGATAAAACTTGAACCAAAGAGAATCACACTAAGTACGCCGAGCCGTCTTAGAACAAAGGCCACCATAGTTCGAGTATTCCCCTCAAAATGAACTGACTTTCAATGTATTGACTGACTATACAGCCAAAGGACGCCCGGAGAGTGATCTCCGGGCGTCCAATGGAGGTAAATAGGTAAGGCTAACTAAGGATACTAATCCTTAGTATGACCACTCCCAGTAGTTCCAGACCATCTGTGGTGAAAGTGGACCTGGCTTAACATTCTTTAGATCCTTGTTAACTGCAACAACACCTGGGTGAATGAACACACCAATTGTGATTGCATCAGCGTTAGTTAGACGCTCGATCTGAATGTATTTAGCAATCAATAGTGACTCAGACATTGGTGCATCCAAGGTTGCAATGATTGCATCAACTGCTGGGTTACTGTAACCAAGGATGTTGTTACCACCATTGGTATCAAAAACCTCAGCTGACTGACGCTGAGTTACAGATGATGCAACCCATGCGAAGAAGTAAGCATCGTAATCTGAGTTACCAAGCTTTGATGGCCAGTCGGTACGTACGTCACCAACTAGATCAAAACCAACCTTTGCCATGTTTGCCTTTGCAAGAGCAAATTCAGATGCACGACGTGGGTTGTTTCCTGGAACAAGAACGCGAACCTTAAGTGGGTTCTTCAATACATCTGGATAGTACTTCTGTACCAAAGCAAGTGCACTTGCGTTACGTGATTCTTGTGTTCCACGTGTGTAGAAAGCAGAACCGTTTGCAGCAATGAGCTTGTCATATGCAGCAGAACCTGGAGCAAGCCAAGTTGAACGAATAGGCTCGGTCTTTCCATTAATTGGTGCAATCAACTTCTCCATGATTTCGTTGCGTGGAAGTGCAAGCAAGAATGCCTGGCGAAGTGCCTTTGACTTAGGGCCATCTTTTACAGAGAACAAACCTGTGTATGGGGCCTCATCTGGGACTGTGTCATAGTGAAGATCCCAGTGCTCGTAAGCAACCTGGTCAGTTCCAACAACGTTAACGTTCTTGATTGCCTTGAGCTTTGCTACACCGTCAGCAGTTGCCTGACCGGCATAAACATCAAGCTCACCGTTTGCAAGTGCCTGTGCCGCAGCTGTTCCATCACCGATGAACTTAAATACAACTGTATCTATTGAACCGCTTAGAGCTGGTCCTGAGTTGTACTTAGGGTTCTTCTTAAGTGTTACAGATGTCTTTGCAACAGCGTTATCAATTAAGAATCCGCCATTACCTACAAGGAGCAATGGGTTTGTCTTGTCGTTAACTGTAGTGATTGTGTAGTCCTTAGACCAGATATCACCCATCTTCTTTAGAAGAGTTGTGTCCTTGTCTCTGAAAGCCTTAACGAAGCGAGCACGAGCTGCTTCATTTTCAGCAACAGTTCCAAGCGCGGTCTTGCCTTCAGCCATTAATACAAGAGTATGTACTGGAGCTGGTCCTGGACCATAAAGATCCCAGTTAGCAATTTTCTTCTTAAATTGAAGAGTTACAGTCATCTTGTCTGCTGAGAGAACTGGCTCGCCAACGATGTTTGCATCATAAACACCTGAGTATCCAAGACCATTAAATGCTGGAGGATTTTTCTTATCTTTTGGATCTCCCAAACCAGCTGCCTTTGAATAAGCATCGCTGCTCAAGACGTGTGACAGAAGCAGATCTTCTCCAGTAATTGGAGTTCCATCTGACCACACACGGCCTGGGTTAACAGTCCATGATGTGCGGAAATCTGTCGCTGAGTTCTTTACAATCTTGTAAGAACCGAAAACAGTGTTCTTAACAAGTTCCTTCTTATTGTTGTAATAGTTAAAACCAGCACCTTGTAGGTATCCAACTGCAGCACATGTTGTTGAGTTTGTAGCTGAGAGGCTGCAATTCAAACCTGTGATTGGGTTGGTCTCATGCAAGATAACTGTTGAACGAGTTGCAGCTTGTGCCGGTGTAAGCAGTGAAACTGCCAACGCCGCTGCAGCTGCAGCTGCAAGCGCAAACTTTGCGCTACGTGTGAACTTCATAGATCCTCCTCGAGGGATAAGTAAAAGCGTCTGTGGAGAGTCGACCTGCCCCATAGGCGCTTTTGGTGGAGTGAGTCTGCCGGAATTGAGCGTATTAGCGCAACAGGAGAATGGATTGCATGAGCGTAGGCTTTGTAACAATGTTCGTAATAAAGCAAGGTATGAGGCTCTAGAGGAGGGGTGATTTTTAGCCGACCTCGCGAGCCGCCTCGATTTTGGCAGTGGTCAGCCGAGGGGCTGCCATAGCCCAGAGAATCAGACCCAAAACCGCTCCCAGTAAGTAAGGGGCACGCAGCGCATTTTCTCTGGAGAGCACAAGAGTCAACGCGCTCACAAGCCCTCCCCCTGCAAACATCCCAATAGGAATCGATCCCCAGGCGAAGAATCGATAGACACTGTTGACGCGACCTAATAAGTGCGTAGGGATGATGCTTTGACGAAGTGAGACAGTAATTGTGTTCCACAAAATTGCAACGAAAGATTCCACAACCGTAACAACCCAGACAACTTGCCACGAAGAAGTCAGACACATCACCAGCGCACCCATTGGAGCAGCAGCAAGAGCTAATGAGAGTGAGGGGCCGCTACCAATTTTTTTTGAAACTTTAGGGGCAAGTATTCCTCCAATTGTGCCACCTACCGCACCCGCTGTTCCTAAGACTGCAAAAGTGAAAACAGAGGTCTGTAATACCTCTTGAGCAAATAAGATAAAGGTTGCGCCAATCATGGTGCCCAGACCATTCATGGATCCCAAAATTATTGCCATGGGGCGAAGTAATGGATGGGCCCATAGCCACGTATATCCTTCTTTAATCTCTGCTTTAAAATTTAGCTTCTCTCGTGGCTTGTCATCAGCAACTGGCTTGAAGGTACCTTTAAGTGAGGCAATTAATGCAACTGCAAAAAAGAATGATGCTGCATCAAAGAAAAATGGGATAAAGATTGCAATACTTATTAGTAGTGAGCCTAGAGGCGGCCCAATAAAGCTATTAGTCAATGACTCCGCCGACCACATGCGCCCGTTTGCTTTTTCCAGGTTTTCTTTATCAACGACCGATGGCATCAATGTCTGGGCACTGTTATCGCGCAAAACTTCAGCTAAACCAAAAAGGAAAGCTGTGATGAGTAATGTCAAGTAAATCGGCCAATTAGTCTCTAATCTTGTAATAGTTGTCAGTTCATCAAGGGCTGGAAATGAATCTTTATTGAAGAAAACAACAACTCCCACAAAAACAGTTAATAAACCTCTCATAAAATCCATTGCCACAATGAGTTTTCTGCGATCAAAGCGATCAGTTAAAACGCCTGCGTGTAATGTGAAAATCAACCATGGCAAACGTGATGCAAAGCCGGCCGCGGCAATCAAAATAGGTGAGCGTGTGACAGCCGATGCCAGCCATGGATAGGCCACCATGGAAACACCATCACCCAGATTAGAAATAGCCGTTGCAGTCCATAGTTTCCAGTAAGAGGAGCCAAGCTTTTTACTCATTGACTAGCGCCTCTTTTGCTGGGCTTTGACCTACGTGGAGCAGAAATCTCAATGAAAAAAGTGCAATCACGGTTGCAATTGTGCCACCTATTAATAGGGGAAGGCGTAAACCCCCTTTAGCTATGAAGCCACCTAGTAAAGATCCAAAGGGCATTAATCCCCACACTAATGTGCGCCTAGTCCCATGTATGCGTCCAAAGAGATGGCCCGGAATAACGCTTTGATAAGTGGACATTAACAAGATATTCCAATTGCTGATGGTGAATGAAGCAATCGTTGCTAAAGCAACAAAAACATAGATATTTGGGGCTAGACCTTGGAGTAAAGTGATCAGAGAACTGATAAAAATACAGGTAGCCATGACTTTACTACGCCCAAAAGTTGTAGAGAGCCGTGGTGCTATAAAACCACCAAGGATTGCCCCTGATGCCTGAATTGCCAAAGCTATGCCAAATAAGGATGGTGTCAGATTTAGCTCGTGTAATATGAATAAAACTATTGTGGATGTGGACATTGAGTAGCAGAACCCAATACTTGCTGTAGTTAGAACCAACCTCAACAATGCCTTTTCGTTATAGAGATATGTAATCCCAAACTTCATCTCTGCTAGAAAATCTGGCTTCTCCTTCTCGCTACTTTCCATTCGTAAATCTCGTAAGAATTTTGCAGGAATAGAAGCTGCTAAAACGGCAGCAACTAGAAAGCCTAAACTGTTTGCAATAAATGGAATATAGATCGCGATGGCATAGAGAAAACCACTCAAAGGTGTACCGACAAATCCTTGAACTACTGTCTCTGATATTTGAAGCTTTGAATTGCCTTTCTCAAACTGGCTCTTATCTAAAATCTGTGGAATAAGAGATTGTGCTGTTGTATCTGCAGTAACTTCACAAATTCCTATAAGAAATGTCGCAAGGAAAAGCCAGTAGATTGTGATGGAATTTGTTGCAATTAATAAAGCAATCAGGGCAGCAATGACAAATCTTGTTGCATTTGCTCCGGCTAGTAGAAATCTTCGATCAACTCGATCCACAATTGCCCCAATGGGAATAGCAAATAAAAGCCAAGGCAACATCACCAATGCGCTCAGCAATGAGATCAAAACCGGGTTTTTAGTGAGCGTGACTGCAAGAAGTGGAGCCGCTGCGATTAGAACCCCATCGGCCAGATTGGTCAGCAAACTGGCGCCCCACATACGATTAAAGGCCGGCCCCAGGGATTTCATGCGCGCCAGCCTAACGCTGAAAACTAGATAAGTAGTAGCTTTTTAGCTTTTTCAACGGCGCTATTGCGCCCATCTGCCTCTAACTTTCGATATGTGTTGCGCAGATGTGTCTTCATGGTGTTTTGTGAAATATGCAGAGTTTTAGCAATTGCAGATATTGGATTTCCTGTTGTTAGGTGCTTAAGAATTTCCAATTCGCGCTGAGTTAGCTTTTCTTCCAATTCGCCAGAATCTGTATTAATGGTGTGAAGTCGTTCAGTCATTGCTTGAACTAATCTTTCCATGTAGACAGTTGGCTTTGCAGCTGCTGCTTTAACGATGAGAGGATACATACCGCTTTGTCGGATGAAATACTCGTGATAACCATTTTCAGCACCAAGGGCAAGTGCCTTATTAAGTGATTGAAGTGCCAGCTTTTCATTATCTAAGTTGATGCTCGTCTCAGCTAACCACTTATTAATCTTTTCCCTAACTGTATTCTCAGGCAAAGCATCAATTATCAAAGAAACTTTTTTAGGATCCTTCGAAAATTGAACATTTGCCTCAATCTGACGTGCTAATTCAATTTTCGGCATGCGCTTAATAAGCTCATCTGCTCGTTGCCAATCCGTGGTTACAAGGCGCAAGAAAGCTTCGCTCATGTCAATCATCCAACTTAATTGATTGGGCATTTGAAGAGTGAGTAAAAAGCTCCGCTGTTTAGCTATTGCTTCAGAACCTGTGGAGAGTGCACCTTGGCTTATTTGGATACGAATGAGAGTCCCCTCGGCCATAAAGTACCAGGGCCATATTTCCCAGCTCGAGGCTTCATCCATTAACTCATTGAGTGTTTGAATGCATCTATCCAATTCAGATGCTTCTAACTGAGCGCGAGCTAAAACCAACATGGCATCAAGAGGACCATTGATTCCAACATAACCAGCATCTTTTGCCTGGGCTATTGCGATTTGGGAAATTTCAGTAGCTTGGAAATATCGACCTTCGGAGTATAAAACCATCGATTGAATACAAGCGAGTTGATAAGAGCTCAATTGGTGATCGCCATCTCCGGGCAATAATTTTGCTTGGGCATATAAATCCGCTAATTCCCCAAAATTATCGTAGAGAAATGCTTGTCGAGCTCGTAATCGCAAAAGGGCAAGCAAGTCGGAGGAATCAAGAGCGCTATCTAACTCTAGATTTGATAGGGCAATATCTAGAGATTGAGTTGTTCGCTCAAAATCACCACGTGCAAAATAGATATTTGCTTTCACCATGGCACTAAGGCGATGCAAAAATTTCCCATCAGGTGAAAGCCCAGCTATGTATTCAAGCTCAGATGCCAATGCTTCAGCACTTCGGAATTCAGAACGCACAAGGTGGCCAACAACTCGAATTGCCTTCTTCATTACCTCACCATGTGCAGATTCATCACCGGCAAAATGTGCCCACTTGATCAACAAATCTCCACGACCAATTGCAGCCATTTGACGGATACTTGATCTAAAAATATCCCCAAACTGCTTTTCAATTCCGGATTCATGCGCAAAATGAAGAGCTTTTGTAAAGTCTTTTCTCTGAGCAAAGAGAGCAGCCAATTTCTGCTGCACATCTTTCTTCTCATCCCAAGGATCAAGAGGAATTTGAGTTAAGGCCTCGTAGATAATTGGATTAAAACGATAAGTACGATTGGTAGTGCTAGACGCTGTCACAAATAGCCCATCAATAGCTATTCGGTTGAGGAGCTCTTCTGAATAATCTTTATCTAAAATCACTGAGGCAATCTCAAGATCGAACTCTTCGATGATCGCTAGTTTGCGCAGTTTTTCACGGGTGCTCTGTGAAAAAGTGTTATAGCTTTCAAGAGCAAGTACCCCCAGAGGGTTGACATTTGCTTCAATTGCTTTTGAAAAGGTTACTTGAGAATTGCCTTTTGAGATGTTATGGCACATCAACTGTACTGCTGATGGCCAACCCCCACACATTGCTAATTCTTTGGCATTTCCATTTTCTTTTAAATTTACACCATTAATTGCTGCTATTAATTCAACTTCTTCCTTTGAAAACTTTAGCTCCTCACTTGTAATGACACTTAGATTTCCTAATGTTGCATATCTTGCAAAAGATGTCATCGGTGTATTTCTACGAATAATTACCAAGTGGCAGTTATCGGGAACGCAATCTATGATGACCTGTGCATAGGGTGCGATCTCAGCATTCTCTGCACGTCCAGCATCGATGACAAAGTTATATTCTCCATTTAATTGACCAACCGCGGCTGCCAACAATTGAATAGATTCGACAGGTTCAAAATGTTCTACTCGGCTAATATTTGCAAAGAAATTTGGAAAATGAGCTGTAATAGCAGCGATGACATGCGCTTGAAAATCTTGAATTGTGTCGGTGACATCTACGGTGTACCAAAAAGTTGGGCGATTATTTTCTCTCACCCATTCAGCGACTAAGGTTGTTTTTCCAAACCCAGCTGGGGCGATAACTAAAGTTGCACCAGGTAGATTGCGTTCAAAAAGATTGAAAAGATGCTTACGCGATAAAAAATTTGCTGAAAGTGCAGGTGGCTGCGAGCGCGGAAGGCTCACCCCAGCAGAGGTGACTTTTTGAGCACTCATGAGCCAAGGGTGATACCTGAGCCTTGCAAAAACAAGACAAAATCACCCTATGAGGGGTGAGATAAGCGGGGGATTTTCTGGCGGCGACTTTCAGGCCACGAACCCTACAGAGCTAGATTCTTTGTTATCTGATCCGCGTGCTCAATTGCATGGCGGGTGTAAACCTGAAGCCAACGCTCCAGTGAAAACTCACCCTTTTCGGAGTGAATGCAAAAGTTTTTTAGCTGCCCTAGTTCAAGTCGCTTGATGATTTCAAGGGATCCTGCACGCACTGCTTTAAAGACTTCTATGGATGTCTGCACTGGCAAAACGGTGTATCCAAGAGTTGGATTCTTACCCCAGGCACCTTCGTCATAACCTTGAATAGCAGTTCCAGGTTCTGCAACTAAGCGCTTTAAGCGCGCAAATGATTGAGCCTCACTATCGGCGCAGTGGTGAATGACTTGGCGAGAGCTCCAATCCTCTCCCACACATACATCGAGCTTTGATTCTGGCACGCTTGTGGCAATAGTTAAAAACTCATTTGTTGCCTTTTCGTAGGCGGCAGCAATCTCGGCAATCGATGACATTAGTTTCCGATCTCTAATTGTGAAGAGTGACTCTCAACAAAGTGATCATCATCGCCAATTTTATCGACCAGTAGAACAATGATTACTACTAGTAGGCCGGCAATGATTCCTAGCAGCAGCCCTGATTTCTTATCCAGATTAATTTGCATGGCGTAAATATAGCCCCAAAGAAAAGAACGGCCCAGTTCGCATCGCTGCGAGCCAGGCCGTTCTACCCTCGATTTTTAAAGCGGATTAACCGATCTTTGCTACCTGAGCAAGTGACTTCTTAAGAAGTTCACCGTCGATAACGCTGAAGCCAAGACCAGCGCCAACATCCTTAGAGCACTTTGTGCTCAAGATGTAGTTAGCGAATGCCTTTACTGCTGCAGCCTTAGTTGCATCTGGGTACTTAGTATCAGCTAGAAGGTAAGAAACGATTCCTAGTGGGTAAGCGCCCTTTTCCTTAGTTGCATAGTCATATGTGAGGAAGCCGTTTGCATCCTGAGTAGCAGATGCAAGGAATGCACCCACACCAGTTGAGTCTGGAACTACTGATGAGCCAGCAGGGTTAATTAAGTTCGCAATTTTTAGGTTGTTTGCTGTTGCATAGTTAACTTCAGCGTATGTAATTGAGTAAGCAGTCTTTCCAGCAAGCTGAGCCACACCTGTTGATGAAGCAGCTCCAACTACACGGCCTAAGTTAGCTGTGTCATTGATGTTTCCTGGGAATGCATCCTTGAATACCTTGTTCTTAGCCTTTGGCCAAACAGCAGATGCTGACTTGTTCAAGTAGTTAGTGAAGTTCTCTGAAGTTCCAGAAGAATCTGAACGGTAAACAACCTTGATTGGCTTATCTGGCAATGTGTAGTGCTGTTGTACAACCTGAGTACGAAGAACTATTGGATTTCCCTTTGCATCTTTTGCAGGGTTTCCATTCTTATCTAGCTTGTAAATTACCTTTGTTGTTGAACGGTTGTTATCAGCAACAATTGCTGGATCGTTCCAACGTGTGATTGTTCCACCGAAGATTCCAGCAACAGTTGCAGCTGAAAGAGAAAGAGTTGTCTTTGCTGGAAGGTTGTGCAAAATTGCGATTGGTGCTGCAACTAGTGGCACGTGAATAAGTGAAGCGCGCTTTGTTGCTGCTGTGTAAGCACCATCTGACATCCAGAAGTCACCGATTGACTTGTCTGAGTTAGCTTGTCCTGTACCTGATGATGATGAAGCGTAAACGTATGTATGTCCTGAACCGCTTGCAGCGAATCCAGCTTTGCAACCTTCGATTAGTAGAGCAGGAAATGATGCTCCTGAACCTTGAAGATCAACTGCATATGCTGGTGTACCTGCTACTAGACCGAACGCGAGTGCAAGTGATGCAACTTTCGCGAGCTTAGAAATTCTCATTTATTTCCCCTCATAGGTTTTAATTTGAACTACGAGGCCAAACCTATGGAGCCAGGGTTAACGAATAAGGTGTGCTGGTTTAACGCAAGTAAACCTTTAGGTGAACAAATGGTGTCTTTTAGCCAAAGCGTCCGGTCACATAACTCTCTGTTCGAGAGTCCTGTGGGCGGGAGAAAATTTCAGAAGTTGGCGCAACTTCGATCATCTGGCCAGGTCCGCCATCTGATAGGAAGAAGGCGGTGTAGTCAGAGACGCGAGCAGCTTGTTGCATATTGTGAGTAACAATAATGATTGTCATCGTGTCTGAGAGATGGCGAATGGTGTCTTCAATGCGAAGAGTTGAACCTGGGTCAAGTGCTGAACATGGTTCATCCATGAGTAGAACTTGAGGGCGAACAGCTAGAGCACGTGCAATACACAAACGCTGCTGCTGACCGCCTGAGAGAGATCCACCATGAGCACCCAATCGATCTTTAACTTCATTCCACAATCCTGCACGCTCTAAGCACTCTTCCAACAAATCATCTTTGTTTTCAACTTTAAGTTGAGCCAGCTTGAGACCTGAAAGCACATTCTCACCAATTGTCATCGATGGGAACGGGTTTGGCTTTTGGAAAACCATTCCGATTTGCAGGCGAATCTTGGTTACATCTGTGCCTGGGGCATAAACATCTTTGCCATCAAGTAGAACTTCACCAGCCATTGCGGCACCAGGAATGAACTCATGCATACGGTTAATTGTGCGAATAAAGGTTGATTTACCGCATCCTGATGGACCGATAAGCGCTGTAACTGTGCCTGCTGCAAAATCTAGTGAGATATTTGAAAGTGCGTGGTGCTTACCAAACCATGCGTGCACGCCACGGGTCTCAAGGCCAGTTCCAAGTGCTGCAGTCCCTGGCACCTTAGGCGCTTTGGCGTTAGCAACATCTGCCAATGATGATGGCTTCACTGATGTCTGCATTTCTTGGTTCTCGCTTTCATGTGAGGTGGTCATTTTGAAACCTTTCGGGATCCGAGGAAGCGTGCCGTTGTGAAGAGAATGAGAACTAGACCGACTAGAACAAGCAGGCCAGCCCACGCACGAGTGATTGCTTCAGGTGAGCCAGCGTTAAAAGATTTCCAGATGTAATAAGGCATTGAACCCATCGGACCTGTGAAAGCGTTTGGATTAACTTTGTCGCCACCACCAGTGAGAAGAAGAATTGGTGCAGTTTCACCAGCGATGCGCGCCACTCCCAAAATGACTGCAGTGACTAACCCGCTTCTAGCTGCTGGAAGAACAATCATCGCAACAGTGCGCCATTGAGTTCCTCCAAGTGCAGTTCCGGCCTCACGCAAATCATTTGGGATCAAATTAAGAACTTCTTCTGATGTTCGCGCAATTGTTGGAATCATCAAGATAGTTAGAGCAAGTGCTCCCATAAATCCTGAATAACCCTTTGTGATGGGATAAAGAATTGCTGAGAGAATAAATAAACCGGCAACAATCGATGGCACACCGCTCATAGCCTGAACAAGGAAGCGAATTGGCCCAGTGAAACGTCCCTTAATTTCAGTCAAATAGAGCGCCGTCAAAATTCCAATTGGAACACTCATGATTAATGCCAGCACCATCAATGTAAGAGTTCCAGTTATTGCGTGGAGTAATCCACCGTTTGAAAGCGGATCAGTTGGTGTTGCTAAAGACATGTCATTGGTAAAAAGGCTAAAACTGATGCCAGGTAGGCCTTTTTGCAAGACCGTTAGCAAGATGCTCGCCGCGGGAATAACCGTGACGATTGCACCAATGGCAACTAGCGAATTAACTAGAGCATCCTTTGCTGCAGCGTTTCCGCGTTGGATTCCCTTAAATACTGTTGTGAAGATCGCATAAGCGATAAAGAAGCAAACAAAATAAGCCAGCTTGCCCTTAAGCGCAGTTAAAAACACTAGTAGGTATGAGCTCAGCAGCGAACCTACAAAAATAGCTCCGTCGATTGCCCGATCTTTAGCTGAAGCTGCCCAGGGTTTTGAGGGAGTAGCAGTCATAGTCATTACTATCGCCCTGACTTTCCAGTGGTCTTTACGATTACGTTAGCAATTGCATTCACAATCAATGTAAGAAGGAAAAGAATAAGACCTGCAGCCATAAGTGCCTTAATTTCATAAGGGCTTGCATCGCCAAATTTAAGAATAATTAATGAGGCAACGTTTCCACCAGCACCTAGCAACATCTGCCAGTTAACTTGGAAAACAATATTGAGCACTGTGAAAACAGCAACAGTTTCACCCATTGCACGTCCAAGGCCAAGCATTGCTCCACCGATAACGCCGCTGCGACCATGTGGAATAACTACGGCTTTGATCATTGCCCAACGTGTGGCCCCAAGTGCATATGCAGCCTGAATGCGATCAAGTGGTGCTTGGGAGAAAATTTCACGAGAAACCGATGTAATTATTGGAATAATCATGATGGAGAGCACTACACCTGCAACAAAAGGTGAGCGCGTATAGACAGGTACTTGCATATCAAAAAATGGAATAAAACCTAGGTAGCGATGTAGAAGCTTTGCCCAATATTCAACACTTGGCATGAGAACTAAGAAGCCCCAAATTCCAAAAAGAATTGAAGGGAACGCTGCCATCATGTCGATGATAGTTATAAGGATTTTCTTGAGCCAGCCAGGTGCGTAAAAGTTCAAGAAAAGCGCTGAAAACACTGATATAGGGACGGCTATGACTACGGCTATGAGAGAACATAAAATCGTTCCAACCAGCATTGCAGCTAAACCAAAGTGGCTATCTAAAACATTTCCTGCATCATCTGTTGAGATTGACCAATCAGAGTGAGTAATAAATCCAATGCCTTCTTGGCGTAAGACTTCAAAGCCTCGGTAGCCAAGGAAAATTGCAATCAAGCCAAGAATTGCCAATGACGACAATCCCCCGCCTGTCACCACGCCACGGAATATCTTGTCTGAACGTCGTGGTTCAGTAACAATTTCTCGTGGTGCTGGAATTACTAACTCTTGTGTTGACATTATTATGAAGCGTACTTTCCTGTTACTAGGAAATAAACTCTTCGCGAAATAGAAACTGCGTGATCGGCATATCGCTCGTAGTAACGTCCGAGTAAAGTCAAATCAATTGCTGTTTCAATTCCATGCTTCCATGTTGGCTCAATCAAGACCGCAATGAGTTTGCGGTGCAGGTCATCCATCACATCGTCATCTCGTTCAACTTCCAGTGCCATTTGCGTATTGCGCGTAGCAATAACGACTCCTGTCTTTTCGGTGATTGCAACTGCTGTAACTCCCATAGCTTGAATAATTGAAACCAGCTCTGGTGGCACTGCTGCATTTGGATGACGCAGTCGGGCAACCTTGGCAACGTGGTGAGCTAAGTCGCCCATTCGTTCTAAATCTGAACCCATGCGTAACGCCGTTACCAGGGCACGTAAATCTGATGCAACCGGTTGCTGTCTTGCAATAATGTCGATGATGCGTGAATCAGTTTCATGCTGATAGTCATCAATTTTGACATCGGTTGCGATCACTTCTTCAGCAAGTTTTAAGTCGCATGAAAGAATTGCAGTAGTTGCTTTTGTCATCGAAGCAGAAACCATCGCAGTAAGGTCGACCAGAGACTGCGATACGTTATCTAGTTCATCTTGGAATACAGATCTAATGAGGGCCATGGCGCTAAACCTATGTGGAGGTGATGAATAGAGTCCATTAGTTAGGTGAACGGAAGGTAAACTGGCGATTTGAGCCTATAGAGTGAGGCCTGTGAAGTTCTTGCGCCGAGAATTGGAGGCCCCAGAACCTAGAGCCTTGCCTGAAATGCTGCTAGAAACCCTTGATCTCCTAGATGGGGATTCCATAATTCTAGCCCCGGGTGAGATTCCTTTATTTATCACCTCCGGTGTTGAAACTTTAGGGATCTTAAAAGATGGGCGTATTCAAAGCTCTGAGTTACTTGCAACAGTTCGTGTAGTTCGCCGAACACACAACCAGCAAGTCGGAATGATTGAAATCCCCCGAGGCCCGATTGGGGAAGGCAAACACGAGCTGACTGTAAAAGTTCTTCCACTCACTAAAGATGATTTGGTTTTAGTCCTCATTAGTGATGAAAGTGAAGCACAGCGCGTGCATGATGTGCGCCGAGACTTTGTAGCAAATATCTCCCACGAGTTAAAGACTCCCATCGGTGCGCTCTCTCTATTGAGTGAGGCGGTTCTTGGCTCAAAAGATGATCCAGCTTCAGTTGTTAAATTTGCCACCCGCATGCAATCTGAGGCAAAACGCTTAACCGATTTAGTTCAGGAGATCATCAATTTATCTCGCGTACAAGACTCTGACCCATTACAACTGGCACAAGAAGTAAGCGTGGAATATCTCATTAGAGAAGCAATTGATCAATGCCAAATCACGGCAGATAGCCGCAATATCACTGTGAGTTATCTTGAAAATAAGGATGCTGTCGTTCTAGGTGATCGTGACCAGTTAATCATGGCAGTTCACAATTTGATAGAAAATGCCATCAACTATTCACCTGAAAACACCAAAGTTTCGGTCACCACAACGAGTGAATCTGGAATCATAGATATTTCAGTGACCGATCAAGGCATTGGAATATCAGAGTCAGAGCAAGACCGAATTTTCGAACGGTTCTATCGCGTTGACCCAGCGCGTTCTCGCCAGACTGGTGGAACTGGTTTAGGCCTTTCAATCGTTAAGCACGTTGCAGCAAAACATGGCGGTGAAGTAAAGGTATGGAGCGTCGAAAACGTCGGTAGTACTTTTTCAATCCGACTACCCATCTATGAATCACCTTTGGAGAGCGTTGAATGACAAAGATACTTATCGTTGAAGATGAATCCTCATTTTCTGAAGCTCTGGCTTTCTTGCTTGGAAAAGAAGGTTTTGAAGTCAGTGTCGCCGAAGATGGGCGTGCCGCACTCAATCTCTTTGCAAAAGAAGGTGCGGACTTAATTCTTCTCGACTTAATGATTCCAGAAGTCTCGGGTGTGGATGTTTGCAGAGCGATTCGCACAACGTCTCAAGTCCCAATTATTATGCTGACTGCAAAAGATGCAGAGATTGACAAGGTTGTTGGCCTTGAACTTGGCGCAGATGACTACGTCACCAAGCCTTATTCATCACGTGAGCTCATTGCTCGCATTAAGGCAGTGCTGCGCCGTGGGATTTCAGACTCCGAAGACCATGGCGACCTAGATGTTGTTTCAGTTGGCCCAATAAGACTCGATACCGCAAGACATCAAGCATCTATCAATGGAGCTCTCGTTGGTTTGCCTCTCAAAGAGTTTGAATTATTAGAGTTTTTGATGCGAAACGCTGGCCGTGTTTTAACTCGTTCTCAGCTCATTGATCGCGTGTGGGGCGGGGATTACTTCGGGGATACCAAGACACTCGATGTTCACATCAAGCGTTTGCGATCAAAGATTGAATCAGATCCAGCTAATCCTGTCTTGATTCAGACTATCCGCGGTCTTGGTTACAAGTTAGAGAATTAGAGCGAGGCAAAAGCATCATCAAGAACGCTTAGGGCATCCTTGAGAAGTGCATCTGTAATAACTAGTGGTGGTAAGAAGCGCACAACGTTTGAATAAGTACCAGCAGTAAGAACCAAAACACCCTGACTCTGGCAATACTTAACAACTGCGCCCATTGCAGCAGTGTTGGGATTCTTAGTTCCTGGCTCTACTAATTCAATTGCCTGCATAGCACCGCGTCCACGCACTTCACCAATAACTGGATACTTCTTGGCAAGATCGCGAAGTGATGTTCCTAGAATTTCACCAATGTGCTTGGCACGGGCAACAAGGTTTTCTTCTTCCATTGTCTCCATTGCGCCAAGGGCAGCGGCGCATGCAATTGGGTTTCCGCCATAAGTGCCACCTAGACCTGAAGCATGCACTGAATCCATCACTTCAGCACGGCCAGTCACTGCTGCAAGTGGAAGCCCGCCAGCAATTCCCTTAGCTGTTACCACCATGTCTGGCACAACGCCTTCTTCTTCAACTGCAAACATATGTCCTGTGCGGGCAAAGCCAGTCTGAACTTCATCAGCAATAAAGACGATTCCGTTGTCCTTTGAATATTTTGCAAGCGCTGGAAGGAAGCCTTTAGGTGGAACGATGAACCCACCTTCGCCTTGAATTGGCTCAATCAAAATCGCAGCAACGTTATGTGCTCCGATTTCTTTATCTATTTTATGTGTGACCATGTCAATGGCATCTTCGGTAATTGTTGCTTGATTGCCTACCCAATGGAATGAATAAGGCATTGGTACGCGATAAATCTCAGGAGCGAACGGACCAAAGCCCTCTTTATATGGCATGTTTTTTGCAGTTAACGCCATAGTTAAATTAGTACGTCCATGGTAACTATGTTCGAAAACAACAATTGCTGGGCGCTTGGTGTAGTGACGTGCAATCTTGACTGCGTTCTCAACTGCTTCAGCACCTGAGTTAACAAGCATTGACTTCTTCTTATGAGAACCAGGAGTCAGTGCATTGAGCTTTTCGCATACTTCGATGTAGTTCATATAAGGAGCAACTGTGAAACAGGTATGTGTAAATGCTTGCACTTGATCGATTACGCGATCAACAACACGTTGGGCGGCATTTCCTACGTTTGTAACGCCAATTCCTGAACCTAAATCAATAATCTGATTGCCATCGATATCGAGCAAGATGGCATCACTTGCACGTTCAATCACAACTGGAATTGCCATACCTAACCCGCCAGAAGTCGCTTCTGTGCGGCGCTTTAGCGCTTGCGTAGATTTTGGTCCCGGAATAGCGGTAACCAAACGACGTTCTTGAGTCAGATTAGTAAGTGTGCTCATGGCAAAAGTCTAAGGCCTTATTTCGCATTGGAGGACCTAGTAGTTACCCTTGGCGCCATGAGTTCACTGAGAGATTCGGCACCACTTCTAGATGCATACCTCTCGTACTTTGAAACCAAGCGCACACCTTTCACAGTCCCAGGTCACAAACAAAGGGCCTCACGCCTAGATGCCGGCTTAGGGGTGGTCGTAGATGGTGACACGCCTTTATATGGCGGTCTCGATGAGATCAAATTAACCAACCAAACATTAAAGAAAGCTGAAGCGTTGGCTGCCACATTATGGAAGGCCGACTTTGCTCGCTTTTCAACGGGTGGATCAACACATGCTAATCAAGCAATGATTTTGGCTCTAGGAAAACCTGGAGACAAAGTTGCACTCTCGCGCACAGCACACCGTTCAATTCTTAGCGCACTTGTTTTAGCAGGCCTAGAGCCCATTTGGTTATCACCGCAGATAGATGCAGCAACTGGTGTGCCAACAGGCATTACAGCAGCTGAGTTTGAAAAGGTAGTAAATCAAAAACCTATTGCGCTACTTCTAACTGAGCCAGGCTACTTAGGGACTTTGTCAGACTTAGGTGCACTCGTGAAAAGTGCACATTCTCATTCAATTCCTGTAATTGTGGATGCGGCATGGGGTGGCCACTTTGGTTTTTCACCTGTCACACCACAGCATTGTTTGCAGGTGGGTGCCGATGCATTAATCACTAGTGTTCACAAAGCACTACCTGGATATAGTGCATCTTCGTTACTTCTTGCCCAAGGTAAGTTGCTTAACCTTGATCGTATCGAGCAAAGTTTTGAAACTACTCATACCACTTCACCTGCCGGTGCACCACTTGCATCTATAGATGGTTGTCGTGCCCTACTTCAAACTCGTGGGTCAGAGTTGATTTCTCAACTAGTTAAAAACGTTGAGAGCTTTAAAGCAAAGGTCCAGACAAATTTCGATGCGCCCATCTTTTTAAACACGAGTGATTTTGCCCCAGGCCGCTTTGATCCAGCCAAGATTGTTCTGCGAGCAAACCAATTAGGTGCCTCGGGAGTTGAGATTGAAAAGAAACTACAAGCCCAAGGCATCCGCGTTGAGATGGCAGATAACGACACTGTTGTTTTCATTGCAACTCTGGCTGACTCAAACCAAGAGTTTGATTACTTAGCCGATGTTCTAGACTCAATTCTCAAATCTCTCCAATCCTCACCCCGTCCAACGGCAACATCTTTGAGCTGGTCAGTTGTTCCAACGGTTGCAATCTCTATGCGTGATGCCTATTTTGCAGATACCCAAATGGTTGCAGCCAAAGATTGTGTTGGGCGCATCTCGGCTGACTTAATCGCCCCCTATCCCCCAGGTGTTGCAGTAGTTGCACCTGGTGAAGTTTTAACTTCACAGATTCTTGAGGGCCTAGCAACAACCAAGGCAGCCGGTGTGCGCATCGCCTATGCCACAGACCCTTCTCTTACTACTTATCGCGTTACTAAGAATTAACTTTGAACCGATAGCATCTGTGGCATGTCCGATACAAAAACTTGGCAGTCCCGTGCACTAGATCTCAAGCCTCAATCACAGATTTTCATTGATGGAAAATTCGTTAGTGCAGCAAGTGGAAAGACTTTTGAGAATTACTCACCTAGTGATGGCCACTTAATTTGTAATGTTGCCTCAGGTGATGTTGAAGATATCAATCGCGCAGTTGCATCAGCTAAGAAAGCTTTTGATTCTGGCATCTGGCGTGAAATGAATCCGCGCGATAAAAAAGCAATTATGTTGCGCTGGGCGCAATTATTAAATGAGAACAGAGAAGAATTAGCGCTACTTGAGGCTATCGACACAGGCCGTCCCATTTCAGATGCACTCAGTGTTGATGCCCCCAACTCTGCGCGCGTTATTCAGTGGTATGGCGAAACTATTGATAAGACTTATGACGAAATTGCACCAGCACCACGCAACGCACTTGCCATGGTTACGCGCGAACCCCTAGGTGTTATTGGCGCAGTTGTTCCTTGGAACTATCCAATGATGATTACAAGTTGGAAATTAGGTCCGGCATTGGCTATGGGTAACAGCATTGTTGTTAAACCTGCAGAAAACTCATCGCTCAGTGCGCTCAAGATGGCAGAGTTAGCTGTGGCTGCAGGATTGCCTGCAGGTGTCTTTAACGTGGTTCCAGGTCTTGGATCAGAGGCCGGTCAGGCACTTGCCCGTCACATGGATGTTGCAAAGATTGCATTCACAGGTAGCGGACCTACTGGTCGAAAGATGATGCAATACGCCGCTGAATCAAATATGAAACAGGTTTCACTTGAGCTTGGTGGAAAGAGTCCTCAAGTTGTTCTCAATGATTGCACCGACTTAGAAGCTGCTGCATCAACTATTGCTTGGGCTATCTACTACAACGCAGGCCAGACCTGTAATGCCGGTTCACGAATCATCGTTGAGAAAGGTGTGAAAGAAGAGCTCTTTTCTCATCTGCATAAGTTCTTGGAAAGCTTTGTCGTTGGAAATCAATATGATCCATCTACGCAGATGGCTGGACTAGTCTCTGAATTACAACGCGATCGTGTTAACGCATACCTTGACCTTGTTGGTCAAGATGGTGAAAAGATTATTTATGGTGGAGAGAAAACAACAGGTAAAGATCTGCTTATCAAGCCAACATTAATTGATAACGTCAAACCAGACTCACGTCTTGCCCAAGAGGAAATTTTTGGACCAGTCTTAGTTGCTATTGATGCAAAAGATGAAGCTGAGGCTTTGCAATTTGCAAATGGAACTGAATACGGATTAGCTGCATCGGTATGGACCAATAATGTTGCTCGCGCGCATAAGTTTGCACGCAAACTTCGAGCTGGAACTGTTTGGGTTAACACATTCGACATGCTCGATGTGATTACTCCATTTGGAGGCTTTGGGGCATCAGGCAACGGACGCGATAAGTCACTGCATGCACTCGATGCCTACAGCGCGCTTAAAACAACGTGGGTAGATCTTAATTAGCTTCTACTCAAAAAGTTTCACAATATGAACAAATCCTTACTATGGGTGAACACTCAGGTTTTGCCTTAGGTATTTATTGGCCAGGCTAGATATCTAGGGTTAGTCTTTCTCTCACCGGAGTGAGGCTTTAGTTTCTAAGGGGTTAGATAGTGAAGATGAAGGCAGCAGTTCTAGATGGCATTGGTTCAAAATTTGAAGTACGTGAAGTTGAACTAGATAATCCAAAATCAGGAGAACTCCTTGTAAAAGTTGCGGCAAGTGGATTGTGCGCAAGTGATTTAAACGCTGTCGATGGAAAGCGCAAGCTTGTTCCATTTCCTGCAGTTATTGGCCATGAAGCTTCTGGTGTTGTTGTTGAGGTGGGTCCTGATGTGACAGGTGTTGTTGCTGGCGATCACGTCATTATGTCCATCGTTCCCAGCTGCGGAAGCTGCGAATATTGCGCAAGTGGGCGTCCTAACTACTGCTCAACTGCAGGAAATGCGATGTCAGTAGGTGGATTATTTGATGGCACATCACGCCTTTCACAAAACGGTGAAAAGCTCAATCACTTTTTAACTGTTGCCTCCTTTGCTGAATATGTAGTCGTCCCAGCATCTGGCGCAGTTGTGATTCCTAAAGAGATGCCACTTGATCGCGCAGCCCTTATTAGTTGCGCAGTATTAACTGGGTACGGCGCAGTGATAAATACTGCCAAAGTTAGGCCGGGTTCAACTGTTGCAATCTTTGGTTGCGGAGGAGTGGGATTAAATATTGTTCAGGGTGCTCGCATGGCCGGTGCAACAACGATTATTGCTGTTGATGTGACACAGGAAAAACTAGATTTAGCTAAAAAGGTGGGCGCAACTCATGTCATCAATGGAGCAATTAGTAATCCTGTGGCCATGGTGAAGGAAATCTGTGGCGGCGTTGACTTCGCCTTTGAGGCTTTGGGGCGTGAGAGCACCATCCAGCAGGCTTGGGGCACCGTCGGAGTGGACGGAACGCTCATCTTGGTGGGCCTGATGAAAAATGGTGCCACCATTACGCTCGATGCAGGCCCATTTGTTAACGAACAGTCGATTAAGGGCTGCTACTTTGGCTCAGCCAACCTGAGAAAAGATGTGCCAGCGTTAGTAAAAAGTTATCTAAATGGCGAACTATTTCTAGACGAGCTCATCTCTGAACGGATAGGTTTGGAGGGTCTTAACTCCGCCTTTGATCGTTTAAGGGCTGGGGAGGGGGCGCGAAATGTATTGGTCTTTGACTGATTCGTTTTACGTAAGTACAAAATTCCAGATCGCTTGCGCTCAACACGTGTAGTGCAAGAGGTAAGGATGTATGACAAAACACATACCACTTACAACTAGGAGGAACGTAGTGAAGTTAAGAAAACTCACAACAGGATCAATAGCTGCAGCACTTGCTGTTGCACTTGCAGTCCCAGCTTTAAGTACTTCTTCTGCATCAGCTGCTTCAAAGACAGACTACTCAAAGATTACCAACGCCTCACAAGGTGGCGGTATGGCCGGTCTTGTAGCTGCATGTAAGAAAGAAGGACAGCTCAACGTAATCGCTTTGCCTCATTACTGGGCAAACTACGGCGACATGATTGAGGGATTTAAGAAGACATACGGTGTCAAGGTTGATGAAGCTAACCCAGAAGGTTCTTCTCAGGAAGAAATTGATGCCGCAGTAACAAACAAGGGAACTAACCGTTCACCTGACGTGTTCGATATTGGTCTTGCAGTAGCAGTGAAATACCTCAACACAGGTACATTTGCTCCATACAAAACCAAGACTTGGCAGTACCTGCAGTTTGCTCAGTCAATTGATCCAAGTGGACAGGTATCACCTAACTACACAGGAACAATGACAATTGGTTATAGCGGCGAGCTTGGAACCATCACAAAGCTCGATGATCTACTAGATCCAAAGTTCAAGGGCAAGATTGCACTCAATGGAGATCCACTAGGTTCTTCAGCTGCCATGAACGGTATCTTTATGATCAACAAAGCTCTCGGCGGTACTTTTGATGATGTTACAAAGGGTGTTGAATTCTTTGCCAAGCTAAAGAAAGCTGGAAACTTCATCAACGTAAACCCAACTGAGGCAACAATAGCTTCAGGACAGACACCAGTTGTAATCGATAATGGTTACATCCAAGCTGGCGTTGTGAAGAAAATGGCAGCAGCAGGCAAGGTATGGAAGATGTTTACACCTGCAGCAGTTGGTTCTACATACAACAGTGCAGTGTCTGCATGGGCACCACACCCAGCTTGTGCTCGTCTATGGATGGAATACACACTCGGTGAAACAGGTGCAACAATCTGGGCAACTGGTGGAGCTACTCCAACTCTTTGGGTATGGCTACTAAAGACTGGCCGCGCATCAGCTGCTGGTAAGGCATCAATTGGTGTTAGCAAGGTAGTTGCTGAAAAGGCTTCTGCTGATCAAACAGCAAAGGCTCGCGCTTACCTCAAGACAGCATGGCCTGCAGCAGTAGGAACAAACTAAGTAGTCAATTAAATTGACTCAGCTTCAATACAAGGGAACCGGTTCTGCCAATGGCAGGACCGGTTCTCGGTATTGGCGCGGTAAAACGGCTTACTTAGGTGTATTACCATTTCTATTAGTAAGCGGATTATTTCTTCTTTATCCAACGTGGAATGTCGCTTCGGGTGCTTTCCAAGATAACTATGGAAAATTTAGTACTCAAGTTTTAAAGGAAGTTTTTAACTCTGATATTGCTCGAAAAGCATTTACTAACTCACTTGAGATCTCTGCAAAGACAGCACTTGCTGGAGCAATTCTGGGAGCCCTCTTTGCTTGGGCTCTAGTAAATGGCAAAACTGGTGGCTACTTCTACCGCGTTTCAGTGGCTTTAAGCTCTGTGCTCGCCCAATTCGGTGGCGTTATGTTGACCTTCGCATTCTTAGCAACTTTTGGTTTCAATGGACTTATTGCAAATATCGCAGTTAAGTATGCACCTGATACATTCTTAGCCGATGCCTCTTGGCTCTATGGCAAGTTTGGAATTAGTGTTCTCTATACTTTCTTCCAGATTCCACTCATGGTGCTAGTTTTCTTGCCAACACTCGAAAACCTCAAACCACAATGGCGCGAAGCATCCGATGCTCTGGGCGGCAAAGCTTATGAATACTGGTTGCGAATTGGTATTCCAATTTTGACTCCATCATTTGCTGGAGCTGCACTATTGCTATTTGTTAACTCTTTCTCTGCATATGCAACAGCAGCAACTCTTATCAACCTATCGGATTTCCTAACTCCTTTGCAGATCGCAACTGCGCTAACGAGCGAGACCGGCGGTGCAAACCCAGCTGAAGCTAAAGTGCTGTCCTTCTATATGGTAATCGTCGTAGTTATTGCCATGACTCTATATTCACTCCTTCGCCGACGTGTGAGCAAATGGGAGGACCGACGATGAAGCAACCGTGGAAAGTTCGCTTATGGCGCTGGACGATTATCTCTTTTGTTGGCGCGTATTTATTGGTACCACTTTATGCGATGTTTGATTTCTCAACTAAGCCCTTTGGTTTTGCGGATAAGGGAAGAACTTTTAGAGCGTGGCAGATTATTCCAAGTCAACCAGATCTGATGTCAGCAATTGTTCGCTCTTTGCTCACAGCGGGAATAGTTATGGCATTAATCCTTTTCCTTATTGTTCCAACGGCAATTTGGGTACACCTTAAACTTCCTGCACTTCGCCGTCCATTTGAACTTCTCTGTCTTCTCCCCCTTGCAATTCCAGCCATTGTTATCGTGGTGGGTATCGCACCTCTTTATCGTTGGATTTCAATTCACTTAACTGAGTCCCCAATTTCTCTTGCAGGCGTGTATTCGATGTTAATTTTGCCCTACACATACCGCTCTTTATCGGCGGCATTAGATGCTGTAGACATTCACACTTTGGCAGAGGCAGCTCGCACACTTGGTGCTAATACTTCTCGAGTGATTTTTGGAATCATCATGCCAACGATCAAGACCGGCATCGTGAATGGCTCATTTATTGCAATCGCTCTTGTCCTTGGTGAATACACGATTTCTAACATCCTGAACTACAAGACTTTCCAGGTAGTTATCGCCCAAATTGGTCGCACTAATGGAAACGTGGCAGTTGCAGTGTCTCTAGCTTCAATTCTCTTTGTACTTGTTCTACTTCTAGCCATCCCTACTAAGAAACGTCGAAGTGCAGTACTCGACGTTGACCTCGTCTGAATCGAAAGGACCATAAGTTGAGCTCCTCGACATATGTACAACTAGTTGATCTCGCCAAGCATTTTGGAAAGGTCAGAGCACTCGATGGCTTAAGCCTTGATATTGCTCAAGGTGAACTCGTCGCACTGCTCGGTCCATCAGGTTGCGGTAAGACAACGGCCCTTCGCGCCCTTGCTGGCCTGCAAGAGTTAGATCGTGGCCAACTCATTGTTGATGGCAAGGATGTGACTTTCCAAAACGCAAACAAGCGCGGAATGGGAATGGTTTTCCAGGCTTACTCACTCTTTCCACACATGACTGCTCGTGAGAATGTTGAATACGGCTTAAAGCTAAAAGCACATAAGGCTGCTGGCGATAAGCGAAAAGCACGCTCTGCTGAACTATTAGAACTTGTTGGTCTATCAACTCACGCCAACCACTACCCACATCAACTCTCTGGTGGGCAGCAGCAACGCGTTGCATTGGCTCGTGCACTTGCAATTTCTCCAAAGGTTTTGCTCTTAGATGAGCCACTCTCAGCCCTTGATGCAAAAGTTCGCACACAGTTACGCGAAGAAATCCGACGCATTCAAATGGAGCTTGGAACCACCACCCTTTTTGTTACCCATGATCAAGAAGAAGCCCTCAGCATTGCTGATCGTGTGGGAGTTATGCGCAATGGTCAGCTAGAACAAATCGCTACCCCATCAGAGCTCTATGACCGCCCTAAGACTTCTTTTGTTGCTGAATTCGTTGGATTAACTAACCCAATCCCCGGAAAAGTTTCTGGCAGCTCAATTGAGATTTTAGGTAGCGTAGTTAAAACTCTTCCAGGATCAGTGGCATCAGGAACTGGTATTGCACTCGTGCGACCAGAGAGCGTTGATGTAGTTGCCAGCAAGTCAGGAAATGCAACTGTTGCAGCGGCGAGCTTCCTCGGGGCTTCTTGTCGATTAAACATCACTATGAATGATGGAACAAAAATTACAGCCCAGCTACCAAGCTCTGATGCCTCAGGCATTGGTGCAGGTGCAACTGTCTCGGTATCACTTCTTGACATGCCAGTCTTCGTGAAGGCAGCTGGATGATCTTTGGTTCCATTACAAAGCTTGAAACGTTCACTGATGAGTTTGTCTGCTTTGTAAAGGTAACAACATCTGATGGTCACATCGGTTGGGGACAGACCTCTAACTATCACTCAGATATCACTGCGCAGATTTTTCATCGCCAAGTAGCACCTTGGGTTTTAGGTAAAGATGCATCAGATATTGGAGCACTTGTTACCTTAGTTGAAGCCCGTGAGCATAAATTTCCAGGAAGTTATCGATGTCGTGCTAACGCTGGTTTAGACACAGCGCTGTGGGATTTGCGCGGGCGAGTTGAAGGCAAACCTGTTGTAGAACTACTGGGCGGCAAAGCTAAAAAACTTCGAACATACGCCTCATCCATGCGCCGTGATATCTCACCAAAGGATGAAGCAGAGCGGTTAGTAAAGCTACGTGATGAGTTTGGCTTTGATGCATTCAAGTGGCGCGTCGGTGCAGAGTGCGGAAATGATATTGATGAATGGCCAGGGCGCACAGAGGAAGTTGTTCCTGTTGTCTCTCGCGCACTTGGTGATGGAATTTCAAAATTAGTAGATGGCAATAGTGGTTTTTCTCCTAAGCGCGCAATTGAAGTGGGTGTGCTTTTAGAGGCAGAGGGAATTAGTCACTTTGAAGAGCCATGTAAGTACTGGGAACTCGAAGAAACCAAACAAGTAACTGATGCATTGAGTATTGATGTGACTGGCGGAGAACAAGATTGGGATCTAGTCACCTGGAAGAGAATGATTGAAATGCATGCTGTCGATGTATTACAGCCTGACATTATGTATATGGGTGGAATCTGGAGAACATTAAAAGTTGTGGAAATGGCTAAAAAGGCAGGAATGCCAATCACTCCCCATAGCGCCAACCTCTCTCTGGTTACTATCGCCACCATGCACCTTCTTGGGGCAATCCCGAACGCTGGTAAATATCTAGAGTTTTCAATTGAGGGCTTTGAGTACTACCCATGGCAAAGAGATCTCTTTCTAGGAAATCCCTTTGCAATTGAAGGCGGGAAAGTGCAGATTCCTCAGGGGCCAGGTTGGGGTGTTGAGATCAACCCAGCATGGTTAGCAAAAGCTAAATATCAAATCTCAGAGATTTAAGCTAAAACGGTTTTTCTAATCATTCGCTGATAGAACTTACCGGGCTGACGACTGCTTGCTTGTGGTCCACCCATCTCAACAAAGCCCAGCTTTTCATAAGCTGCAATTGCTGCAGTGTTATCTGTCCACACACCAAGGCCTTGGACTAACCAATCTCGTTCTTTGCCTTGATTATCTAGGAATTCAAACATGGCTCGCATCAAGCCCGTTCCACGAAAATTAGGATCACTCCAACATCCACCAATCCAGCAAGTGGCACCAAAATCACCTTCAAGATTTTCCACATACATCATCGCAGCATCAAAACCATCCACTGAAGCAACTATGTGAGCCTGCTTAAGAAAATCTAATCGCCATTGTTGTTCATCAAAAAGGTTTTCTTTCTCAAAGGTGCCACCAAATGCATGTGGGCTATCAAGAAGAGCTCTTAAGCGAATATCTCGCAGCCGCACCCAATCATCACCATGCAATTCAACGCAAGTGATTGTTTTTGGCATTTGGCAATTATGCCCTACTTACTTCTTATATTTCTTAGGCACAATCTTGCTCGCATGAGCTTTGGCCTTAGCTAACAGTCTTTCTGCCCATGCAAACTCAACAGCTAGAACAAATAATCCCGCAATCACTAGGGGCATAGTGAATGGACCTGGAAGGACAATTAAAACCAAGCCAGCAAGAACTAGAAATGAACCAACAGAAAAAGCAATGATCTGCCTCAACCTCTTAGGCAAGAGCAACCATTTTTTCTTCACCTATCGTCCTCATCCTTGTGATCGGTAATGCGCCCAGGGTGGGCTTTCATTTCTGGATTCTGCTTACTCTTAAGCAAGCTAGCAATTGTTGAAATCAACAATATAGTAGCTATGACTGTAAGACTAACAGGTGTAGGAATCTTTGGAACGCTATCGAAGACTTCATGGGCGTAAGTCAGCATGAGCTTGATTCCAATAAAGATCAAGATGAAGGAAAGGCCTAGGGATAGGTAAATTAACTTATCGAGCAAGCCCTTTATGAGGAAATACAAAGCTCTTAGACCCAAAAGGGCAAAAGCGTTAGCTGTAAATACCAGGAAAGTTTGAGAGGTAACGCCAAATGTTGCTGGTATTGAATCCAGGGCAAAAAGGAGATCTGTTGACCCAATAGCGACAATTACCAAGAACATGGGGGTGGCAAAGCGCTTACCACTTATCTTTATGAACAATTTAGAGCCATGATATTCATTGACCATAGGCACGCGCTTTCTGATTGTGCGAACCATGAAATTATCATTCGGTTCTGGATCTTCATCCCAGTGCTTAAAGAGTCCAATTCCAGTCCAAATTAGGATTGCGCCAAATATTGCAAAGGTGAAGGAGAATGCTGAAATTGCAACAGCTCCGATGGAAATAAAGATTGCTCTCAATACAAGGGCCAACATCACACCGACGAGTAAGACTTTTTGGTGATGAATGCTAGGTACAGCAAATTGGGCCAAAATGATGACGAAGATAAATAAGTTATCAATCGAGAGAGAGTATTCAACTAAGTAGGCGGCGAAGAACTCTGTGCCGTAAGTGGACCCAAAGTAGGACCAGACCCAGAGGCCAAAACCAATTGAGATACTCACATAGAACAATGTTGTCGCAACTGCCTCTTTGAATTTAACATCATGGGCTTTACGGGTTGCGGTGAGTAGATCTACTAAAATTAGGGCAAGAATTAGCCCTATCGTTATTGACCAGATGAGTGTTGAAACCTGCACAAAATTCTCCCTTGATAGCCATGGATAAAGCATGGTCAAGGTCTCCCTAACCGAATAATCGGCCAGCGCCCCGGGTTTTTACACCGTAATGACGAGGTAGCTGTAGTGAGGTACTCCCCTTAAACACCTAAATCGTAAAGGCAATTCTACCCGACAGCAAATCAGTCTCTTATGAAGCCCACCTATGCACAACTACCTTATTCATCATAAGGTTCGGGGGTGAATAAAAACGTTGATGCAGATTTCATTGCCCTTCCACTAGCAGCAGTTAGTGATGCCGCCATTAGCACCGCAAAAGATGCCGGTGCATCCCATGTTGACGTGCGAATAGAGCGCACGCGCAATGGTTTGCTTTCACTGCGAGATGCTCGTCCTGAGACGCAAAGTGATGAGACTAATGCCGGTTTAGGCGTTCGCGTTATCGTCAATGGAGCTTGGGGCTTTGCTTCATCTCCTGAAATCTCTGTAGATGTTGCCAAGAAACTTGCATTAACTGCAGTTGCTATGGCTAAGACATCAAAGCCACTCTCGACAGAGTTAGTTTCACTTGTAACAGAGCCTGTGTATGCAAACCAAACTTGGGTATCTGAGTATGAAATCGATCCATTCTCAGTCTCTGACTCAGAAAAGAAAGATCGCCTAGCAGATTTAAGTAGTCGCCTACTCAAAAGTGCAAACGTTAATCACACATCTGCCCACACCATGTTTGTTAAAGAACAAAAGCACTACGCCGATTCATATGGCACTAGTACCACACAGCAACGCGTGCGCATTCAAACTCAGATTGAAGCAATCTCTATTGGCGATCATGGCTTTGAATCCATGCGCACCTTGGCACAACCTGCCGGTTTTGGCTGGGAGTGGATGGGTAACTCCCATTGGAAATGGGATGATGAAATTGCTGAACTTCCCTCTCTTTTGGCTGAAAAAGTTGCAGCACCTTCTGTTGAACCTGGTCGCTATGACTTGTTAGTTCATCCATCAAATCTTTGGTTAACTATTCACGAGTCGATTGGCCATGCAACTGAACTAGATAGAGCAATTGGTTATGAGGCCAACTATGCAGGAACATCTTTTGCCACACCTGATAAGTTAAATACGCTCCAATATGGCTCAAAGCTGATGAATGTCACTGGCGATCGCGCTACACCTCATGGCCTTAGCACCGTGGGCTTTGATGATGAAGGTGTTGCTGCCCAGCGCTGGGACATTATTAAAGATGGTGTTCTTGTTGGTTATCAGTTAGATCGTCGCATCGCTGCCCGTGTTAATCGCGATCGAAGCAACGGATGCGCCTTTGCAGATTCTCCCGCCCACGTGCCAATCCAGCGCATGCCTAACGTTTCTTTGCAACCAAATCCAAAAGGTCCAACTTATGAGGAAATGGTGGCGTCAATGGAAGATGGAATCATCATTAAGGGTGATAAGTCCTGGTCTATTGATATGCATGGTCAACTAAAGGATGTTGCTTATCAAGCAACGACAACTGATTTCTGGGGCTCCATGAAGGTTGTTGGTGGACCTTCAACCTATGTTCTTGGCGGAGCCTTTAACTGCGGTAAAGCCCAACCAGGTCAGATTGCAGCGGTAAGTCATGGTTGCCCAGCGGCAATCTTCGACAAAGTAAACATTCTCAATACTGTTGCGGAGGCTGGAAAATGATTTCTGCTCAAGATCTAATTGAAAAGATTACATCGGCTGCAACATGTGATGACTGCATTGTTGTTGTGCGCGATAAGACGCAAGCCAACCTACGTTGGGCCGGCAGCACATTAACTACTAATGGTGTCATCCAAGAGCGCAGCGTTACAGTTATCGCCTTCGTTGCCGTTGATGGCGGCATGGCATCTGGTGGCGTATCTCGCACAGATGTCTCACTTTCAGATGTGCCAAAGCTTCTGGAAGAGGCCATTGCAGCAGCAAAGGCATCAGGTCCAGCCGATGATTACGCACCACTTGCTACAAATGTATCTATCGGTGATTGGTCAGGCGCTCACGTTCCAACAGGACCAGAAGTATTTTCAACTTTTGCTCCAGCCTTAGGCGATATGTTCTCTCGCTCAGTTGCCGACAAGATTGAATTATTCGGATATTCAGAACACACCAATGAAACAACCTGGGTTGGATCAAAGGGTGGGTTGCGCTTGCGCAAGGATTCACCAGTTGGTCGCGTTGAGATGACTGGAAAGTCTCATAATCGCTCACGCTCCACATGGGCTGGCGTTGAAACTCGCGACTTTAAAGATGTCTCTGTTGCAAATATCGATGCCCAAATTCGCCAACGTTTAACCTGGCAGGGCACAAAAGTAGAACTTCCAGCAGGTCGCTATGACACCATATTGCCTTCAGGCTCTGTTGCAGATCTCTTCACTTACATGATGTGGGTATCAACTGCTCGCGATGCTCATGAAGGTCAATCAGTATTTTCTAAAAAAGGTGGCGGAACTCGCATCGGTGAGAAACTTTCAAATGTTTCTCTGCAGTTCTTTACCGATCCTGATTTCAAGCAACTACCTGCATCTAATTTTGTAGCAACCGCTGTGAGCTCACCATTCTCATCTGTCTTTGATAATGGTCAACCAATTAAGCGCGTTGATTGGCTCAAAGATGGTGTCTTGCAATCTCTCGTTCAAACTCGAGCTTCAGCAAAGCTGACTAACCTTGATTTCACACCAATCGGTGAAAACCTAGTCATGAGCGTTGATGGAGCGAGTGGAACACTAGAAGATCTAGTGAAGAAAGTTGATAACGGACTTCTCCTTACAACCTTCTGGTATATCCGTATGGTTGATCCCAACTCACTGCTTCTAACTGGCTTAACTCGTGACGGTGTTTATCACGTTAAGGGTGGCGAAGTAGTTGGTGCAACCAATAACTTCCGTTGGAATGATTCACCGGTTTCAGCCCTATCCCGCATCGCACATGCTGGTGCATCTGAATGGACTCAACCACGTGAATGGGCTGGTGATATGTCCAATATGTCAGTTCCACCACTAGTGATTAAAGATTTCAATATGTCGACGGTGAGCCCAGGAAGTTAACTTGGAAAGTTAGTTTTCTTATACGCCTTACCGCTTTGATCATACGTAGTCCATAAACCTGACTGCTCCCCTGCCGCAAATGTGCCAGAGCGCAGCTTGGTTCCATCTTTTCTAAACCACTCCCAATAGCCATGTAGTTTGCCCTGCTTCATTTTTCCTTTAGCTTTGAGCACGCCATTGCCATAGAACTCTAAGTACTCCCCGCCCTTGTTGGGATAGGAAGCATTGATTTGAGTGATTCTTACCTTAATAATCTTCTTTAGTAGTGTGCGTGGAAAGGGCTTATCTAGTGCAAAATGAATAGAGCCTTTGGTCTGAACGTATTTAGCTAACTCTTTTTCTAGATACTTATTTGTGGAGCCGCTATAAGGAAAAAGTGAGTTATGGGCTTTATATCCATCAAAGCCAAGAATGGGCACTGCCTCAATTGCAAAGGTTGGAATACCGTATTTAATGATCTCTTTGGCAGTTGGTAGCTCTTCTAGGATCTCTTTGCGAAGCTGGCTCAAGATGTCTCGTTGAGCTTTATCAAATTTCTTTAGGTGCGCAGTGATTTGTGCCTTGCTCATGGATTAATAATACCGGCGCTCAATAGGACCAACACTGTAGTTCCAAGTGCGATTCTGTAGATGATGAAGGGCATGAAGGACTTTGTTGTTACAAACTTTAGTAGCCAGGCAATGACGGCGTAGCCAACAACAAAGGCAATTGCAGTTGCAATAAAAGTTTGAGGCAAGGTGTAAACATTAGAAGCGCCTGAACCAAAAGCATCTTTGAGTTGATAGAAGCCACTGCCAAAGACTGCTGGCAGAGCTAAGAGGAATGAATAGCGCAGCGCAGCCTCGCGGGTGTAACCGAGATAGCGACCCATTGCAATCGTTGCACCAGAGCGAGAAACACCTGGGATCAGAGCTAGTGATTGGGCTAGACCGTAAAGGATGCCGTGTTTCACGTTGAGTTCACTCAAGCCCTTCTCTTTCTTTCCGTAGTGATCTGCTAATCCAAGAATCACACCGAAGACAATCAAAGAAGAAGAAATGAGCCAAAGTGAGCGGAAATCATTGGTAATAATGTCTTTACCAAGATAACCCAAGAAAACGATTGGAAGGCTACCTACAATAATGAGCCAGCCCATGCGAGCTAGCGGTTTATGATCTGCATTTAATTCTTTGCGTAATACAGCTTGATTAAACCAAGCTAAACCAATGTTTTTGATGTCATTTCTAAAAAAGATGAGAACGGCTAACTCTGTGCCAATTTGAGTAATTGCGGTGAAGCGAGCTCCTGGATCTTGGGCATTGCTAAAGAACTCTCCAACAATGCGCTGGTGGGCACTAGATGAAATAGGTAGAAACTCTGTAAGACCTTGAACGATCCCCAGAACTATTGATTCAAACAAAGTGAACACCTTTTCATTCCGCAGTTAATGCACAATGGTAACTGGCCAAGCTTTCTATAGCCCCTATATCTCTATCTTTTCGGCTTTTCCTGCAAAGTAGCCAACAAAAGCAAGGGATATTCCAAGTGCAACTGGCACGAGCAATGCTGCGCTCCAACTCAAGGTGATATCAAAGATCGCTCCAACGATTCCAGGGGCAAAGGCGGCCATGAGATAACCAATGGATTGAGCCATGATGGAAAGTGATCGAGTCTCCCCCGCATCAATACTGCGCGTAACTGTGAGTAGGAGAGAAAGAGGAAAAGTGACTGAGAGTCCGACATTAGAGATGAGTAGCCAGATGATTAATCGCCAACCGCTATCAAAAATCACTGCAGCAAAACTGGCTGCAACCATGATGCCCATCCAGAATAAGAACATTCGCATGTTCTTTAACTTGGATGCATAGTGCGGTGCTGCAATACCAATAGCAGAACCAAGAAAGCCAGTAATCGAGACAGCTAATCCGGCATGGCTAAGGGTGTAACCCTTAGAAACCAAGATTGTTGGTAGCCATGTTGCTGTGCCATAGAAAAGCATGGATTGCAGACCAAAGAAGATTGAAATGCTCCACGCGCCAGGTTTTTTAAAAAGAGCCCTATGAAACTTAGAGCTCACTTCCATGTGCCCTGATTCCTTAGATTTTGAAATCCGCAGTAACCACCAGCCAGATGAAATCACACCAATTACTAACCAAGGAATCATCGATAAGCGCCAGCCCCATGCACTTGCCTGCGCAAGTGGTACGGCCACTGCCACAGAGAGTGCGGCAAATGTGCCCATGATTGTTATGTAAATTCCGGTTAAGAGTCCTGAATGATCAGGAGCGTTCTCCTTCACCCAGACAGGCAAAGAGAAGTTAAGAACTGCAATTGCAATGCCAACAGTTACAGATGAGATAAAGAGCATTGGCACGTTACCAACTGTGCGAAGGAAAATTGCAGCAGATAAAACCGTCAGTGTCCATGCAATAACCTTGTTGGTTCCGCCAATCTTGCCCACAAGTGGCATTAAGAAGGCACTGCCTGCAAAGCAAAGAACCGAAAGAGAAGTTAAAAAGGAGAGTTGGAAAGAGCTCAAGTTGTACTGCTCTTTTAGAATCGGATAAAGCGGGCTCATAATCGTTAATCCAGCCCGCATATTGATTGCTGTAATGAAGATAGGTAGCCCGACTCGAATCGCTTCACGATTGGTCATAGCTGGCATCGACATTACTTAAGCCTATCTTGGAAAGCTTTTGTATAAAGTAAAACTTGTCAGCAAAAAGCTACTTATTACCCCAGTAATGGGCGTAGCTCTACTTTTCTGTTACAACTTCTAGAGCCTTCGGCGGCAAGTTCCTTGGCAATCTCCAAAGACTCTGCCTCAATGATCCAAAAACCACTAAAGAACTCATCGGATGAAATAAATGGTCCTTCGCTACTTTTATTAGCACCATTACGGTTATCAAAAACTATTGCAGAATCTGGTGATTCTAGACCACCAGCAAAGATGCGCTGGCCATTGGCAGAGAGCTTGTCATTGAAATCATCAATAGCCTGTATCTCTTGCGGTGTGTGAGGTGATCGTGTTTGGCTATCAATGACTGAGACAAGAAATTTCATACCGAAATTATAAAACACCTAGTATTAATTCAAGAAATTACAGTTGATTCTGTACGATTTAGGCATGACATTTACAGGCTTGAACCTTCTCGCAGTACTTGCAGCTTTTGTCGTCTCATTCATCAGCGGTGCAATTTGGTTTGGACCAAAGACTTTCTATCCAGTCTGGATGAAAGCTAAAGGCAACCTCAGTGGTCAACTCACTGGTGAACAAAACAAGCCAGCTCTTCTCTTTGGCGGAACCATTCTTGGCGTATTAATCCAGACTTTGACTTTGGGAGTCATCATTAACTCCTTACAACTCCATGATGCAAACTTTGGTGCTCTCAATGGCGCAGGTGTTGGTTTTGCTCTCGGTGTTGGTATTTCTATGTTTTCATCCCTCTCCCACCGCCTCTTTGGTGGAGAGAACCTAAAAGTTTGGATCATTGAAACCGCCAATGATGCAATGAACTTAACAATTGCTGGAGCTATCATCGCCGTTCTTAACTAATCATGAGTCTGTATGAGGAAGAAGTCCAAGCACGATGGGGCAATACTGATGCCTATCGTCAATCAAAGTCTAAAACTTCTAAATACTCCAAGGCAGATTTTGAAGCAGCAAAAGTAGATCAAGAAGCTGCAACTGAGCTATTTGTTTATGCTTTTGGCAATAGCCTTCCCATTGACTCCCCCAAAACTAAAGAGGCGGTCATTGCTCATCGGGCCGCAATTACAAAATGGTTTTATGACTGCTCCATTGAGATGCAAAAGAACTTGGCAGTGATGTATGTAGAAGACCCACGCTTTAAGGAGTACTACGACGGACGAGTAAAAGGATTAGCTCAATATGTCCATGATGCGATATGGGCTCAGTGACCTACCCCGCCTAGGTTCATTACTACTACGCCAACAATAATGATTGCCATACCAATAATATTTAATCTGGAAAGTTGCTGATCAAAGAAAATTGCCCCACCAATAGCTGCTCCCATAATTCCCACCCCAGACCAGATGGCATAGGTAATCCCGACTTCTAATTTCTTAAGGGAAATAGCCATAAGTGAGAAGGCGATCACATATCCGAGTGCAACTCCAAGAGATGGCCAAAGTTTGCTAAGCCCATCGCTGGCCTTTAAAAATAGAGTCCCTGCAATTTCAGCAACAATTGCAATTGAAAGCAGAAACCAGGCCATGGGAATGAGAATACCTCACGTAATGAAATAAAACTTAGAGTTAAGAACTTACTTAGACTCTGTTTCAATCTCAAAGGCCCACAGATCCAACTCATCTAGATCCATTGGCTTAAAGCCTTTTGCCTCTAGGGCAGATGCCAACTGAGCTCGATGCTCGGTGGCGTGATGGATGGCTTGTGAGAGGATGGTTGAGCGCCACCTTTTAACCATTTTGTCTTCATAGTTCTTAAACTCAATCTGAACATCTTCTAACTTCACGCACTCAAGTAAGGCTTTGTCCACAATCGCTGCTTGCTCTTTAAGGCGTGTTAGGTCTGCAATCACTTTCACATCATCAATGCAGGGCTCCCCTGGTTTAGTAAGTGCTGGGATGCCACTGATGCGAAAAGCGTAGTGATCAGCTGAATCAACAATGTGATAAATAATCTCTGCAGCATGCCACTCGGGATTAGTTGCATATGCGCTAAGGCAGGCTTCGGGAAGTGTTTGCAGATGGGCAATAGTTTTCTGATTTGCCCATGCCATGTGAGCTAGGAGGCGATTAAGTCCAATAGTCATAAATGCATTATAAATTGAAAATGACGCCAAGTTGCGGGCACAGCCAGTTAGTCAGCCATGAATTAAATTTCTGTAGCGTGCCTAGGGTGAAATAGGTGATAAAGTTGGACTTGAATGCTGCAAATGTGTACTAGAAAAAGGTGCTGGTAGCCAAGAAATACCTAACTGGGTTCAATCTGATCACTTAGATTTAGGTAGAGCTATATCTTCTGTAATAAGTCCATCGCACTACAATTTTAGTATCCCTAATTTAAAGTCCAAAAGTAAAACATCCTTTAATGCCAGATTTGTGGTTGAAGTGAGTTGTCAACATTTACTCAAAATTTAAGAGGTATTATCTGATGCATGAAAATTAGCTATGACCCAACCGATTTGAACCTACCCAAGGTGATTGAATGGCTGACAAAGGACTCATATTGGGCTTTTGGCCGTGATCCGGAGGTAGTAAAGCAATCATTTGCAAATTCCATTCCTATTTCAATAATTGATAATGACAATAGTTTCATTGGCGTTGGACGATTAGTTACTGACACATGCACATTTGGTTGGTTGTGTGATGTTTATGTTGAACCTAATTCAAGAGGAAAAGGTGTTGGCCATGCAATCACAAAGGCAGCGATTGATTATTTCAACCATCTTCCTGCTTTTAGGCTACTTTTAAAAACACGTGATGCTCATGGTGTCTACAAAGATTTAGGTTTTTCTGAGTTAGCTCATCCAGATTCCTGGCTAGCGATAGAACAAGGGTTCTGAATCAAGGCACGATAAAGAAGAGTCGCCCTATAAGCTGGAAGAAAATTTGTCTAAGATTTTAGGAACGCGTCTAAAGAATCAAAGTAACTTTCAATTCCTTGAGCCATCAGAGCTACTTGCCCTTCTGGCGCTTCACCATATTGGCTAAATTTCGACCACGATTTATCTCCCCGAGATTCAAATTCAACTGATATTTGATGTGCCGGGGTATTGAAATCTTTATCTTCAAATTCATTCTTAGATTCCGTGTAGTGCATTGAGTGCTCGAACCGAAGATTCTCTTGAATTAAAGTATATTTACCGAAGAAATATGAAATAGATTCTCGACCGGGAACTTGTACTGCGTAAGCCCACAATCCGTCAATTTCCAATTCAGAATGAGTCGATCCAGGTACACAGCTCATTCCAACCGGGTGGTGCCACACTTCAAGAGCAGAAGCATCTGTCCACGCGTGCCAAAGTTTGTCGACAGAAACATTAAATTGACGTTCAACAGAATAAAGGTGGGGAAAATTCATTCCAAAATTATATTCTCTGCGTTTAAATAGTTCAAATAAAGAAGAGTCGCCCTATAAGCCCGATACTTTGGTGGTCATTGATTCACCAAAATTAATGCCACAGCTGCCAGATCAACATAAACACATGCCCCTGCGTACCACCATGGCACATATCTTTTTTGAGTTGCTAGATGCCATAAATCCCAAATTGCGTGAAGAAATAACCCCAAAGCAATAAATAGGAATTCTCCGGTTGCAACAGAAATGCCGAGAAGCATTACAGCAGCTATTAATTGAACATTAGTAAGCAGTAGGAATTTTCTATCCCAAATTATGGAGAAGGCGACATATACGGCTGCAGCAAGAACAAGCAATATTTTTGCCCACAGTAAGCTCGAACTAGTTACAAAGAGTGGCTGATAGAGGCAGATAAAACCTAGGCCTATTGCGCCAATTATTCCTCTTATGCCAAGGCCATTTTTTATGCCTTTACTTGAAAACGATTCCATTTCGTAATTCTAAGAGAAGAGTCGCCCTATAAGCCGGAAAGATTAAGTTAAGCCTCAATTGAAAGAATTTTCCAATACGTGACGCATCGCCAGACCCACTCAAATGGTCCATAATTGAACTTACTTAGCCACAGTCCGCTCAAAATAACTTGCGCGGCATAAAGCAGGACACTGATCCCAAAGACTTGGAAGCCATTTAACTTCAGAGTAAGGCCTAGGCCCCATCCATAAGCTAGAAATTGGATTTCTAAATTTTTTCCACTTTGCATTATCGAATTATAAAAGAGGAGTCTTCTT
>RGHD01000050.1 GCA_010024385.1 Actinomycetota bacterium | reverse complement strand
AAAAGACATAGTGGCAGAGACATCATCTAATGGCCTACCGGCAGTAACAGCTAATGCTGGTGAAGCACCAACAATTACTGCGCCAACGGGCACTCCTCCAACAACTCTTCAAACACAAGACATCATCGTTGGAACAGGCACAGAAGTTTTAGCCTCCTCTACTCTGACAGTTCATTACACACTGATGACTTGGTCAAACGGTTCAATTGTTGAATCTTCATGGTCTGGCGGACAACCAGCAACGTTTCCTCTTTCTGGTGTAATCGCTGGATGGCAACAAGGACTACCTGGTGCAAAAGTTGGTGGACGTCGCTTACTGGTCATTCCAGCAGATCTTGGTTATGGTCCAAATGGTTCAGGTCCTATTGGCCCAAATGAAACTCTGATTTTCGTTGTGGATATCATTGCTGTTTCATAATTAGGTTTAAAGAAACCCCCATCAGCCACTTTGGTTGATGGGGTTTTCTCTTTGTTCACCATGTGTTTACCCAATGCATGTACCCTGCAATCATGAAGAAGGTGTTTGCCGAGTTTCTTGGCACTGCGTTTTTAGTGGCAATCGTTGTTGGTTCAGGTATCATGGCAACAAACCTTTCCCAAGATGTTGGCGTGCAACTGCTTATTAATACGATTTCAACTGTATTTGGCTTGTATGTATTAATCACAATTTTGGCACCAATTAGCGGAGCACATTTCAACCCAGTTGTAACAATGGTTGATCTGATTGAAGGTAAGAGCGCAACGGTTCAATTTATTCAATACATATTTGCCCAAGCACTAGGTGCGATAACAGGTGCCATGTTGGCAAATGCAATGTTTAGCTATCCTTTACTTGAAGCCTCTACAAAGATTCGCTCAGGTGGCAATCTCTATATTGGCGAAATTGTTGCCACTGCCGGTTTAATCCTTCTAATCAATCTTTTGGTTAACCAGAAAAACCTTGTTGTAATACCGGCAGCCGTTGCTGCTTGGATCGGAAGTGCTTACTTCTTCACCAGCTCCACATCCTTTGCAAACCCTGCAGTCACCATTGGTCGAACCTTTAGTGATTCTTTTGCTGGAATTGCCCCAGAGTGCGCACCCAAATTCATCGCTGCTCAAGTACTCGGCGCTCTTATTGGTTTGGGCTTAGCAAAGGTTCTTACTCGTGAGAAATAAACCCACCGTACTTTTTGTTTGCGTGCATAACGCTGGCCGTTCTCAAATGGCAGCAGGCTTCATGAAGGAGCTAGGACAAGATCGTGTGGAAGTTCTCTCTGCCGGCTCTGCGCCAAAGGATTCAATTAATCCTGTTGCAATTGAAGCGATGGCTGAACTTGGCATTGATATTGCAAACAATGTTCCAAAGATCCTCACACCAGAGGCAGTTCAGGCATCTGATGCAGTGATAACAATGGGCTGCGGAGATGCTTGCCCGTTTTATCCAGGCAAGCGCTATGAAGATTGGGTCTTAGAGGATCCAGCAGGTCAGGGAATTGAATCTGTGCGAGTGATTAGAGATGAAATCAAAAATCGCGTGGAAACTCTGCTTGCTGAATTACTTGCTTAAGAAAGTACGAACTTAGCTCCAGCTATTAGTAGGACAACGCCCAAAGCCCGCTTCACACCCACTGATGAGAATTTTTTGATTCCAAAGCGTGTGCCAATAGATGCTCCAAGTAGTACGGCCACTAAAAAAACAGGCAGTTCACTTGGAAGAGATGAAGTTGACTGAAAGTTGCCAAGTAATCCAGCAGTTGAGTTAACAAAGATAAAGGCCGCAACAGTTCCGCTAGCAACCTTAACACTTACCCAACCTAACCAAATAATCAGGGGAGAGAGGAATATTCCGCCGCCTGTGCCAGTAATTCCAGAGAGCAAACCAACGCATGCGCCCATAAAGATTGCTAGAGGCTTATTTACTTCTCTTTGTACTTTATCAGTTTGTGATGCTTGCACTAGAAAGCGCAGACCAGATAACAAAAGCAGAACACCAATTACTGGCCTATACACATCACTGGGTAGATTAATGCGCCCACCAATAAATGCTGCAGGTACAGAACCCACACTTAAATAAAGGAATAGAGTCTTATTGAAGAAATTACTTTTTATATAGCGAAGTGCGGTAAAAGATGAGACAAATATGTTAAGAGTAAGCGCAGTTGGTTTTATCACTACGGGGGGAAGATTAAAGAGGGTCATAACGGCTATATAGGCAGATGCACCTGCATGGCCAACAGATGTGTAGAGAATTGCTCCTAGAAATAAACAGCCAGCAACAAGGAGGGTGTGTGCCTCAAGCATTATTGAACAGCTTTCACAATCTGCTCACTGAGCCATCTGCGAAGGTTGTATGCATCATCAACCATAAATCCATGACCAAAGAAACCATGAATCATTCCTGGATACTCTTTGAGCACGACTGGGACACCAGCCTTTTCTAGCGCAGCTGCGTAGTTAGCACCATCATCGCGCAAGACATCATGCTCTGCTAAGCCAATAATGGCTGGTGCAAGATTGTTAAACGTTGTTGCCCGAGCTGGGATGGCATATTTGTTGTTCATGTGCGCCTGTGGAACATAGAGGTTCCAACACCACTGCATTCCTACACTTTCTAAACCAAAACCCGTTTCATGGGCAAGATAGGACTGTGATTGAAAATTAGTATCAAGACAAGGGTAAATAAGCATTTGATAAGCAAGTTTGACATCGCCAGTGTCAGCGGCCTTAAGTGCAACTGCTGCAGCTAAGTTGCCTCCAGCGCTATCGCCTCCCACGCCAATCTTTGTTGGATCAATTCCAAAGCGCGCAGCATTCTTTGCAACCCAGAGTAGACCTGCATAGCAATCATCAAAAGGTGTTGGGAATGGATGCTCTGGCGCTTTTTGATAGTTGATGCCAATTACTACAAAGCCAGTCTCTGCTGCGATATTGGTCATCTGCGGGGCATAGCGAAGTGTCCAACTAAAGACCCAACCACCACCATGGAAATAAACGAGAGCGGGTGCGTTGGGTTTAACGTTCTTAGGACGATAAATGACTGCATGAAGATCTGCTGTGGGTGAAGTGAAATAAGTATGTTCAGTATGAACATCCTCAGAGAGAGGGCCTGCATACTTTAAGTAATCAGCAGCATCTGCTCGCCGCTCTTCTAACGTTGCATCGGCTGGCAATGGGTTGTTGATGGCTGTGTAATCAAGAAAGGCTTTGGCCTGAGGATGCAGTGTCATAGGCGCTAGGGTATTCCAACTTTTAGGTAGTGCGCTCTAGACTTTCACTCATGTCAATCGCTCATCATGTTTACACCGCCGTTGACTGCGCCCACCCAGCATCTCTTGCCCGTTTCTATGCAGAGCTAACTGGTTGGGAAGTAGGAGAGTTAGAGGGTTCTGAAGATAAAGTGGAATGGGTAGATTTATTCCATAACGGTGTGCGCATGATGGCCTTTCAAAAAGTTGCCAACTACATCCCACCCACTTGGCCAGAAGGCCCTATTCCCCAACAGCTTCACTTTGATTTCCATGTGAAAGATCTAGATACTGGTGAAAGCAAGATTTTGGCAATCGGTGCTAAGAGGCATCCTGTGCAACCAGGCACAAACTTTAGGGTCTATTTAGATCCAGAAGGCCATCCATTTTGCTTAGTCAAGAATCCCCAATAGCCAAACAAAACTCTCTTACTGTAGGGACTCACTCTCATATGCAAGAACTTGAGCATTTCTTAAGGTAAGCAAATACAACTGGGTTCCCTACATCCTGTAGCACAGCAAAGGCTAACTTAGGAGAATTAAAAGCTTGCCGACCTTACTTATTTATGAGAATTTTAAGTTCAAGTAAGGTTTTTAAGCTAAAAAGTTAGTAAATTGCCATGGATCTTCGAGATCATAATTTCGACCGTTATATCCTTTAAAGAGATCATTTCTAGTTGATATTGGATCCCAGTCAGATTGAAATGATACAAAGTTCCAGTATTTATCTGCATAAGCCAAAATCTCGCGCCATGGAAGATCATCTGGAACTAAGTAGCCCCTATTAGGATTGTGCATAGCCCAAGCTACAGCTGCATAAACAGCTGATCCAACTTGCACGGTGGTGGCAGATTGACCAGGAATGAGTTTTCGGGCTGAATGAATATCTAATAATGAACCAGTCCACCAACACTTATATTGGTGTCCCATTAGTAAAACCCCGAGCCGATCTTCGCCTTCAATAATTTCATCATTCATAATGCGTTGATTTGATGTGATATCCCATTGATTTTGCTCTTGCTGCATCGCTTGGTCTATAGGCATAGTGAACAGTCGGGCGATAAATTGCTTCTCCATTTTCCCAAACAGTTAAATAATCAGAGATTGTGAAAGCCTCACCATGTCGCACGACCATTCCTGTATTTTCTTGAGATGGGACCCAAGATCGAACCCATGTCGTAGCACCTGGTTGCGCAATTCCAATCTGGTTTTTGGGTCCCTTAGGATGGGTAAAAGCTTTAGGGGGAAGATTTTTCTCATGTGTCCCCCATCCCAACTCCGCTGGTGCGATGCCTTCTTCAAAAAATCCTTCAACTGACCAAGTATTGACAAATTCATTAAGTTTTTTTGGCTTATCACTTATCTGCGTATCTAGCTCGGCTATGTGAATAGTTTTAACACCGAGACATTTAGCAAGTTCTGGATAATTTTCTTGTGCCAATGCCACTGAGACTCCAGGCAAATCTGCGTTCTCAGAGATAGATTTTTCAGCAATCTCAACCAGAGCTTTTTTGGTCAGGCTTGAGACCAAACCTGGATTTGCTCCATGCTCAACAATGGCCGTTGGCCCACTATTTTTCCAAGTATCTGTGAGTTCTCTTAACTTCATATGACGGTAATAGAGTGTGCGCTCTTGTGGAGTGCGAGCGGCTGGATTTGAATTTGGATCCCAAAGCTCAAGTGAGGTGTTGAGGTAGAGCGTTCCATTGTTATGGGCCCATTCAATGATCTCATTTGCATCTATATTCCATGCAAGATCAAGTAGAAAGTCGCCTGCAGTAAGGTATTTTGAGAGAAATTGGGAGATATTGTGTTGAGTTAATTCATCAATAATGAAAGTTGCCCCTTGGGCAATTGATTCTTTAAATCTTTCTCGGGTGTCACGCTTATCAACTATTGTAATTTGGTGTGCTTGAACTTCATGTTTGATAAGAAGGGGAACTACAGTTTGAGCAACTGAGCCCCCACCTAACACTAAGACACGGTTTTTAAATACTTCTGCCAATTAGGTGCCCCCATCCTTAGGGACAAGTGGTCCCAGAGAGGAGACAATACTATCCAAGTGAGAGCAGTGACTAGATTCATTCCAGTCAGCCTTCATTTGGTAAGTATCTAGGTCCCCCACGGGTGTGATTTGGAGCCGCTGACTTTGAAAAATTTAATCTTTGATAGTGAAATCGAAAATCGCGTGTGTGCCAGGCAGATAGGTAAGCCTGGCACACAGGCGATTTAACGAGTTGTGTCTACTACCTTTACTTTATTTCGATCTGGCGAGGACGCTTTTCCTCTGGAACATCACGCTCGAGATCGACAATGAGGATCCCGTCCTTGAGTTCTGAACCTAGGACTTTGACATGATCGGCCAAGGCAAAGGTTTGACGGAATTGTCGTGCTGCAATTCCACGGTAGACATATGCATTTTCCTCAGATTCTTCGACAGCTTGCTTTGAACCCTCAATTGTTAATTGATTGTTATGAAGTTCAATGCCTAGCTCTGACTTTGAGAACCCAGCAACTGCCATTTCAATTTGGTAGCGGTCATCTGAGTACTGCTTAATGTTGTATGGAGGATATGAAGAGGTTCCACCCATCAACCTATTCTGCATATCTTCCAAAAGTCGCCATTCACGATCAAATCCAACTGACCATGAGGCAAGATTTGGGAATAGGTTTGAGATAGAAGGGAAATTTGCTCCCTGTTTGTTTCTTACAAGTGTGTATGTCATTAGATTTCTCCTTTAGTTAGCGAGATACCTACAGACACTGGACCGTAGCAGTTGTGGGTCAGCCCTATCGACCTCAGTGCCTTCGGTGAACCCCCATTTGGCAGGTTCGAGCGAGATAACGCAATGCGGCTTTAATTTATTCCAAGCTTAGGAACTGGCTATGGCATAGATGTAAGCCGCAGGTGCCAATAGGTCAGT